>JAZNYH010000105.1:0-27618 GCA_045594305.1 Eubacteriales bacterium | reverse complement strand
CCAAGGCACAGCCACATACGGAGCATTTTTTGCCCGCTGTGTGTCCCGATTTGGTACAGGTTGGCTCTACCCTTGCAATAGCCTCTTCTGTGTGTCCCCTTGCCTCTATTTTTTCGATTACCTTATCGCCACAGGAGCAGGACTTTTGCCTTTCTCCCGCCTCTGTACAGGTCGGCTCCTTGGTTGTTACAAATTCGCCGTAGCTATGCTCGTGTTGGCTCTCGCTTGGCGATTCCTCTTCCTCGCACGAGGTGAGCAAAAACGCCATTGTAAGCGACAAAATCACGCACATAATTAAAATTAGTGTTCTTTTTAGAATTGTCATTTTTCTCTCCTTAAAAATTAACTTATTTACTTAATTATATCACAATCTACTAAAAAATCAATGCTTTTTTAATTTAAGCACGCCTTTTTGCTTTTTATTCCTCATAGGTGTTTATTGTCATTTTTTTGCCGTTTATTAGATACACCTGTGGGCGTACTGTTTCCATCCAATCGAGAGGAATAAATTCATCACGCTGAACTGATGCTACGGCAAACGCCTCGCTTAGCTCTGCCTCCTGCTCGGGTGTTAGAATGCCTGGCTTGCAGGATACAAATAGTGATGATGCACTTCTTGAAAGAAGGTATAGCCATTTTGAGTTAAGCTCCCACGAAATCGCTCCCGTGATTCCAACGCAATCGGCATCTGCCCCAAAGAAGGAATTGTTTTGGCACACTCTAAATGCAAGGGTATTAATGCCCATTTTTGCAGTTCTCGACCATTCAAAGCCACTTGTATCGTCGCCTGTGCGATTGAGCTGATGGAGTCCTGCGCAAAGGTGTCCTATTGCATTACAGCCAATTATAACTGCACCCCTTGACGCTTCCTTAATTACTCTATAAAATTCCTTTACAATCTCAGCTGTGGTCTTGGCTCTGTCGTAGAAATACCAATCTCCTACACACATACCCTCGCTTAGCTCAAAGCCCCATTTACCGAAAATATCAAAGGTGGAAAAGTCGTGCTTTATAAGCTCGTAGCCCCAATCGACAATACGCCTTGTGGTTTCTCTTACATATTCAAGAACCTCGGGGTGTGATGGGTCAAGACAGCGATTATTCCTTACGGAATACCACTCCTCGGATAGCTCTATCTTTCTTGGCTCGTCATCCTTGCCGTTTATGAGGTATCTCACCCATATTCCTGGGCGTACACCAAGAGCCTTTATCTCCTCGGCAAGACGCTTCATATCGGGAAAACGCTCATTTCCTATATCCCAAGGGGCGTCGGTTGGGTTTGGTTGCCAGCCGTCATCAATTACCATATAGGGTATATTTTCGTTACCCTGTGTCATTCTTTTTACAAATTTTGTGTCGCTAATTATCTCATCGTGCGAGCTTTTCCCGTATGCGTAATACCAATTGTTTGAGCCATAAACGATATGGTCGGTGGTATATGGCTCGGGGCTCATAACTGCACAAAACTCTTTAAGAGCAGAAAACGCACTCATTTCTCTGTATTCCTTGAAATACACGCTCGCACATTCGAGCTCTCGTCCACCAAGCTCGGTTGGATGTGTACCGTTTCCTACATCGAGAATTAAGCTCACCCCTGCCTTGTCGTATTTCCACATACAAATCGCATTTGGCTGTACGCCAACTCCAAAGCACTCGGTAAGTCTGCCCGTATAGTCAAGCTCCATATCGCTTCCGTTCGATACTGCTATGTACCACGGCATAACCCTTTCGGGAACTATTCCTCGCCATTCAAGGTCGCCATAGCCTCTCTCCCAAGCGTCGCCAAGCACCTTGACGCCCTCTTTCGCAGGAGCTTGCCATCTAAGGGTGATTGCTTTTACGCTTTGTGATCTTACAAACACCTTTAAGGCGTCATTTTCGATTGAAAATCTAACACTTCCCTTGTCGCTTACAGGATTTTCGGCATCAAGAGATACCCTTTCCTTGCCTGTAAAAAGAGTGATTAAATCGGGGGTTCTAAGCTTCATTTTTATTTCCTTTCTTAAACTCGGGTGTGTAGACTACGCTCGCCGAGGATTTTTCCTGTATGTATCCCTCATAGCCGAGGGCGTTTGCCCTGTCAAGCACGCTTTGATATTCAAAGGTGGTAATTTTTCTTTTTAGCTCCTTGATTTTGTCAGGGCAAAAATCGGGAGTGTATTGGCTCATTAGCGAAAGGCGTATTTTTGAAATGTCGATTTCGCTATTTAGCGTTTCTAAGATTTTTATACTGTCTGCCCTTAGCGACGGCAGTACAAGGTGGCGTATAATAACGCCCTTTTTCATTATTCCCTCGCTATCAAAGACGCACTCGGGCGAGATTTTAAGCATTTCCTTGACCGAGGCAAGGGCGTGTTCAAAATAATCGCTCGCACGGGAATATTTTTTCGATGCCTCGGCGGAAAAATATTTCATATCGGTAAGAAATATATCCACATAGCCCGACATTTTGGCAATTTGCTCGGGTAGCTCATAGCCACTTGTGTTATACACTACGGGTATTTTGAGCCTATCTCTTATCTTGTCAATAGCTCCCCTTATTTTGTCGCTATAATGGGTAGGGGTTACGAGGTTTATGTTGTGCGCTCCCTCGCTCTGCAATTTTAGCATAGCCTCGGCAAGAGCCTCCTCGCTCATCTCTTCACCATAGCACTCGTGACTTATAGGTGCGTTTTGACAGTATACACACCCAAGATTGCACCCCGAAAAGAATATCGCTCCACTAAATCGTGTACCACTTATCGGTGGCTCCTCCCACTCGTGGTGCATTATCTTAGCCACCCTTATTTTATCGCCCACCCCACAAGCTCCGAGCGACACCTCACGGTCTACTCCACACCTGCGTGGGCATAAATTACACCTCATATTTTTCCTTTCAAAGTAAGCTTCTCAATTTGCCTCGCCGTCAAGACCTCTCGACCACTCCGCACTCCTAATTTCGCACTTCGCATTCATCAATACGCCCGTCGAGGCCTCTCGACCATTTCGCACTCTACAACTCCCCTGCGGTCAGCTTTATTATCTTTTTAAGGTCATCGGGCTGTACGGGCGACTCGTGTGCGGTGCGGTTTTTAGACACATATCCACACCTTTCGCACTTGTGGACTATCATATATCCCTTTTTAGGGCTTATCTCGACACGGATTGGTCGCATAATTCCACCACAATCGCTCGCCCTGTCGCCCGGCATTATATCAACATGCTTTGAGCATAGGCACTTAGGACAATGATTTCTCGATGAATAGCCAAGTGGCTCAACAACCGCTCCACACGCCTCACACACAAAGCCACTGTCGTTCTTGGTAAATCTTTTCGTTTCCATTTTATTCCTCTCCGCCACCGGTTATTTCTTTTGCTTTTTTGAAATATTCTCTCGCTATTTCGTATTCGCCAAGCTTATGATATGAAAGGGCTACTTTTATATAGCTCATTGCAATGTCTAGATGATTTGGATTTTCCTTATATACCTCAAGATAGATTTCAAGTGCTTTTTCATAATATTCCTTAGCTGTTTCATGTTCGCTAAGATTTCTATACACAATTCCTAAATTGTTGTAGCTTTCCGCAACGCTTGGATGATTTGGATTCTCCTTATATACCTCAAGATAGATTTCAAGTGCTTTTTTATAATATTCCTTAGCTGTTTCATATTCGCTAAGATCACGATACACACTTCCTAAATTGTTGTAGCTTACCGCAATACTTGGATGATTTGGATTTTCCTTATATACCTCAAGATCGATTTCAAGTGATTTTTCAAAATAATCCTTAGCTGTTTCATGTTCGCTAAGATCATGATACACAATTCCCAAATTGTTGTAGCTTCCCGCAATGCTTGGATGGCTTGGATTTTCCTTATATACCTCAAGCCTGATTTCAAGTGCTTTTTCATAATAATCCTTAGCAATGTCATATTCAGCAAGATATTTATGTGCATTTCCTAAATTGTTGTAGAGCACTGCAATACTTGGATGATTTGGATTATCCTTGTATACCTCAAGCCTGATTTCAAACGCTTTTTTAAAATAGTCAAGAGCCCTTGTATATTCGGCAACTATAATAAAGCAATCTCCTATTGTATTGTACATATCGCCGGCAAGCTTCTTATCGGCAAGGTCGCTCAAGCGATTTTCGGTAAAATACAAGCATTGTAGCAGAGCCTCTCTATTTTTATCAAGGTCCGCATCGTCGCTCTCAAGCGATGCGATGTGCTTTGCTACCGTTTGATATTCCTCGGTTTTATGTACCTTCTCTGAGCCATAGTAAACATCTGCCAAAAGAGGGTGCATGTAGATACGCTTAGTAATCTTTGCTTGCTTTGCAAAGGTGTTTTTAATTAGGCTCCTTGTGGCATTTGCGTCGTTAAGCCCTAAAAGTGCCTTAAGCTCGGAAAACTCCATTCCAACGCTTGGAGAGATAAGACATAGGGTATTCAAAATACGCCTTTCCTCATCACTCAAAACGGCGAAATTATAGAGCTTTTCAAGGTTTTGCTTTATCGTTTGCTCTCTTTCAAATTTTCTTGTTGTGGCGGTGTCCTTGCATTCAAAAAGCTGTTTCGTGATTTCCTCAAGGCTCACCCACGCATTTTCCATAATTGCACTCGCCATTTCGACGGTCATGGTATGTCCGCCTATTTTGTCAAAGAACTTAAAGAGATCCCTCTCAACCTCACTCTTGCTCTTGCCAACCTGATTGTACACGCTTGGATTGTGCCTAAGGACAAGCTGTAAAAGCTCCTCATTCGGCATCGCTCCAACCGTCAATCTATCCACCTCGCAAAAGCCATCATCGCCTACACGAGAGGTGATAATAAATCTGCAACGAAGCTTATCGACAAGATCGTCAAGCTCCTTGCCCGAAATTTTCACATCGCAATTATCAAAAATGATAATCGTCTTTTCATCTTGTGTTGCAAGCAGACGCTTGTTGGCAATATAACGCTCGTTTTCATCCTTTATGTGCCTTGTTTTCAAGGGAAGGTCGATTATACTGCGCCTTATTCCGTTTGAGGCATCAACTATGTAAGCAACGGAATACTTTTTCTTGTGAGTTTGGAAAAAGCACTCCGCAAGCGTAGTCTTTCCTATTCCGCCGTCACCTGTAAGAATCACAACATTTCTTTTATCCAAATGCTCCTCAAGCCATTTCAAGTCGCTTTCTCTGCCTACAAAGTTGGTGTTTGTGCGTGCATATTCCAAGCCCTCAAAGCTCGCATTTTCCACAAAGGAAAACGCCCGTCCCTCGGCAACGCACGACACGCAATATTCAAGCTGACCGACAGCCCTTTCAATGCTACCAACAGCAGTATAAGAGCCTATATGCGCCCTCATTCCATCGGCAATATCGCAAAACGCAAGAGGAATCATTTGCTTGTTTTCATCTCTTGCGGTGCGTACCTCATCGTATACACGCTTTTTTGTTTCTCCCGCTCTGCACTCGTTCATTGAGTTTTCGGTGAGAATGGGGATTATTAGGTCGCACTCCTTGATTTCTCGTGTCATCCACTCGTCCCAGCTTGGCTCGTGAAATTGGTCCATAGACACGATTTTTATTTCTACCTTATCCTTGTAGCGCTCTGCAAGCTCTCCTATTTTCTCGGCAAGCTCGTCCTTTATAGCTTGATCCGCCGAGCAATAGCTGATAAATACCTTTAACTTCCTCATATCTCTCTCCTATTGTTGTCCGATTTACTTTCCCACGCAGAAGCGGGAGAAGATTTGGTTGACTATTTCCTCGCTGATGGCTCGGGCGTCGACCTCTTCGAGGCTCGCAAGGGCTCTTTCAAGTGAAAAGCACACAATGTCGGGGCTTTCTCCCACAGAAAGATACGAGCACGCCTCCTCGATTGCCTCAATTGAGGCGTTTATGCTTGATGCCTGTCTTGCGTTTGATATAACTGCGTCGTTTGACAGGTCGATTTGGTCAAGCGTATACATTTGGGCAAGCATATTTGCAAGAGGAGTGGTTGCGTTTTCATCAGCCAAGCTCATATACACCACCCTGCCGATTTTTTCCTTTATCTCCCTCTCAAAGTCCTCGCTAAGGGCACGCCCCTTGTCGGTTTTGTTCATTATGGCTATGCTTTGCATACCCTCTGCAATTTTCAAAAGCTCCTTGTCCTGCTCGTTCTCTTTTTCGCTAAGGTCGAACACGCATAAAACAAGCTCTGCCTCGCTAAGACGCCTCCACGCCCTTTCAATTCCTATTTTCTCAACCTCATCGCTTGCATCTCTTAGTCCTGCGGTATCTGCCAAGCGAAGGGTAAGCCCACCGAGCGTTACGGTATGCTCAATAACATCTCGTGTAGTGCCTGCAATATCGGTAACAATAGCAAGCTCCTCGCCACTTATTGCGTTATAAAGAGAGCTTTTGCCTGCGTTTGGTCTTCCAACAATTACTGTTTTTATTCCCTCGCTAATCGCAAGTCCTGCACGAGCACTCCTTTTTAGCTTATAAAGCTCCTCTCTTGCAAGGGTGAGCCTTTTCTCCATTTCCTCTCTTTCAAGAGTAGGTAGCTCCTCATCTGGATAGTCAACTATGACATACGCCCTCGCTATTAAATCAAGCATTATCGCCTTAATCTCATCAATACGACGGGAGAGAGTTCCTCTCCTTGTAGCACTCGAAAGCATAAGCTGAGCATCACTCTTAGCGTCTATAATCTGCCCAACCGCCTCGGCACGAGAAAGGGTGAGCTTGCCATTTATATATGCTCTTTTGGTAAACTCTCCTGCCTGTGCAAGCCTTGCTCCGCACGATAGCACCACCTCAAGCACAGCCGAGGTTACATATACTCCACCGTGACAGCAAATCTCGCACACATCCTCGCCTGTATAGGACGCAGGGGCTTTATAGTAGGTCAGGGTGACATCATCAATCGGCACGCCATCACGCACAATGCTACCATAGTATACACGCCTTGGCTCGGGGCATAGCTCCTTACCAGATGACGGCACAAAGGCACGAAGGGCGATTTCCCTTGCCTGCTCTCCACTTATTCTTATCATAGCAACTCCACCCTTACCTCTTGCGGTGGATATTGCACAAATTGTTTCGTTCATAGCGTACTCCTCACGAATAAAGCCAAATGGCTATACTTATCTATTATAATTCTAACACACGCACATATATTTTTCAACAATTTTAAACAAAAAAGCATACCTAAAATTAGGTATGCTTTTCATTCGATTTTCTCCCCTGCTCCTACTAAGCAGGCGTTGTCCTTACTCAGGTCTTGGCGTCTTTTTTCTCTTTGCAAGCCTTACAGCTATCTTTGCAGCCTCAAGGGTTCTTTCAAGGTCCTCTACTGTTGATACCAATTCCTCGGGGGATGTGGCTATTTTTGTAGCCCCTGCCTCCTCCAAAACCTCTCTATCACGATAGCCCCATTCACAGCCAACCGAGAGCATTCCTGCATTTTTTGCGGTTTGCATATCAACATCGCTATCTCCAACAAAAACGCATCTTTCGGGCTTTGCTCCCAATTGCTTTGCAATGGCAAGCGCAGAGGTGGGGTCTGGCTTAGTTGGATATGATGAGTGTCCCATAACAACATTAAACACGCCCTTGCCAAACTCCTTGTCAATTATGTTTTTAACAAATTGGTGTTGCTTGTTTGACAAAACCGCAAGCTTATAGCCCTTGCCCTTTAATTCTGCAAGCGCAGACATTATTCCGTCAAACGCCTTAACCTTGTCACAATGACATTTAGCGTATTCTGTTTCATATATGCCAAGCGCACTATCTACTATAAACTCAACCTTGTGAACATCCTTTGGAAGCGAACGGCGTACAAGCTCCCTCGCACCATTGTTTATAAACCTAAGAAGGTCTGCACGAGTGCGTGTCCTGTATCCAAGCCTTGTTAGCATCGCATTAATAGCGGTGCGAATGTCAACGAGCGTTTCGCACAGAGTTCCGTCAAGGTCAAATATTATCGCTTTTATCATAAATTTCGCCTCGCTTTAATAAATGTTGTTAATATTTTACCACATATACGCTTAAAAATAAAGACCTTTTATGATTTATTTTCATCTTTTTCGCTTTGGGTGCTATCCTTTTGCTCCTTGCTCGCTCCCTTTGCATCTGCATAGCCCTCGGCAAGAATGTACGCACAGAGTGAGCCAAGCGCACCAATTAGTGTGCAAACCTGCTCTATTCTCAGCTCATCCACTCCAAAGAGGACTAAAAGTGCAGTTACAAAGCCCGCAATAGCAAGCCAAAGCTTTCTGCTTGTTAGCTTTTTCATTAGAAAATTATGCAGACAAGTGTCGCAACAAGTGCAGATATGAGAGCATCTACTACCTTGCTAAGAATATTTGACGGACGCCTTTCGAGGTCGTCAAGACGGCTCTCGTGGTCCTTCAATCTCTCGTTATGTATTTCGACCATTTCGGTAAGCTTTACCGAGCAAACCTTTAATGCGTCGATTGTATCTGCGTGCTTGTCAAGTCGCCTTCTTGTCTGCGTGCTCCTTTCATCACATATTTCCTTTATGGGATCTGCCAATGGTCCACCTCCAATATTAAATGCTCATATGAGCCACCTTGCCCCTGATAAACCTCTCTCCCACTAACGAGTGCGCCCATGCTGACATCAAGCTCTGGACATTCAAGCCTGCACACATCTCCAAGCTCAATCCCGAGCTCTCTCAATGGCAAAATGGTGTATTCGTTAACTCTTCTATGCTTATTGAATAGATTTCTTGCGACTGTATCAAAGGCACTATATAGCTCCTTCTCGGTTCTCGCGCCCGTTATTACGCTTACCGCAAGCTCTCTTTTGTTCTCCGTGGCTGTATGGTCATATGATTTTTCATACATAATCTCGTTAACCTCAAACCACTCTCTAACAGTTATAAAATTCTTGTAGCTTGTATCATCACGCACAACCCTTATAAGCTCAAAGTCCTCCTTTTCCTGACTCAAAAGCACCATCGCTGACGATTCGCTTACCTTGTCGATAAGAGGGCAAATACGAAATTGTAGAGCGTCACGAGTATCGTCGTATACCATTCGATAGCCAAGACCATAGGAGTTAAAAAGCGAGGCTATTATCTCGTAGTAGCTTGCACACCAATCGTAAACCTTGACTGTCTCGCCTGTTGTGTCGGCGTTTACCTGAATGGTGTAATTTACGCCATTAAATCTTGCCAATCCCACAAGCTCCTCTATGAGCTCGACGGGTGCTTTCTCCTCTAACATCTCGGGAGTGGCAAGATAAATCTGCCTTAGCTCATCAAAAAGCCCTCTTGCCTCTACGATAATCTCGTTTTCGCTCATTCTAACCTTATTTACCGTAAAAATCAAGCCCTCGACCATAATCCTCGAGCCTGTGGCGAGATTTGAGTATCTTTCCCTCTCAAAGGGCACTCTCATATAAAGCTCGCCTGCCTTGCGAAAGCACTCTGTATAGCGAAGCTCGATTGGATCATCAATTATCTCGGCAAGGTCGAAATTCTTGCCTAAAATTCTTATCTCCATAGCTCACCTCATATAGCAAGGTCTAAACGAAATGGTCGCTGTTACAACAGAGTCCACTAAGGAATAATCTATTTTGTTATCCCCTACATCAAGCTCGAAGAAGGTTGAGCCGAGCAAGACCTTGTCAAGCACGGAGATGGGAGTGCTTGTCCCCTTTTTTATGAGATTTACACTCTTTTTGCCTCGGCGTGTGTCGATAAATAGCTGATCTCCCGTTTCAAGAGAAAGTCCTGTAAGGGTTAGATATTTTCCGTTTTTGCTAAACGAAATGTTAGGTGCTCCAATCCTTATGTATAGGTATAGGCTAAATCCAACGGGGGCATCGCCCGAGTTTACAAGCCTTATCGCACTTTCATCGGTGGAGTTTCCACCACAGGATATGCCTGGCACTCCCTCCTCCTCGGTTGCTTGCCAAAGAGGATTGGTTGTCCTTGCGTAAAGGGTGAATTTTAAAAGCTTGGTTGAAAATTTCTTCTCATAGCTTATCTCAATGCCCCTTGTTAGCACAAGTGCGAGCATATAGTCACCGTCAACAAGGTAAAATTCCCCGTCCTGTGTGCATATTTGCCCTAATGCTCGGCGATTTGCTTCAAGCTCCTCGCTTATGTAGCCCTCTATTTTAACATCTCTTTTTCCGAGCGAGCGAGAGTGACAAATCACCCCCGTAAGCTCGCTCTCTGCCCCAAGCAGAGAGTTTACCTCGTAGCCAGATATGTAAAGCCCTTCAAGCCTTACGCCACTCTCCCCGTCAAGCAAGAGGCTTTGATGCTCATTCCTCAATATCATCGTAGCCCACCTCCGTATAAGCACTAAACACGCCCATAAGTCGTGTCATGCCCGACACCGTGTCGTATTTTATTACTGTGCTTTCAAGGTCTATATCAAGCACCTCGTTCTCCTCGGTGGATAGCTCATCAAGTCCCTGACTTATTTTATCAAAGCTCAAAAGAGCCCTCTCGTAGGATTTTGCAATACAGAGAATTTCAAGGCGTGAGGTGCATACTCCGTTATCGTATGCCTGAGGCTCAAGCTTGACAATAACACACTCCCCGCTCACCTCGTATGGGCGAGTTAGCACCCTGTTATCGGTGCATTCCTTTATTTTGTTAAGTATTATATCAAACATTCTCTTCCCCCTCTATCTCATATGCGCCTGTATCTAAAAGCTCCACGCTCTCAAGGTGTAGGGTTAGCTCGCTCCCACACGGCACAGCACTTATTACTCTTAGTTTATTCTCATCGTGCATAATAATATCACCGCTTCTTATATCCATAGCGTCACATATTCCATAATATGTCTTTTTTAGGAAAATTGCTCCTATGGTGTTATCCACATCACGGCGATCGCTTCTTTGGTATACAGCGAGGCGACACTCTCCAACCATATGAGCGATACGGCTCTCGAAATCTACCCTATATACCTTGTATTTTTTCTTTTCGTTTTCAAGCATATCGACCTCACAAGGCTCTTAGTCCTCTTAACGCTCTTAGCTGTGAAAGCACGCTTTCGCTATAACCGTTTGTGTATTCCTCGCTCATTCCTGCACGAGCACGCTTTATAACGCCACTTGCTCTTGAAAGGTCCTCGCAGACCATTTTTGCAAGCACGCTCGATGGGATTTTGTCAGCGTGCGTGAAATCGCAGGCATAGGAATAGGCGTTTTCTAAAAGAGCATATATAAGAGAGTCCTTCTCTGCATCGGTGATGCAGAGAAGGAGCTTTACAAGAGATACAATATCGACGCTTGACTTGTCAGATTTTATCTCCATAGCCCTCTCCTATTAAATGTTAGAAATATCAGCCTCGAAAATACCAACTGCCTCGTAGCTGTCAACATTGATTTTAACAATGGTGAGCTTTTGGCAATGAGAGAATGCATCATAGATTATCATGCTTGATGGGTCAGTTGAAATCCAGTCATCAATTACGAAGGTCTCGCCGTCCAAGATAGCAGGACCGTCGTAGTCTAATCTATAAACCAAAATATGCTTTGTGTCATCAAATTTAAAGCCCTCGCCCGTTGTTCCCTTGAGTGTTTGGCTATCTGTTCTTGTGATTGTAATGCCCTCAAGCTTTTTTGGCTTTCTGCCAAGAATGAGTGAGCGAGTATCATCAACAAGAGCGATAAGACCGTGACGCTCGTAAACTACGGTGTTGTCCTTTGTTTCGATGTCTCTTGCCTGCTCAACGCTTGCCTCCTTCTTAACGAAGAAGCGAACTGCGTCCTTGTTTGTTACGATGATTTTGTTCTTAGGAACGAGCTTTGAATAAAGCACGGGAATACCACAGATTGTGCCAAATTGACCACTGTACATAATCTCGCCCTGCTTAGCTGCGATAAAGTCAGGGTCCTTTCTAAGACTCTTTCTTGCCTCTGCGTCCATAAGAATAAAGAGGTCGGAGTCTACCTCGCAATCGATTGATGCAAGTGCGTCTACGATATCGCTATATGTAACGCCGTCGTAATCGTAGCCGAAGGTTGAGGAAATCTTTAAAAGCTCCTCAAAATACTCCTCGTTGATTTCGTTTGAAATCTCGGTGATTGCTCCCTGCATTGCAACATCTACAATGTATGGGTCTGCCATAGCGTCCATATCGTTATACTCGAAGGTTTGCTGATATCTCTTAACGCTATAATATTCTGGAACAAAGGAAACTGTACCCTTTACAGAGTTCTTATCTCCCTTTGCGAGCTTCTCAACCTTGCCGTTGTAGCTGTAACGGTTGATAACCTTTTTAAGACCTGCATTCTCTGAAAGAGAGGTGTCTATGGTCATAAGCGCTCTTGTGTCAAGGCGTGTGTTGAGAAGGTCTGTCATTTTGTTTTCAATAACTTGATTTTCGTAAATAGTGTTCATATTTTATCCTTTCGTTTTTTAGCCCTTAATGAGCTGTTTGTATAGCTCCTTGTCGGTTACATAAAGCCTTTGCATATCCGCCAAGGAAAGTCCCTTAAAATCTGCCCTTGTCATAGGGCTTTTGCCCTGTCGTGGGCTTTTGATTGTTTCAAGTCGAGCGCTTACTGCCTCATTTATCGCTTTTTTGATTATTTTAGACACATCCTTAACTCTTTTTCGGGTTTCGCCCTCATCGCTGACTGTCAAATAATCCCCAAGCTCCCTTGGTAAGCCCTCGCTATCAAGAAGGTCAAGGCAAACAAGCCTTGCCTCACTAAGACGGCGTGCCTCTCTTTCCCTTTCAAGCTCTCTTTCGAGATACGCCTCTCGGCTCTGCTCAGGCACGGACAGGTCCTGTAACCCCGTATCGGCTTGGTCCTGTAACACCATATTGGCTTGCTCCGTGTCCCTTATCTGCTCTGCCCCCTCGCCCTCGCTCTGCTCAGCGTGGTCTTGGATATTTTCAATAGGCTCGGCTGATTGGTCGATATTCTCGACTGATTTCTCTTTTGATTGCTCGGTGGTCTGCTCGCCCTCGGCTGGGCTGTCCTGTAACGGATTTTCAACCACATCTACCTCTTTTTTACTCACTCTGGCTCTCCTTTCTTATTCTTTCAAGCTCGGTATCGACATCATCGACAATAGGCAAGCTTTCAAGAAGCGTCTTGCGTGATATAACTCCACTCATTCTTTGTGCGTAGTCGGCACTATCGACGGGATTTTCGGGAATATTTCTTACAAAGGTGATTTTTATTTGTCGCCAATCGTAATCTGCTCCCATTGTGTTAAGAAGCTGACAAATCATCTCGTAGCGACGCATAAGCCCCTTTTTGAAAAATCTCTCGGTAACGGACACTCTGTTCTCAAAGTTGAGAAGCCTGTACTTTATTGCAATTCCCGAGGCACTTTGACCTATTGTGTCATCTGTCATATCGACAGAGCCCGAGAAGCGATAAATGTCGCTTGAAATTCTGCTTTTTAGGTTCTCTATGTAGGTGTCGTTTACGCTCTTTGTGAGCCAGCGTGCATCTCCACCCTCATCAAGGAGAAGAACTCTATTTTCTCTTAGCCTTCTTATGTCCTCATTGGTGGTCGCACTCATACCTGTTATTGCAAGGTATGAATCGGCAAACAGCTCAAAGTCGTTTACGCTCTCGCTTTGGAGCTTGTTATAGGCGTCAACAAGCGAAATTATAGGCTCAAAGTCGCCCGTTGCGTCAGAGTTGTTGAAGTAGAAGTTTATCGGCACTTGACCGAAATAGTGTGGCACTGTGTTTATTTTTTCAAGCGTGCCCCCTTGCTTTTTCATTGAATAATAGCTGATTTCTCTCTCGTCATAGACCTCGACAAGCAAGGTATCCTCATCATCGCCCTGAGCCATGCGTATAGCTCCTATCAGCTCCTTGTCGATGCTACCCGACCATATCGGCACAACGCTTTCCACATCGAGTGGGCAAAGCCTTATTTGGTGGTCGCTATCGAAGTAAAGAAGCTCGCACGCTATGCCATACACCGACAAATCCTTTGAAAGACGGCTGTTCAAGAACTGCTCATCGTTATAGTCGTTTATTCGGTGAATATCGAGCGATAGCTCCTTGTTGTCGGAGCTATATGATACGGGCGTTCCCATAAAATAGCCAACTGTTGTGTCGGTTATGTTCTTACAGAAGTTATTTACCACCTTGTTTTGTGGCTTGCCCTCGTCCTTTTCCTCGTAGAGAATTTGGTGATTGCCTGCGTAGTAGCTTCTTAGTCGTCTTAGCCTTGGCAGAGTGCTTAGGTTGAACTCCTCTATCAGCCTTTTGATATTAAACATATTTAATGCTCCTCATATTTGTAAAAGTTTTTTGGATATCGACAAGGGCATACCCCCTCGCCTTTCGCCCTCAATTGCGTATCTTAGAGAGGCTATGGCATCATCATTTACGCACACAGGCTCGTCTAAATACTCTCCGCTTGATATATCCCTCTGCCATTTCCACATACCGATTTCACGAATAAGATTCTCGCACGAGGGATCTATTATGAGCTGGTGCGATTTTAGGTAGTCTATTTGGGCTCGTACGCTTCCCTTTTCCTTAGACACCCCCATCGCTCGGTAGCCACCCTTTCGCCACGACCTTATTCGGTCAGGCTCGGCACTGTCGCACCACATTGTGACGGAGCGACTTATGCCGTTTTTCTCTGCAAGAGCCATTATCTCGGCTGTGTCCATTTGGCGTGTGTATAGCTCGTTTAGGACATAGACATCTCCGTCGTGAAAGCCAACAGTAAGTATGCAGTTGGCGTGATTGTAGCCAAAGTCCTGCCCCATTGCCACCCTATCATAAAAATCGTGCGTTTTATTCACACTCCTAACGGTGTAGTGTGGCAAAATCAGCCCCTCGCTCTCGCCCCACTCGCCAAGACCGTAAACACGATAGCCCTGCGGGTCAAGCTCTCTGCGTCGCATCATTCGACGGTGATAGCCCTCATCAATAAAGGCGTTTTGAAGATAGCAGGAGCGATGCGTAAAGGCATCTCCGTCGCATCTGTCAAAGAACCTTTTCTTTATCCAATGATTTGCACTTACGGGATTGAAGGTAAGGGTGATTTGATAATAAAGCTCCTCGTTTTCAAGCGTGCCTCGAAGTCGGTCATCTATTATGTCGAGGTCGCCCTCGTCAAGCTCGGTTGCCTCCTCTATCCATACCCAAACAATCTTTCCGTTTACGGCTTGGATTGATTTCAGCTTTTCTCTTTGCCCCTCATCCTTTGTGCCTCGAAATAGCACGCTTGCCCCCGTTATTTTGCAATACATTTTCAGCGGTGAGCGAGATATCTCCCAGTATCTTGCAAAGTCTCCGCCAAAAATCTCCTTTATTGCTCGGTAAAGCTCTGCATAGGTGCTATCAAGGTGCGAGCTTTCGGTTTTTCTCACGCAGAGCAGATTTGCCCCCTTGTATTTAAGGTCAGAGAGCTTTATTATGTAATCCCTTGCGACATTTACGCTCTTTCCACTACCTGCCGACCCACACTCTACACGGTATCTCTCCCTTGTCCTGTTAGAGAGGCGAAAGCATTCGTTCATTGGAACCTTAACTCTCATCACCCTCGGGAGAGGTGTAGTCGTAATCTATGTAAAGCGTGCCATCCGTAGTGCCTGTATCAAGTCCACAGAGCCTCATATATAGCTCAATTGCTTTTAGCTTGTCGACGAGCTTGACCTCGCAATCGAGCGAGCTATCGGTTGCCTTCATTTTTAATGATGATACGGCAAGAGAAAGCTCCTTGCTCATTTTTGCATCCTTGCCAGAGCCTGCATGCTCCTTGCCCCAGCGAAGAATTTCGTTTGCGTTTGCCTTTGCTATCGCTAAAAGGATTTTCTTGATTTGCTTTATCTCATCCTCTATCCCTTACACCCCCTTGTCCCTTGCTTGTGTACACAGCGAGAGGTGTGCACCCCCCTCGCATCTCTATCATACCACACCAAAACGGACAAAACGGACAACTTGCTCTCTTAGCGAATTTTTTTGAAAAAGGGCATAAAAAAAGAGCGATTGCTCGCTCTTTATCTATTTAAATTTTTATACCCTTGCCAAAGAGGTAGCCTCTGCTCGGGCTGTATATTTTTTAACGGCGAGAACAGTTTCACCGTCAATTTGAAGTGCTCTTGGCTCATCAAACTCAACCGAAATTTCCTTGCCCTCTATAAGGGTTATCATATTCTCGTGCTTCAAATGCTCGCCCTTGAATAACGACGGGAACGCCATTAGGGTTTTTAGCTTGCCTGAGCTATGCCACACCATAAGAGTTAGCTTGCCACTATTACGCACCTGCTCGGGTGCGGGCATCATTCCACCACCATAGTAGCGTCCGTTCATTGTAGGGGCAATCCAAACCCTTCTAAAATTATACTCTATTCCATCAGCTATAACCCTTGCGTTTGTTGGCTTATAGTGGAAAAGCAAGCCCTTTATCGCAATAGAGGTGTAATTTACCTTTTTACCCTCTGCCCTTAGCTTGTCGCCAACCTCACAGCAATAGCCGTCAATTCCGTAGCCTATGCCGTTTATAAATTTTGTAACCTTGCCATCTATTTCAACGGTTGGTAGCCCTTCAAGGTACGCCTTTATATCTATTGTGCCATCAAGCGATGCAGGAGCGACATCCTTCAAAAAATCATTTCCTGTGCCTACTGCGTGATAAAGAATATCGTTTTTTATCTTTATCTCGGCTGTATCGTTTGCAAAGCGATTAAGCGTGCCATCTCCACCACATATAATAACTGTGTCCCTTTTGTCTATCGAGGCAAAGAAATCCTTGTAGCTCTCGATTTTTGTCATATCGACAAGCTCGCTCTCATCGTACATAAGAGAGAGTGATTGTAGACTCTGCTCGCTCACGCCTCTGCCTGCGAGTGGATTGTATAGTATGTAATGCTTCATTGTTATCTCCTTATTGACTTTGCTCTTTTCTTGTGTTAAAATCAAGGTGATGTTACAATTGTAACACTACTGTCGAATTTTGTCAATAATTATGAACCAACAGTGAACAAATACAAGAAATTTGTAACGGCAAGGAGATTTTTATGAACGAAAAAAGAGCTCCTCGTAGAGCGTCAAACGAGGAGGCAAAGAAATTCACAAGAGAGTGTCTGCTCGGAGCACTTTTAAGGCTTGTCAAGAAAAAGCCCTTTGACAAAATCAGCGTAAGCGAGCTTGTAGAGTGTGCAGGCGTTTCTCGTACGGCATTTTATAGAAACTACTCAACCATAGATGATATTATAAAAATACCCGTGCTTGAAATTTTATCGGTTGTCAAGGCGTCGCTTAGCGATGAGAAATATCGCTCACGCCCTCTTTTGTGGTATAGCGACCTGATTAATTACCTTATTAATTATAAAGAGGTGCTTGAAGCGTTACTAATTTCCTCGGGTGGTCACTTTACCGAAATTTCCGACCTTAATGATATGTTCTGCCCAATAAACGACGGGGAGCGTGGCGAATACGAGCTTGAAATCTTCAAAAGCTCTCTGCAAGCAATTCTTGTAAAGTGGATTTTAGACGGCTTTGCCTCTGAGCCAAGCCTTGTTGCCTCAATCTGCGTCGATACTCAAATGAGCTGTAATATAAAAATGAAATAAGCTTTTGGCAAATTCAACCAAAAACACCCCCTCACAAAAAAATCAAACCACCCACTTTTTGTGCAAGTCAACGAAAATTCTTAAATTCTCACCCACCCTTGCCTAAATATGATAAAATAAAAATAGAGGATAGGAAAGGAGAGTTGACTATGAAAAAACTAATATCACTAATACTTTGTCTGCTTTTGTGCTTCTCATTTTTGATTTCGTGCGAAAAAGAGGAAAAGTCGAGTAGCTCATCGAGCAGCTCATCAAGCGAGGAATCAAGCACGAGCGAGGTGCCAAGCGTTCAACCGCCAAAGTTTCCTTCAATGATAGAAAATGCATACACGACATACACGGTAGATACAATAAGTAATTCCTTTGGTGGAGAGCATTTGTGGAGAAATAATGGTCCTTCTTATAAGAATTGGCTTTTTAAGGATTTTAATTCATACATTGAGTTCTTCAACACATATGCAACGGATATATGGAGCGAAGGCTCTTTTCTGCCCGAGCAAATAACCGCTGACACATTTAAAGACTATGTAATTTTAGCCGTGGTTTTTCCACATAACAATTATGTGTCAGAACGCAAATACGGTTGCTTGTATGGGTATGTTATGATAGGTTCTCCCTCCTCGAGAGATGAATATCTTTTGGTGGCAGAAGAATTAGCAATTTACAACTCTAAGGGGATAGAGACTGCTATGCCACCATACAAAATAGACCTTGTTTTGATTCCTCGTAGCGATATTACCGGTAATGACATAAATGCAGTAGATGTTTTGATTTATTCAAATTCCTATGAAACTTTTTCTTCTGATACTTCTTCATTTGTAATCTGTATAAAAGCCGAAAGAGACTAAATCCGTAAGGCATAGTAAAAGCGAGATGCTCGATTGAGCATCTCGCTGTTTTTTATTTCTTATCTACGGTGATAACGATTTTTCTTGTTTCGTCGTAGCCAACAGAGTGGGTTGATACGCCCTCTATCTTTTGAACCTCGGAGTGAATAATGCGTCTTTCATATGGGTTCATTGGGTCAAGGTGAACGCTTCTGCCCTGACGAAGAGCCTTTTCGCTCATCTTTCTTGCAAGAGCACGAAGAGTTTGCTCTCTCTTTTCACGATAGTTCTCGATATCAACTATAACCTTTACATACTCCTTATGGTCGCTATCGCTCTTGCGAGCAAGGCAAAGGTTTGCAAGGTATTGAATTGCGTCAAGTGTTTCGCCGTGATGACCGATAAGCGCAGAGGCATTCTCGCCCTCAACGGTAACTACTCTTGGCACATAGCCCTCCTCGTTTGGAGTAAGGTCGCCCTTTACCTCACAGTTAAAGCCAATGCTCTCTACAAATGACTTAATAAAGCCCATAGCGAGCTCCTTTTCCTGTGCGGTAACCTTAATGTCCTCATCCTTTAAGTGAGGTCTTTCAGGCTGTGGCTGTGGCTTTTTCTTTTGCTGTTGCTTTTTCTTAGGCTGTGGCTTGTCTGCCTTTTCCTCGTGAGGCTTTTCTGTCCTTTCAGCCTGAGGCTTTTCAGCCTTGTTCTCTGTATTCTGAGGCTTGCCAGAAGGCTTTTTGTCCGCCTTCTTCTCGCTCCTTCTCTCAGGTCTGCCATCATCAATTACTACTGTAATCTCAGCAGGCTGAGAGCCGAAGATGCCAAGAAAGCCCTTCTTTCCCTCAGAAACAACCGTAGAGTTAACGATTTCACCGATGCTTGAATAAAGCGATACTGCCTTTGTATAAGCATCCTCAACCGTCTTTCCGGTTACTGTGTATTCAAATTTCATAATATTATTCCTTTTAGTCGTCTATGTGGTGAAGCGAGCGATACTGTCCAGGCTGAACAACATACTCTGCATCTGTTTTTTTGCTCTTTCTTGTTCCCTTCATCTCACGCTCTGCCTTCTTAAAGTCCTCCTCTGTGAACTTAGGATATGGCATAGCCTTGTAGAAGATAAACTGTTGGAGCATTGAAAGAATTGTTCTAAAAATCCAGTAAATACCGATTGCTGCGGCAAATTTAAAGGTAATGAACATTGTCATAAGAGGAAGCACATACATCATAATCTTCATTGAAGAGTTGTTCATTTGCTCTGCCTGAGGATTTTGATATGAAAGCTTTCTTGACAAGAACTGTGAAAGGTACATAAAGCCAAGGTTGAGAATTGGAATGAAAATGAGCCACCAATACCACTGACCAAAGCTATCCCAAGGTGTTGTTCCAAGGTCTGTTCCAAACATTACCATATTTGGAAGCTCGTTAACTCCACCCGCCTCGCTAATAGCTCCTTGAAGTCCCTCAGAGAGGCTACCTATGATTTCGGGGTTTTGTCTAAGCTTTGAAATTGTTGTGATTTGGGCAATTGTGTTCTTTCCATACTCTGCTGCTCCCTCGCCAAAAAGACCGAGGGTATTAAGCTCGTTATAAAGAGCCTCACAGGTATCCTTAGCAAAGCCAGTTATAAATTCAAGAGGACGAATAACAACCTGATAAATTGGGAAGATGATTATGAGCTGGAGAAGCATTGGAAGACAGCCTGCAAGCTGTGAATAGCCTTCCTTTTGGTAAAGCTCCATTATCTCATTTTGCATCTTTTTCATTGTAACCTGGTCGCTTCTGCCCTTGTACTTGCTTCTTATGGCCATTTCCTTTGGGCGGAGCTTTGCTTGCTTTACCATGTTCTTTTGTTGCTTAATGCCAAATGGGCAAAGAAGTAACTGCATAGCAAGTGCAAACAAAAGCAATGCCAATACATAGTTATTTAATGTAAGCCACGAACAGCCCTTCATTACATAACCAAGAATTTTTGCTAACCAATCAAACATTTTTAATCTCCTGTTTTGTCCTGCCTTTTGAGGGTAAACCTCTCGGGCACGGGGTCATAACCTCCACGGCAAAAGGGATTACATCTCAAAACTCGCCACACGGCAAGAATTGTACCCTTTATTGCGCCGTGCTTATCAAGCGCCTCTATTGCGTATTGAGAGCAGGTGGGCGAAAAGCGACACGAGCCAGGCAAAATCGGCGAGATAAGCTTTTGGTATACTTTTATGAAAAATTTAAGTATTTTTTTCATCGTTAATAAATTTTAGAGCCTTAAACGCTCTTGTTAGGTCACCTTTTATGTCGTCGCTTGTTGCGTCAACTGTGCTTTGTCGAGCAACGATAACAATAAGATAGCCTCTTTTTAAATTATTTTCCCTTTCGGTCTGTCTTAATCCCTCACGCAAAATTCTTTTTACACGATTTCTTATATGAGCCTTTCCAAGCTTCTTTGAAACGGTAAGACCGATACGGTTAATAAATTCCTTTTGTGGGTTAGCTCTCATAAGCCCGCCTGCCTTGTAGTCCTTTAAAATGTAGACAACGACAAGCCTGCCAATGTACTTGCTACCCCTTGCGTAAGCCTTCGAGTATAAATGGTTTTCGCCAATTGCGATATGCTTCATATGCACCTCGTTTGTAGCCCAATCGCTACACTTGACAACTTGATTTTAGGACCCTCGTCCGTGGTGGAGCGTGTCCACCTCTTTCCTTTTGTGAAAAATGTCCCCGAAAAGCCTCGGGGACACACCTCATGCGTTATACTAAAATTAGTATGTGAGTCTTGCACGACCCTTTGCGCGTCTTCTTTTCAAAACTTTTCTGCCGTCAGCAGTTCTCATTCTCTTTCTGAAGCCGTGTTCCTTTTTTCTCTGACGCTTCTTAGGTTGGTAAGTTCTTAACATAGTTGCACCTCCTTAATTATAAATTGGAGCTATATTCAGCATCAATTTAAAGCCAATTTATCTTCTCGATTTCAAGACAAGGTATATTATACACGCACAATATACATTTTGTCAAGTCTTTTTTTACATATGACTAAATTTTTTTATTTTTTCTTATTTTTCTTATTATTGCGTACGCTCGTGCGTGCGTGCGAGGATTTTGGCGTTACCGAGCCACCCTTAGCTCCCTTAACGCCCTTTTTGCCCTTTGACGCACCTGTTCCCTGTACGCCTTTTTTCCTATCGCCAGCAGGGGCTTGCCTGCTACTTTGCACTTTTTTGCCCTTTGACGCACCCAATCCCTGTGCCCCTTTTTTTCTATCGCCAGCAGGGGCTTCCCTGCCGTCGGGGGTGACAAGACATTCCTTGCCGTAGCCGATAAGGTCCTCTCTGCCTGCCCTTTTTAGAGCCTCTCTTACAAGGTTTCTGTTTTCGGGGCGTCTGTATTGCAAGAGTGCCCTTTGCATAAGCTTCTCACGATAGTCATCGGGAGCATAAACAGGCTTCATATCGAGTGGGTTAATGCCTGTATAGTACATAACAGTCGACGCAGTTGAGGGCGTAGGATAAAAGTCCTGCACCTGCTCGGGGTTACAGCCCTGATCACGCAGATAGAGTGAAAGCTCAATCGCATCCTTCAAGGTGCTACCCGGGTGCGAGGACATAAGGTATGGCACAAGATACTGTTCAAGTCCACACTCCTTAGTAAGTCTAAAATACTTCTCACGGAAGCGGTCATAAACCTTAACATCGGGCTTGCCCATATATTTAAGCACACCCGAGGAGCAATGCTCGGGGGCAACCTTTAATTGTCCGCTTACATGCTCTCTTACGAGCTTTTTGAAAAACTCATCGCTCTTGTCAGCGAGCATATAGTCAAAGCGAATGCCCGAGCGAATAAACACCTTTTTCACCTTTGGTAGGGCTTGTATTTGATTGAGAAGGTCTATGTATTCGCTATGGTCTGCTATCAAATTTGGACACGGGGTAGGCACTAAGCACTTTCTATTACTACAAACTCCGCTTTCGAGCTGTTTCTTGCACGCAGGGTATCTAAAATTCGCAGTTGGGCCACCGACATCGTGAATGTAGCCCTTGAAGTCGCTCATTTCGGTAATGAGCCTTGCCTCAGCAACCACGCTCTCAATGCTACGGGAGCGTACGCTTCTGCCCTGATGGAACGCAAGAGCGCAGAAGTTGCACCCACCAAAGCAGCCACGATTGTGAGTTATTGAGAATTTTACCTCTGCAATCGCAGGCACTCCACCGTCCTTTTCGTACACAGGGTGGTAGGTTCTCATATATGGAAGAGCATAAACCTCATCAAGCTCCTCTCTTTCAAGAGGGTATGCGGGTGGATTTTGAACGAGCTTTTTGTTGTCGTAATATTCAACAATTGCCTTGCCGTTTATGGCGTCTTGGTTCTTGTATTGTATTCCAAAGGCACGAGCGTATTCACGCTTGTCCTCCTTTATTTTGTTGAAGTCAAGCTCTACTGCAACGGGGAAATGAACCTCGTCATCTCTGCCACAAAGATAGACACAGCCTCGCTCGCCTCTTATTTTCTTTATCGGCACTCCCCTATCAAGGAGCTTGGCAAGTCTTAGAATGATACGCTCGCCCATTCCGTAGGTGAGAATGTCGGCACGGCTATCAACGAGAATGGAGCGACGGATTTTGTTGTCCCAATAGTCGTAGTGTGCAAGTCGGCGTAGTGATGCCTCGATGCCACCTATGATAATTGGCACATCTCCATACGCCTCACGAATACGGTTACAATAAACGATAACGGCACGGTCGGGACGCTTGCCCATCTTGCCCCCTGCCGAGTAGTAGTCGTAGGAGCGTTTTTTCTTAGAGGCGGTATAGTGTGCGACCATACTGTCAATGTTTCCTGCACTTACAAGAAAGCCAAGTCGTGGCTTGCCAAAGCGTTTAAAGTCCTCGCAGGACTTGTAGTCGGGCTGAGCCAAGATGGCAACGGAAAAGCCTGCGTTTTCAAGCACCCTTGAAATTATCGCAGTTCCAAACGACGGGTGGTCAACATACGCATCACCCGATACATATACAAAGTCTGGCGAGCCACCATAGCGTGCCTCGCACTCCTCCCTCGTTATTGGTAAAAAGCCCTTGCCTGTCATAATACCTCCCTTACCCCTTTCAAAGGAAATGGTAACTATCTATCAACCTATTTTAACATAATTTTATATGCTTTTGTTAATAAAAAGCAAAAAAGAACGCTATTTGCGTTCTTTTTGTCGTAGATTAATTGTGCAGAAGGCTCGAAATCCCTTGGGCAATGTCCTCAAGCGTGTCGTTTTCTATGCCGAGCTTACTTAAAAGCTTCTCTTTTGACAGAAGGCACTCACCCATTTCAAGCGTGGATAAATCTATTCTGCTTTGAGCAAGGCTCTCGCCCTTAGCTCGCTCTGCGTCGACAAAATCAAGGACACGACCAAGATTTATGCCTATTATTACCCTGCCACCGCCATTCTCTGCACGGGTGCATAGGGCAAGGCTCACGCTTGGGGTGCTTTTGATATTCCTTTTTTGCACCTTGTCAATGTAATTTAAATACCAATCAAGCCTCTTTCCTATAAAAACGAGAGATGAAAAACGCTTTCCAAGGGTAACACCCTTTATTTTTATCGCCTCTATTTTTAAAATGATTGAGCTTTTTCTATCAAGCCCGTCCGTTTTAATGTCTATAATTACTGCTCCGTTAAACATATCGCTATTTTATCTCCCTGTGTACGAAAATTGTTCTTTTTGGGCGTAGAGTGTCGATAAGTCGCTCTATTGCACCCTTGTCTGCGTGTCCGCTTATGTGCAAATCGACCACCTCAATCCCCATTTCTCTCACACCATACAAAAACGCACTCATCTGCTCGCTCTGCTTATAGCCCTGCCACATTGAATAAATAAGCACCGAGCCACGAAGGCTACTTAGGTCATTTAAGCTCCTTAAATAGTCAAGCATATACGAGCCTACTCTCATAGTAAACCGCTCCATTTTCGCTATTTGAGCCTTGCCGACAAGCGAATACCTCGCTCTTGCCCTTTCGTGCCTTTTTCTGTCCACCTTGTGCGTAAAAAAGGCGTGACAGTGGCTATAATTCGGGGTTGGTATTCCCTTACACAGCTCACATATCTCGCCACACCTATCATCAAGCAAGAAAATGCCCCCGCTCCTTAGCGTCGCCTTGTAAAGCGTTACTATTCTATCTGCGTTTGTCGCACTCGCCATAAAAAACACTCGCTTGTGATTTTTCATTATTTTTAGTGCCTCTCGCTCTAAGTCATACTCGCTTTTACTACAATAGCTCTCGCCTCTTGTGCCCTCACAAATAAGAAGGTCAACCTCTCTTGGCAGGCGTGATAAAAGCCTACCTTGTCCCTTTCTACCGCTAAATCGAAAATCGCCCGTGTATAATGCCACCTTATCCTTGTGGCGTATTTCTATCATATAGCTATCGTACGCACTATGGTCGCAGAGGTGAGGTATTATCTCAATATCTCCCACCAAAAACGGTTCTTCGCTATAAAAAACGCGCACCCTGTGTGTATTTTCCTTGTAAATTGCCCCAAGGTGGCAAAGAATACGATATGTCGCCTCGCCCATATAGATTTTGTCAGCGTTAAGTGGCGTCCTGAGTAGCCCTGCGTGGTCGGGGTGTAGATGAGTTATCACGGTTGCGTCATAATGATTTTTCAAAATAGCTCTCTCAATTCGCTCGCCTTGCTCGCTCGGTTCAAGTGCTGTGCCACATTCAATAAGCACACGCACGCCCTCGCCTCGCACCTCGATTAGATTTTCACCTATTTTGTCACAGCCTCTTAAAATTTCAAGCTCCAATTTTTCCCCTCAACAGACAAAGGGCAAATGCCCCTTGTTATATTTCGTTTAATATGTCCTCCATAGAGCAGATTTAGTATAGGACAACCTCAATATCAAGCATCGAAAGAAGCTTTTTTATTTTCTCATTTTCCGCATATTGCAAGGCTCCCTTTGTTTTCGCTCCTATAAAGATTCTCTTTTTGATTTTCTTGCCCTCGTCGTGGCAAAGGTCGTGGGTGTGCTTTTTAAAGTCAGACACAAGCTTTTCCTTATTTACCATTTGATAATAGGTCTGCACCTCTAAAATCGCCTTTAAGATAGACTCCTTGCTACTTTTTCCCTTTATCTCTGCAATAAAGAGGTCGCCGTTTGCTACGCCGACAAAGTCGATTTTTCCCACTCCCTTATCGCTCGCTTTATTTTTGAGGGGGATTTGGTAGTTCAAAACCTTGCCAAAGTGCTCCCTTGTTTCCTTGTCCATACATAATTTTCCATAATACATATCAAGAACAAACCATTCCTCTTCTCTGTTTGTCCTTTCCTTTGGCGTGCCCTTGTGCTCAATGTAATAATCGCTCTCTCTTGTGATTTGAGAAACACCCTTTAAGCGCCACTCGCCATCTACGCACTCGAGCTCGTTTTCCATAATGTGCTCGTATGCCCAGTCAATATAATTATCATTCGCAGTTGCAAGAGTGCCAACCTGATAAAGATAGCCCTCTCTTTTTTCAATTCGTTTCAAAAATTCTTCTTTTGTAAGCTGTCTTGGCATTTCTTTTTCTCCTTTTTGTTTTTTGCATCGTTTTCTGTCTGCTACATATACTAAAACCACATTTTTCGATTTTTGTCAAGGGAGAGCACAAAAATTTTTATTTGTCAAGAGGTAAAAGCAATTTTTTTGCGACAAGTAAAAAAGCGACCATTTCGGTCGCTTTTGTTTATTAAACGGTTTCGTTATCTACCATTACGCTTGCATTATCTACATATATGCTATCGCCAAACTCAAAGGGTGCTGGCTCTATAAGGTCGGGAACATTTGGTTGAAGGTCCATTTTGCCAATGAAGTATGGGTGTGTAGAGCCTCTTTCTGCCTTGAAGGTACAGCCGTCGATTGTGATTCCCCTTACATTGTCGACCTCGCCTACGATTATAGCAGGGTTTTCGTGAGTGAACTCACAATTCTTGAAGGAAATATTTGAAATTGTTCCATTTACATCCTTGGCACAAATAACGATTGGCTCGCCCTTGCCCCACCACCAGCCACCATAAATCTTGGTGTCTGCTACTATATTCTCAAAGTGTGCGTTCTCAACACAGCCATCATTACCTGTGAAGATTGCAATTGCACGATTGGAGCGAATAATCTTAATATCTCTTACTGTAATATTTCTTACCTTACTATAAAGGTGACCAAAGCGAATTGCTGCGCTACGAGAGGACATAAGACAATCGTAAATCTCCATGTTCTCGCACACTCCGTCCTCGTTTGTAATGCAGGTTGCAGCAAAGCAATCATCGCCACAGAGGAAGGTTGAATTTCTTACTATGATATTTCTTGATGCGCTACAATGCACGCCGTCATTGTTGCCTATTCTGTTATGGTTGTCAACATAGATGTTCTCAACCAAAATGTTTTCACAGTTTGAGAAAACAAGTGTCCAGCAGGGTGAGTTGAAAATCTTAATTCCGTCAATTGTTATGTTCTTACAATTGTTAAAGAAGATTGGCTGAGTAGGACGCTTTACAAGACCGATTACCATTTGCTCAGCGTATTCCTTTGTCATACCCTCCTCGGAAATAAATGGGGGTAGGTATTGGTCAAAATCAAAGAATGCGTCGCCACTCATTTGAATTTTTCCCTCGCCCGTAATTCTAATGTTTTCGCAGTCAAGTGCGTAAATTAGCGACACAGTCTGCTTCATTTCGAGGTGATAGAAGCCACAGTCGTAATAGTGGTCTATGTTGCGAGAGCCTACAAGCTCTGCACCTCTTTCAAGCAAGAGGGTAAGGTCGCTTTTGAGAGCTATTGTTCCTGTAACATAGTAGCCTTTTGGGAAAAGGAGCGTGTCCCCCTTTCCTGCCTTGTTGATAAGGGCTTGAAGTGCCTCTGTTTCAAGAGTTACACCATCACCAATAAGTCCATAATCCTTAACATTTAAAATTGCCATATTCTTCTCCTTTCGGGTATTCCCGAGTGTAATTTTTCATTATTTCGCATTTCATACTGCGAGCCTTTCGCTTTTTCTCGCCAGCAGGGGCTTCCCTGCCATTTTGCATTCCGCATCTTCACGCAGTCTAAATGATAGCTCATCTTGAACAAATAAACAAGTTAGACAAGGCGCAACGGCAAGTAGACGGGCGACGGTGTACATAGCGTACTCCGAGGTCGGCTACGAGTAGCATCCGACTCGCTACGCTCCCATGTATAGCTTCCACTAACCAATCGCACTTCGCTCTCGCTCGTGTTACGACTCGCTACGCTCCCTTGTATATGTGACGCTAACGAAAACAA
>JAZNYH010000104.1:0-37312 GCA_045594305.1 Eubacteriales bacterium | reverse complement strand
GGTACAATCATTTATTACAAATGTGTGTATGCCTGTTGCTGTGTTTGCAATTTCCTTGTTCTCAACAAGTGCTCCGCAGAAGCAGTAGGATTTTACAAATTGGTTTGTGATACAGGTTGCCTTTGTTCCAAGGTCCTTCTCTACCAAGTGGGTAGTGTTGCCCTCTGCGTTACAAAATACATTAGTTTTAGCGTTTTTGCTACTCGAATATGTAGTGTAGCTATCTGCGCCTACATCTGCCTCATTGCAGAAATAAATTGCCTGTTGCTGTGCCCAAGCACCATTACTTGGAGTGTTAAGCGAAGTAACATCACCAAGAAACACTAATGTGCAGGATTTTGCGTTACAGAACGCCCAACCATTTGATATTTCTGTCACTCCGGTTGGGAAAACGAGAACATCATTTAGTCCCTTACAATTTTTAAATGCCTCACCAATAATTCCAATAATATTTTCTGGAAAATAATAAACTGTTGGCTTTTGCTCACCTGGCTGATGAACAAAATAAAGGTTTGTACATCCATCTATTGGCGAAGTTCCCGAGTTTGTATTATTTCCAATGCTTGTTAGCTTGGGTGGAATGTAGAACGCACCTAATGACGAGCAGTTTTTGAAGCATTGATCACCTAACAAACTGAGCTGTGAATTTACTGATATATTTACAGTAGTTAATCCACCACAGTCATAAAACGCTAACTGGCCTATTGTTTGTACTTGATCAGGAATTGTAACACTTGTTAAGTTATCACAATTATAGCAGAAATAGGTAGGGATTTTTGTAAGTGTTGTTCCAAAATCAACTGCCTCTAACGATGTTGCTGCCTCCAGCCAGTTGTTTCCGCTAGCTGCATCATTAACTGTTGTAATTGTTGTGCATTTTGCAAAGCTTACATACTTTATTGCTGTTGCAACCTTTTTGCCAAACAATCCGTTATATGCTCCCTTCAAGCCATTTGGAAACTCAAATGCCACGAGACTTGTAATTGAATAATCGGTTGTTGAGCCACAATAATCCTCTCTTAATGCATTAAGAGCAGAATAATCGAGATTGTAAAGCGTTTCCTTAACATTTGAGTTTATTACGCAAATATAATAAGCTGGGAAGGTATGGCTTCCCTTTTCACAGGTGCAGCTTAGTTTTACACGTGCGTCCTCTGTTGCTGGCACGCCATTCTCGTTATCCTTATAGATAACACTATGGATTTTGTCAGTCACTTTAATGTCACTTTGTCCGTCGCCATCGTTATCTATGATTTCGACATTGCCAAAATACTCAGCAGCGCTTACTGAGATAGCAAAAAGCATTACAAAAGCCATTACTAATACTGTCAAAAGTAAAAGTTTCTTTTTCATCTTTTCCTCCTTGTGGTGAAAATCACCATATTATATAATCTTTTACAACATCATTATACTATATAGAAAAGTATTTGTCAAGAGAAATAAGCTTAAAAATTCATCTTTTTACCATTTTTGCATAGAATAAGAAAAGCACGATATTTTCGGGGGTATTACTTATATGTGTTCAATTTGTGGTATTGTTAATTTCGATGGTATAGTTAGTCAGGTGGACATTGTGCAAAAAATGAGTGAGAAAATGAAGCACAGAGGACCTGATGAAAGTGACATTTTCTCACACACCCACGCTTGTCTTGGGCATAATCGCTTATCTGTGGTTGACCTTGAAAACGGGCATCAGCCGATGAGTGTGGCTTATAGCAATAAGGTCTACACTATCGTTTATAATGGCGAAATATACAACTGTGATGAGCTAAGAGAGGAGCTTAGGCTTCAAGGCTTTGAGCCTAAAACAAGCTGTGATACGGAGATTGTTTTATACTCATATCTGCTCTATGGCGAGGATTGTCCCTGCCATTTGAACGGAATTTTCGCATTTTCGATATATGACGGCGAAAGACTCTTTTGTGCAAGAGATCGTTTTGGTGTAAAGCCCTTTTATTATTCATTGCTTGGCGGAGAGCTTGTGTTTGCATCAGAGATAAAGGCGATGCTATCTCACCCCAAAATACGCCCAGATGTGGACGAAAAGGGGCTTTGGGAGCTACTTTATCTAAGCCCCAATTTTGTATCCGGCAAAAGCGTTTTTAAGGATATTTTAGAGCTTGAGGGGGGCGAGGCGTTAGTCTTTGACAAAAGCGGACTTAAAAAGCGAAAATATTGGCAAATCGAGGCAAAGCCGTACTACCGAGATAGGGAGCACGCTATTGAAATGACCTCGTATCTTGTGAGCGATGCTATAAGGCGTCAGCTTGTGTCAGATGTGCCACTCTGTGTACTTTTATCGGGTGGTCTTGATTCGAGCGTGGTGAGTGCAATAGCAAGCGAGCAATATAAAAGCGAGGGCAGGGTGCTTGATACCTATTCGTTCGAGTATGAAAACAACAAGGTAGCGTTTGAAAAAAGCCTTTTTCAGCCTGAGTGTGATGATGCTTACGCTATTTTAGCATCAAGGTATATGGGCACAAATCACACGGTGCTAACTGCTCCGAGCGAGGAGGTTGCCTCGCTCCTTGATAGTGCTATGCTATATCGTGATTTACCCGGTCAGGCTGACATTGATTCCTCTCTGCTATATTTCTGCAAGGAGATAAAAAAGCGACACACGGTTGGACTTAGTGGCGAATGCTCCGATGAAATTTTTGGTGGATATCCTTGGTTTTACCGTCCCGAAATGCTCTTTTCTGATTTCTTCCCTTGGATACACGCTCCACGCCTTAGAGCCTCGCTATTTAAGTCAAAGAGGTTGAGTGGAGATAGTGGCTATGACTATATAAGAGGGATTTATCGTGATACGCTAAGGGCGTGTCCTGTGCTTGATACGGATAGCGAAAGCATGCGTATATCGAGAGTTGCCTCATATCTATCTGTTAAGTTCTTTATGAGCTCTCTTTTACAGAGAAAGGATAGAATGAGCATGGCAAGTGGCGTAGAGATAAGAGTTCCGTTTGCTGACCATAGAATATTTGAGCATGTGTTTAATGTGCCTTGGGAGATAAAGTTTGAAAACGGAGTTGAAAAATCACTTCTTAGAAACGCCATGGTTGGGCATTTGCCAAGTGAAATTCTTTGGAGAAAGAAAAGCCCTTATCCAAAAACGCACGATCCTAAGTATCTCGAAGCGGTGCTCGGCATTTTAAAGAAAAGGCTTAGCCTTCGTGGTGGCTTTCTCTATGAGCACCTTGATATTGAGGCTCTTTATGGAGCTATTTCGGGTAAGGGAACCTGGTTTGGTCAGCTAATGGGCGATGCACAGCTTGTGGCGTGGCTCATTCAGCTTGATAGCTGGGTTGAAAAATATAATATAAATTTCGTATAAAATACGAAAAAGCCCTTGACTTTATTTCCTTATGTGGTAAAATAGTCTAAGACTAAATCCAAGGGGGATATTATGCTTAAAAGCTTCAAGGGAACACTTTGCGCCTCGTGTATTGGTTATTTCACGCAGGCAATTCTTATAAATTTTCCACCACTTCTTTTTATAACCTTTCAAAGAGATTTTGACATTTCTATTGCTCAAATAAGTATTCTTATCTCAGCGAACTTTGCAACTGAGCTTATTGTCGATGTCTTGTGCTCTAAGTTCTCGCCTAAGATAGGATATAGGCGATGCGTTGTTGTCGCTCAGCTTATGGCTATTATCGGCTTGGCTCTATTCCCTACGCTTCCTTATGCGATGGATAACAAGCTTCTCGCTCTTGTCATTGCCAATATCTTTTGTGGAATTGGTGGTGGTATGATGGAGGTGCTTATTAGTCCTATTGTCGAGGCGTGTCCTACAACGAACAAGAGTGGTATGATGAGCCTTTTGCACTCGTTTTACTGCTGGGGACAAATGGGTGTTGTGCTAATTTCCACAATTCTCTTTTTGACCATTGGCATTGAGCATTGGCGTTATATAACGCTTGCTTGGGCTATTGTTCCTCTTATTGATTTAATTCTTTTCTTATTTGTTCCCATTAATGCTCTCGACCCCGAGGGAAAAACAAGCTCGTTTGGCTCACTATTTAAGAACAAGGTGTTTTGGATACTGTTTGTTATGATGCTTTGTGCAGGATCAAGTGAAATTACCATTTCTCAATGGGCGAGTGCGTTTGCAGAGGAAGGTCTTGGCGTTGCTAAGTGGCTTGGCGACCTTATCGGTCCTTGTCTATTTGCCGTTGCTATGGGACTTACAAGAACTGTTTTCGCAAAGAAATCCGAGGTTCTTAACATCGAAACGGCTATTCTTATATCTGCGTGCTTTACCGTGCTTTCGTATTGCATAGTAATATTTGCTCCAATTCCTATCATTTCACTTATTGGCTGTGCTCTTTGTGGTGTTGGCTGTGGCATTTTGTGGCCTGCATCGTTTAGCACTGCGACAAAGAGAATTCCCCATGGTGGAGTGGCTATGTTTGGTCTGCTTGCCCTTTCGGGTGACCTTGGCTGTCTGTTTGGACCAACTCTTGCCGGAGCAGTTTCCAACCTTTGTGGTGGAAATTTAAAAGCGGGCTTTCTTGGTGCTATGGCTCTGCCCGTTATCTTGGTTGTTATGGTTATTCTTCTTAAAAGGATTAAGAGTGATACGAGCAAGGCAAAAAATGCCGAGCCTGTGCCAAGTGATGACTTAAATTGATATAAAAAAGACACAACTTCTTAGGTTGTGTCTTTTGTTTTTATTCGGTTATGCCATCGGCAACGCCATCAAGCATATCAACAAGCTCAGCAGTTACTGAATGAAGGGTTACATTACCTCTTTCGTAGGTATCTGCTATCGGTGTTGTATCGCCCTGATTGTATGAGGTTTGAGCATAGCTTATTGTGCTTATGTTGTCCTTCTCGTAGGCGTAGCCTGCAAATACAAGCTCAAGGCTTGAATATGTTGCGCTCTTAAAGCCACTTATCTTGAAGTTGAGGAATTTGTATTTTATGCTTGTATCAGCCTCAACCTGAACACAGCCATTTGTTATTGTAGCCTTGCCGTCAAGTGTGCTTATAAACTCGGTTTGCTCACCAAGCTTAGTTGGATTGAATATGATAACTCCTATAACGAGTGTATCGTTATGCTCACCATTGTTTTCCTGCCATAGCACTAAGGCGTCGGTATTAATCTTATAGCCACCCATTATCTCGCCACTTCCGTCGAGCTTATATGAATAGCCAAGAGCACTATAAATAGCCTCTGCCTTGCCCTCATCTGCGAACGAATTGTCACATACTGTGCAGTTGTATACCATGTTTCCTACTGCGGTATATCCATTTGGATAGGTGATTTCAATAAGGCTACCCTTTGCGTGGTCAACCTTTTGAAGAATATCACATACTATACAGCTTGATGGAGCGTTACAGGTTGGAATTGCTGGTGTAAAATGAGTGTGTCCCTCCATTACGAAGGTTTCACGATCCTCGGTGATATCATTACCCTCGTTTGTAAGAATATGAGAGGTTTCAACCTTTCCGTTATCATTACAAAAATAAAGGGTTATAAAGTTTTCTCCTACCTGCGATAGGCTTTGAGGAGATTGAGTTGCGATATCAAGATTGAGAGTTCCTGTTGATTTATTATCCCTTATTATTGTATCGAGCGTTCCTGCTGCCTTATCCTTATAGGAATATACATTCGCCATTACATCATCAAGGCTATTTTGAGCAAAATAAACATAGGTTCTTGAACCCCAGTTGGTGTAGCTGTGTCCATCAATAAACACCTTTGTCATCTTACCAAGGAATACTATTGTAAAGGTTTGGCTTGCATCAGCAGGTCTACAGCCCGAGAAGCCCTCGTCATCTATTGAGGTAACTCCAACAGGGAAAATAAGGAGTGAGTTAAGATTATTTGTTAAAGAAAGGAACTCATTTCCTACTGTTTTAAGACTACTTGGTAGATATGGGCTTGCAAAGTAGAAGTTTGAGCCACAAAATGCCTTTGCACCGATGCTCTCAACAGAGTCAGGCAAGGTAATCTTACCATATGCTGTGTTTAAAAAAGCATTGTTTCCTATTGTTTTTAGCTGTTTGTTTTTAGAAAGGTCTAAGTCTCCAGATAACTTTTTACTGTTTGCAAAACCATCAATTGATGTTAATTCTGTAAGGTTTTCAAGCTGGACATATTCAAGTGAGGTACAGCCCTCAAAGGCATAATCCTCTATGGCGGTTATTTGGTTGCCAGCCCTTATATAAACCTTTTTAAGAGTGGTATTGTTGCTAAAGGCCGTAGCTCTAATTATTGTTGCGGATTTAGGAATTACAATCTCGGTGGTATTTACCTCGTAATGTGTTCCTCTGCCCCAAACTCCGTTATTACGAATCGCAGTAAGTCCCTCGGGGAATGCAATATATCTTACCGCTCCACGAGAAAAGCTCTTTCCAGAGTATGCATTTAGGAAATCATAATCTGTTTCACTAACCTGCATATATCCGTCTCCTGTGGTTAAGAAAAGGATGTAGTATGATGGATAAGCGTAGAGAGTGCCAGTTGAATCTGCAACTACAACTATCGAATCATCATCAAGCACCTTTTCTTGGTCGGTTGTAGAGTTGCCAAGCTTAGATGCGAGGTCGCTGAGTGTAACAGGAGTTTCGCCAACCTTGGCTGTGCCTGCAATAAGCTCCTCAGCGGTGAACCACCTTGTAACCTCTATCTCGTTACCCTCGTAGGTGATTGTTTCAGCACTTGCACATACAGTAAATGCAAATAGCATTACAATTACCAGTACGGCAAGAAGCAAAATTCTCTTTTTCATAGAGTTCTCCTTAAATAATTTTAATATGAGTATGCGCTACTTAAAGTATAACACATATAGTTGATATTGTCAACTACAAGCTTATGTAGTGAGGGATTATGTCCTCGTACTCGCCGTCGATGTTTAAAAAGCCGTCCTTTATTCTTCCAAGTGGGATTAGACCGAGCTTTTTGTAAAGTCCAAGGGCTGGGGCGTTTGAGGCGATTACTGCGTTTAATTGGAGTATTTTAAAGCCACACTCCCTTGCCTTTTGCATACTGTGGGTTACTATTTTCTCGCCTATTCCCTGACCGCGCTTGCCGTCCTTCACTGCATAGCTGGTATTACAGATATGCGAGCATCTGCCAACAAAATTTGGGTGGAGAATGTATACGCCTACAACCTCAAGGGTTTGGGTATCATAGGCAACACCTGTAAAGGTTTGGCTCTCGAAGAATTTCTTTCCGTCCTCGATGCCAAAGGGCTCACTCTGTGGGAATGCCCTGCCATCGGTAACGACCTTGTTCCACACGGAAATTGCGTCGGGGGCGTTATCGTTATTAAAGCTTGTTATCTCTATCATCTTTACTCCTCTATTATCTCTATCTCGTCGGGGGCGTGTAGCGTATAGCCCGATTTTGTTATTTGTATTTCTATTGGTCCATAGGGGGTTGGAATATCTACCCTTGCATAGTCAAGGTCATAGAGCTGTGGCTTTATTCTTACCCTTTTATATCCTGCCTCTACCATTTCAAAGCCCGAGAGTGCCTTTTTTAGAATGTAGGCAGGCGTGCCTCCCCAAGCGTGGGAGCAATCCGAGGGGAACATTTCCCAAGCCTCGCATAGTCCCTTGTCGCACTTATCAAGCAGGCTCTTATATCTTCTTATGAGGTCAAGGCCGTACTTTTCGAACAAGCCCTCCTTTAAGAGTGCCTCTAAGAGGAAGTGGTAGAAATATGGCTGAATTTCCTCCTTTTTAAGGTCGCTTAGAACATATTCGAGTATTCTTTTTTCCTCACCCTGTGGACAAAGTCCGTACAAAACAGCAAGAATATTTGCTTGCTTTAAGTAGAATTTCTTAGTTGTGTTTTTGGGTAGCCAATCGTTTTCTGGAATTTGGTTTGGCGTATTAAGTCCACCTACAAAAAGTCCCTTTTCCTTGTCGTATAGGTTGTCGATAATTGCTTTTTTCAAATCATCTCTTTTGTTATAGGAGCGAAGAACATTTATCGTATTGGAGGTAAGCTCATAAAGCTCTATGCACTTGCAAAGGGCGTTATAGTAAAGCATACAAAGCACGCTTTGTCCAAGTGCCTTTGGTGGGTGGTGTAGGCTATATCCCTCAAAGTCCTTGTGCTTCATCATATTTACAGGGTCGGTATGGTTGCCGTCCTCGTCCATCAAAATCCAATCGACAAACATATAGTTTGGAGCATATTCAATAAGTCCGTTTGAGCCGACATAGGCACTAAAACGCTCCATTAGGATATTGAGTGCATCCTCACACTCCTTGACAAGCGAAAGGTCAAGCGTGTGCTTATAATAGTCATATAACCATTCAACAAAAATTAGGCTATATGTTGTATGGAACATAACTCCGTACTGTCTTTTAAGCATTCGTGCAGTACGCAAAATGTCGAGCCTTGTAAGAGCGGGATCGTACATATTGTAGTATTCCATAAGTGCTTGTATAAAATAGTCGCCTGTGCAGGCAAGTGGCTCCTGATGAGTTGGGGAGTCAAGATGCAAATCACGACGGCAAAGCGTTAGGGTATGTATGCACAAATCGTATATTTTATTGAGTAATAAATCACTCGTTTCAAGGGTTGCTTGGTTTTTGACGGGGTACACACTGCTTAGTGCTCTCACACTCTCTACGCTTGCATTGGTCGCACCCTCGCTATCAAGGGTTATTTTTATTTGTCCTATGCTACGAAGCCTTGCCGAGGTAAAGGTAATATCCTTATCGGTCAAAAGGCTTTCCCTATACACGCCTATTCCGTCAAGCTCCTCACACTCTATGCTTACTCTTACCCTTGCGTCGGCTTTTATCGTAATCTCGGGGTATGCAGAGTATATTTTGTCGAAAATAGCGTAGCCTGTGTTGTTTTTTAGGTCTATTTTGTCAAGGCTTGTTGGCAAAATGTACCTTTCGTCGAGGTGGTCAAGAGGGGATATTTCTATCGTTCTTGTGCTACTTAGAGCTATTGCTGGGTGTGGCTTTTCGGGTGCTTGGGTGTAGTCGGTTAGATGCTCGCTTACATACTCTGTTAGAGGTCTTGCAAGCCAGCTCTCATCCGTGCCACCTATAAAGCCACTCTCGCCATACACCTTTACAAACGCTCCTGCCTCTTCGCTTGAAAGCTCGGACATTGCAGTAATGCTTGAATTTACAACCATTCTTATTTTTAGCCTATCGCTATCACTTGTAAGGGTATATTTATCAACAAAGAAATGACTTGTCTTATAATTGTCGTTATAATCTCCACCAATTGTTATTGGTCCTCTGCCGATAAACTTGTCGTTTACATAGAGCAGATATCTTACATCTGCACTTGCAAAAAGCGTAATTTTCTCGCCTGAGCTAACGCTATATTCCCTTGTAAATTCGGCAACACAATAACACCCCTTTTTTACACAGGGGCACGAAAAATCCTTCTCATTTAACCAAATCCACATTGACATAGCATTCCTACCTACTAAATTAATTATCTAAGATAATTTTAGGATTTTTTTGTCCATTTGTCAATATGATACTTGATTTTTGCTCGCATATATATTAAAATTATTTCAAGAGGTGATGATTTTGGGATTTTTAAGGCTTTTAGAGGGTATTCGCAACCCTGTATTTGATTTCTTCTTCTCTGCGATTACATATCTCGGCGATGAGACGGCATTTATGGCTATTGCTATCGCTATCTTTTGGTGTGTATCTAAGAAGGACGGCTATTACATTTTAAGCGTTGGCTTCATAGGTACAGTTATAAACCAATTTTTAAAGCTCGCATTTAGAATTGAGCGTCCTTGGGTGAAGGACCCTAATTTTACAATCGTTGAAAGTGCTCGTGAGGCTGCGACGGGCTACTCGTTCCCAAGTGGACATACGCAAAGCTCGGTCGGTACCTTTGGAGCGATTGCCTATACCTACAAGACAAGGTGGCTACGCATTTGTGCTATTGCTCTTTGTGTGCTTGTTCCCTTCTCTCGTATGTACCTTGGCGTGCACACTCCTCTTGATGTGCTTGTGTCAGTAGGAATTGCTCTTTTGCTTATTTTTGCATTAAAGCCACTTTTCGCTATCATTGACAAAAGACCATATGGAATGTATATTTTTATTGGCTCTATGATTGCTCTATCTCTCGGTCTGCTCCTTTTTGTGACGCTTTTCCCATTTCCCGAGAGCGTTGATGCTTCCAATTATGAATCAGGGCTTAAAAACGCTTGCACGCTCCTTGGTGCTACTGTGGGCATGATTATTGCTTATCCTATCGAAAAAAGATATGTTCGCTTTGAGGTAGAGGGAAAATGGTATTCGCAATTAATCAAAACCGCACTCGGTCTTGGTCTTGTGCTTGGAATCAAGGCTGGCTTAAAGGTTGTTTTGAGTCTATTTCTTCCACCTATGGTGGAGCGAGTTATTCGCTATGCTATTATCGTGCTTTTTGCCGTCTGCGTATGGCCTCTTACATTTAAATTCATTCGCAAGCTTGAAAATGTGAAGAAAAACTGTTGCAAATGAGAAAATATTGTGATATAATAACCAGTGGAGAATTTATTCTCTTCTAAATTTCGAAAGGAGAAATACAGAAATGGCAAACAAGTCTATTACAGCTTCATACGATTCACTTCCTTGGATCCTTAGAGTTATTCTTCAACTCATCCTTGGTGCACTCGTTGGCGGTATCTACCGTATCATCCGTTTCCTTGAGACAAAGAATGTTGTTACTCTCGTTGTAGGTATCCTCGTTCTTGTTACAGGTATCGGTAACCTCATCGCTTGGGTTGTTGACCTTATCACAACCATTTTCGCTGGCAAGATTACTGTATTGGCTGAATAATCAGTACATAAAAAAATCCGTCTGCTCTTCGGCAGACGGCTTTTTTGTTTTATTTTTTCTTTTTGTCGGGGAAAAGGCATCTCTTACCTGTAACGCCTGCCCAATAGGACACGGCACAAACTACAAGCTCGGGGATTACCAAAATCAAAAATATAAGTGAAAATCCACCCGATACTGATGTGATTGGCAAATAAATGCTATGAATAAAAAGTCTCATTATTGAGTCAAGGGTTGCGTAAACGCTATTTATAACGCTTGCCTCGGGGGTTGTGCAGAATGAAAGAACGAATACAAGTATTGAGATTAGAATGAATAATGAGTTTGTAACGAGGGCGATTTTTAATCCCTTTAATTTATCAAGCCCTGCCTTGCCAAATTCAACACTAACCTGCTCCTTAGCTCCAAGCTCCCACATTACCATATAAAGAAGGAACGCGTACATTCCAACAGCGAGCACGCCTGCACACCAAAAAAGCACCTTGTTTATTCCAAGCGTTGCTATTCCTACTATAAGTCCAAATATAGACATTGCGATATGGTTTACTAAAATCTTACCGATTATTCCACCATAATCTACAAAAAATTCCTTTATTTTGTTCATTTCTATCCTCTTTTGCGATTTTATTATACATATATAGTATAACAAATCTTGATAAATTGCAAGTAGCTTTAAAAAAATTTACAACTTTTGCACAAATCCTACTTATTTTGTGTTAGAATGTAATTATACAAAATACAAAAGGAGAACTGACATTATGGACACCTTCCCTATTGAGACTATGCCAGCTCTTGTTCGTGAGTTTGCCTCGTACAAGCTTACAATTCAAGGCTGTTCTAAAAAAACTGTAAATGAATATCTTTCCGATTTGAAGCTTTTCTTTAAGTATATCTATGCAAAAAGAAATAGCATCGACCTTTATGGAGAATATTTTGATAAAATCGACATATCCTATCTCGACAATGAGTTTATTTTCTCGGTGACAACTGAGGAAATTTATGGATTTTTTGTTTATGTGTCGAATGAGCGTAGAAATCAGGCATCGGCAAAGGCGAGAAAGCTCTCAGCTATAAAGGCACTATACAAGTATATCTGCCAAAAGCGTAGGCTTATGGACAAGAACCCCGCTATCGACATAGAATCGCCTAAAAAGAAGCAATCGCTACCTAAGTTTTTATCCATAGAGGAAAGCGTTAGCTTGCTTGAAGCCGTGCAAAATGACAAGGAGTCTAAGACTCGTGAGCGTGATTATTGCATTATTACACTGTTTTTGAACTGTGGTATGCGTCTTTCCGAGCTTTGTGGAATAAATCTCAATGACCTCGACAGAGAGCTTCGCTCCCTTCGTGTTATCGGTAAGGGTAACAAGGAAAGAATTGTTTATTTAAACGATGCGTGCCGTGATGCTCTTGTTAAATATCTTGTTATAAGACGCTCCGATGAGTACAAAAATATTAATATCCCTGCCTTATTCATAAGCAAGCAACACAAGCGTCTTAGCGACAAGACTGTTCAATGGCTTGTTTACAAGTATCTTGGACTTGCTGGTCTTGACTACAAGCACTACTCCGTGCATAAGCTAAGACATACTGCTGCTACGCTTATGTATCAAACGGGAAAGGTTGATGTTCGTGTATTGAAGGAAATCCTTGGTCACGAGCAATTAAACACAACTCAAATTTACACTCATGTATCAAACAAGGGTATGGAGGATGCTGTAAATGCCAACCCCTTGGCTGGTATAAAAAGCAAAAAAACAACCGAATAATTTGTATTTTCGCTGTACTAAGCATACCATTTTTGTATATTTTTGACAAATTTGGTTCAAATTGGTTTGCATATTTTGTCTATTATAACTATTGACAGATAAAGATAAAATATATATAATTATAAAGGTGACTACCGCATTCTATATGCAAATTAAAAATTGGAGGATTTACCATGTTTGAGAAATTGAAGGTTATTCTTGTAGAGGAGCTCTCACTCAACCCAGATGACATTAAGCCTGAGGCTGAATTGGTTCAGGACCTTGGAATTAACTCCTTGGATCTTGCTGATCTTGTTCTTCTCTGCGAGGACGAATTCGGTATCGAGTTCGGCGAGGACGATATTCACAAGTTCATCACTGTTGATGATGTTGTAAAGTTCCTTGAGGCAAATGTATAATTTCCCACGGTTTTAAATAAAGCCTGCCGAGATGGCAGGCTTTGTTTTTTATTGACATTGATCTATATGTATGATAAAATATTGATAGAAAAATGCTTTTAGGGGGTGCGTCTATGAAAAGACTTTTAGCTTTACTTTTATCCTGTGTTTTTGTGCTTTTGCTTGTTTCTTGTAGCAAGGATGAGGAGCCAATGACTCCTGAAAGGGTAAAGAGCATTAACGATATTTATTCTCTTGATGAGCAAAAATTAAACTTTTCAACTCTATATGTGGTTAAAAACGAGAGTGGAATTGTAACCCTTGTCTTTGACACCTACGAGCATTGGCAGGACTACGAGGGTGAGCCTAAGTGGATGGTTGTTAAGGTAAGGCTTGGCGATATATCCACAAGTGAAAGCAACAGCTACAATATCATTAGCTTTACAGGTGATATGTCTCCAACAAAGCTCCAGCTCGGTGATGAGCTAATTTGCCACCACGACTATACTCTTATGTCGCAAATTTATCCCGCAGAAATGATTGCTTACAACCTATTCTTTACGGGTAATCATAAGCAAATCGACACATATCTTGACTATCCAGATGAGAATGGTATTCCAACCATTACGCAATAACACATAAAAAAATCCCAACGATGCTCGTTGGGATTTTATTTTATTTGATTAGATTTACATATTCCTCAATTAGCCTTACTGCGCCCTCGACGCCTATCTTGGTTGTATCAATCATAAGGTCGTAGTTTTCACTTCTGCCCCACTTTTGAGAGGTGTAATAGTTATAGTAGCTTGCACGCTTTTTGTCTATCTTGGTCATAAGGCTCTTTGCCTCGCCAAGCTCGACCTTGTTTGCCTCTGCCACCCTTTCCATTCTCTTTTCGGGGCTTGCATATACAAACACTCTTACGAGCTTTTTATGCTCTCTTAGCACAAAATCGGCACATCTGCCTACGAATACGCAGGGGTATTTTTTCGCCTCATCCTCAATAATTTCCGATTGGAGCACGAAAAGCTTGTCGTTTACTGGTGTATCATAGGGCATTCCGTGTGAAAATGGAACCATACCGATAGCACCTACTGCTATTGAATAAAGAAAGCTTGGGGTAGCCCTCTCGTCTGCATTCTTCAATATTTCAGGATTCATACCCGACTTCTCTGCGGCAAGATTTATAAGGCTTTTATCGTGGTATACCATTCCAAGCCTTTTTGACAAAAGCTCGCCTATCTCTCGTCCTCCACTACCACACTGACGGGCAATAGTTATAATTATGTTTTCACTCATATTGCTACCTCCTTTAAAATCTCTCTTTATTATATTTTACCATTTTTTGAGCGAAATTTCAAGAATAAATTGTATTAAGGCTTAAAATGTGTTAAAATCTATATAACAAATTAGGGTGGTGATTTATTGTTTTACCATAAATTATATGAAATAGAGGGCTATGAGGCTATGCCTAAGGGGGAGCTTGCCAAGGCTGAGCACGACTCTGGCAGACGCTTACTTAAAGAGCTTTTGGCACAGATAGGAATTGACAGCTACTCTATTGCCATAGGCGAGAGTGGAAAGCCATATCTTGAAGGGCTTGATTACCATTTTAGCATCTCGCACTCGCACGGGCTTGTTATATGTGCAATTGCCGATGTGCCAATTGGCGTTGATATAGAAAGGCTAACTCCTATCTCCAAGGACAAGGCTCGCTTACTTGGAGAACGCTTTTTTACCGACGAGGAAAACGAAAGGCTACAAAAGGATGAATATTCCTCTAAGACCTTCTATTTTATATGGACAAGAAAGGAAGCGTTTTCAAAGCTTCTTGGGACTCCTCTTATGAGCAGTATTTCAAGCAATACTCTCGCCTCAGATGATATATCTACCACATTTGGGACAAATTATGTTTATAGTGCAATGATAAAAAAATAAAAAACTATTGATTTTTTTATTTATATATGCTAAAATTAATGGCGAAAAAATTTTATATTAATAAGGAGTTAATATTATGTTAGTTTCAGCAAAAGAAATGCTTGAAAAAGCAAAGGCAGGCAAATACGCAGTTGGTCAATTCAACATCAACAACCTTGAATGGACTAAGGCTATCTTGCTCACCGCACAGGAGCTCAACTCCCCTGTTATTCTTGGTGTTTCCGAGGGTGCAGGTAAGTATATGTGTGGTTATGACACAATCGTAGGTATGGTTAAGGGTATGATTAAGTGCCTTGGCATCACTGTTCCAGTTGCACTTCACCTCGACCACGGCTCATATGAGGGTGCTAAGGCTTGCATCAATGCAGGCTTCTCATCAGTTATGTTTGATGGCTCTCACTACCCAATCGAAGAAAACATCGCAAAGACACAGGAGCTTGTAAACGCTTGTAATGTTCTCGGCATCTCACTCGAGGCTGAGGTTGGCTCAATCGGTGGCGAGGAGGACGGCGTTGTTGGCGCTGGCGAGTGCGCTGATCCTGATGAGTGCAAGATGATTGCTGATCTTGGAGTTACAATGCTTGCTGCTGGTATCGGTAACATTCACGGTAAGTATCCAGCTAACTGGGCAGGACTTAACTTTGATGTTCTCGGCGCTATTAGTGAGAAGGTTGGCGATATGCCTCTCGTTCTCCACGGTGGTACAGGTATTCCTGAGGATATGATTAAGAAGGCTATCTCTCTTGGCGTTTCAAAGATTAATGTAAACACCGAGTGCCAACTCTCCTTCGCTGCTGCTACAAGAGCTTATGTTGAGGCAGGCAAGGATCTTCAAGGCAAGGGCTTCGACCCAAGAAAGCTTCTCGCTCCTGGCTTTGAGGCTATCAAGGCTACTGTTAAGGAAAAGATGGAGCTCTTCGGCTCTGTTAATAAGGCATAAGCCACGCTTAACAAGAAAACAAAATCAAAATCCACACTCGATTGAGTGTGGATTTTTTGTTTTATGCTTATTTAGACTTAGAAGGAAATTCTCTGAGATTATTCCTCTATTAGCTTGTAGTACTCCTCAAAAACAGCCTCGGCAATTTCGATGTCCTCTTCAAACTCAACATTCTCAAAGCCGTCTACCTCATTTGTGAATACTCTAAACACAAGTGCCTCATCATCCTCGACGCCCTCAACATTATCGATTGGTCTAAGGATTACATAAAGTCTTGTTTCGTCATCAATGATTTTAGGAATTACAGCAATCTGCTCAAAGCTAACCTCGTTATCCTCGTTATCGTATAGAACGATATCGCTTGTATCATCCTCGTCGAGCAAAATCTCAACAAGTGACTTTTCGTTATCTGCCATTTGCTACTTCCTCCGTTTTATTAATACATTCCGCCCATTGGTGGCTGTGCAGGAGCAGGATTTTCCTCCTTCTTGTCTGCAACAAGAGCCTCTGTGGTGAGAACTGTTGAGGCTACGCTTGCGGCGTTTTGAAGTGCACTTCTTGTTACCTTAGTTGGATCAACAATTCCTGCCTCCATCATATCGCAATATACCTCGTTATAGGCGTCAAAGCCATAGCCGATTTTCCCACTATTCTTAACCTTATCTACGATAACTGCTCCGTCAAAGCCTGCATTCTCTGCAATTTGGCGAAGTGGCTCCTCAAGTGCTCTTACAACTATTCTTACGCCTGTTTCCTCATCGCCCTCGGTTTGCTCGGTGAGTGCGGAAACCTTATCAATGATATTGATATATGCTGTTCCACCACCTGCAACAATGCCCTCCTCAACTGCGGCACGGGTTGCGTTGAGTGCGTCCTCAATGCGAAGCTTCTTTTCCTTCATTTCGGTTTCGGTAGCTGCACCAACCTTGATTACTGCAACTCCACCCGAAAGCTTTGCAAGTCTTTCTTGAAGCTTTTCCTTGTCAAACTCGCTCTCAGTTGCCTCGATTGCACTCTTGATTTGAGAAATTCTCGCCTTAATATCGGCACTATCGCCGTATCCACCAACAATAGTTGTGTTTTCCTTGTTTACAATGATTTGTCTTGCTCTACCAAGCATAGGAATTGCAGTATCCTTAAGCTCATAGCCAAGCTCCTCGGTGATAACAGTTCCGCCTGTCAAAACTGCGATATCACGAAGCATTTCCTTGCGTCTATCACCAAAGCCTGGTGCCTTTACTGCAACTACTGTAAATGTACCTCTTAGCTTATTAAGCACGAGAGTTGTAAGAGCCTCGCCCTCAATATCCTCGGCTACGATAAGAAGCTTTCTACCTGTTTGAACGATTTGCTCAAGCAAGGGCAAAAGGTCCTGAATATTTGAAATCTTTTTGTCTGTGATAAGAACGAGAGCGTCGTCAAGAACTGCCTCCATCTTATCCATATCGGTTGCCATATATGCACTGAGATAGCCTCTATCAAACTGCATTCCCTCAACAACCTCGAGGTAGGTCTCGGTGGTCTTTGACTCCTCAACAGTGATAACTCCGTCAGAGGTTACCTTCTCCATAGCGTCAGAGATAAGCTCGCCAATTGAAGCATCACCTGCGGAAACAGTTCCAACTCTTGTGATGTCCTCCTTGCCGTTTACCTTCTTTGAATTTGCTTTAAGAGCCTCAACTGCTACATCAACAGCCTTTGCAATTCCCTTGCGAATAACGATAGGGTTAGCACCTGCTGTAACATTCTTCATTCCCTCTCTTATGAATGCTTGGGTAAGAAGAGTTGCGGTTGTTGTTCCGTCACCTGCGGCATCGTTTGTCTTAGATGCAACCTCTCTTACGAGCTGTGCGCCCATATTCTCGCATACATCCTCAAGCTCAATCTCCTTAGCGATTGTAACTCCATCGTTTGTGATGAGTGGTGAGCCGTATTTTCTATCGAGAACTACATTTCTACCCTTAGGTCCAAGTGTGATTTTTACTGTGTTTGCAAGCTTATCAACACCTCTTAAAAGTGCATTTCTTGCATCAATTCCGTAAAGTATTTCCTTTGCCATGATTAACTCCTTATTCAACTATTGCAAGGATATCATCTTCCTTGACAATAATATATTCATTTCCGTCGAGCTTTACCTCAGTTCCGGAATATTTGCTTATAATTACCTTGTCGCCAACCTTAACGGTCATTGGCACAAGCTTACCGTCAACAACCACGCCGTTGCCAACTGCGATAACCTCTGCTGTCTGTGGCTTTTCCTTTGCTGAGCCTGCGAGAATGATACCACCCTTTGTGGTTTCCTCTGCCTCAAGATTCTTGAGAACTACTCTGTTTGATAAAGGCTTTATTGCCATTTTTAATTACCTCCATAGCGTTTATTTTTATATATAAAATCATTTTATAACTACAAGTCAAGAAAATCAAGCAATATTAATATTATTCACAAATAAATTAAACTTTATTAATAGATTGTTAACATCTTGCTCTGTTGCATTAAAGCTCCACAGTTAGAATATATTGATTTAGGTGGTGATTTTATGCTTTCGCAAATTAACTTTTTTCTATGCGGTGTGGCTCTGCCGATAGCACTTTGCGTGCTTGGTGTGTTTTTTCTCTTTCGGCTACGCTTTTTTTACATTTTACATCCCTTACGCACCTTGAAGGTGATTTTTCACTCCTCAGGTGGCTTTCGCCCTCTATGTGTCGCTCTTGCTGGCACGCTTGGGGTTGGAAACATTGTAGGGGTATGCTCCGCTCTTATAATGGGTGGGGCTGGGGCGGTTTTTTGGATGCTGGTAAGTGCGACGCTTTCTATGGGAATTAAGTACGCAGAGGCGTTCTTATCGATACGGCATAGGCGAGGATGTGTGAATAATTACTATGGTGGAGCTCCATACTACATTGAGGATAGCTCGCCAAAATACGGCAGAGTGCTTGGTGGTATTTTTGCCGTGCTTTGCATAATAAATTCACTCTCGACAGGAACGCTTGTTCAAATCGGCTCTATAAGTGAGCTATTTACAAGCTACCGATGGGTATTTGGCGTTGCAATCTCCTTAGTGGTGGCTCTTGTTGTTATTGGTGGGCAGAGGCGTATTCAAGCAATAAGCTCTATTCTAATTCCCATAATCACGCTTAGCTATCTTGCAATATCATTATTTATTATTTTTTCTCATCCGAGCAGACTATGTGTCGCTATTTTAAGGATTTTTAAGGAAGCATTCAGCATAAAAAGTGCTTGTGCTGGGTGTGTAGGCTATGGAATAGCAGGTGCTATTAGATACGGCTTTACAAGAGGTCTTTTATCAAACGAGGCAGGGTGTGGCACGGCAACAGTTGCACACGCATCATCCTCTCTTGATGCACACTCCCAAGGGTGTCTTGGCATTTTCGAGGTGTTTTGGGACACGATTGTTTTATGTCTTGTAACCGCTCTTGTGGTGCTAATTGCAGATACAGGGGGCGATAATCCTATTGAGCTTGCAGTGAGCTCATACGGTGCATTTCTTGGTGGCTTTGGCAGAGCCTTTATAGTTGGCTCGTGCGTTTTGCTTGCTCTTGCCACAGTATGCACGCAGTTCTATTACGGTGACAAAAGCCTCAAATTTTTGACAAAATCCCGACGGGGGCTTTTTCTCTACTCGTTCATTTTCTTCTTCGTTTGCGTTGCTTCGGCAATTATTTCTCCAAAAATAATGTGGCATATTTCCGATTTTGTTGTCGCTCTTTTAGCCCTATTCAATCTCGTTTTTTTGGCTTTTCTATCGAAGGAAATAAAATAGTGCTGACTCTATTTTGATTTTGTGCTTGCTTAATTAACAATTTTATCAAAAATTGTCGAAAAGCTCGGCTTATGTGAACAAAAACTGAAAATTAAAATGCTACTTATTTATTTTTATAATTTTTATTGACTAAATCGCCAATTGATGATAAAATTAACCTTGTTAATTTATTTTTACATTTCACAAGGAGAAAATGAATGCTTAAACTTATTGACATAAAAAAGGATTATGTCACTGGCGACACAGTGGTTAGCGCTCTTCGTGGTGTGGACCTTGAATTTAGAAAAAGTGAATTTGTCGCTATTCTCGGTCATTCTGGCTGTGGTAAGACTACTCTTCTTAACATAATTGGTGGTCTTGACAAGTATACAAGTGGTGACCTTATCATAAACGGTATTTCGACTAAGTTCTTTACTGATAGTGACTGGGACACATATAGAAATCATTCTATCGGCTTTGTTTTTCAAAGCTACAACCTAATTCCTCACCAAACCGTTCTTTCCAATGTTGAGCTTGCTCTTACTCTTTCGGGAGTTTCCAAGGAGGAAAGAAGGAAAAAGGCTACTGAGGCACTTCAAAAGGTTGGACTTGGAGATCAGCTCCATAAAAGACCTAATCAAATGTCAGGTGGACAAATGCAAAGAGTTGCGATTGCTCGTGCTCTTGTAAACGACCCTGATATTCTTATGGCTGATGAGCCAACTGGTGCTCTTGACTCTGAAACAAGCGTACAAATTATGGAAATTTTAAAAGAGATTTCCAAGGATAAGCTTATTATAATGGTTACTCACAACCCTGAGCTTGCCGATGAATATGCGAACAGAATTATTCGCTTAAAGGACGGCTTAGTTGAGGGTGATACTAACCCATATATATCGGCAAACGAGAGTGCTGAGGCTACCGCTACCGATGATGACGCTATGGCTGTTTCAGCTGAGGAGTGTGCCCAAAATTCTTCCAAAAGAAAAAGCAGAAGAGAAAGAAAAAATCAGCTTGGCAAGAAAAAGTCAATGTCGTTCTTTACTGCACTTCTGCTCTCTCTTAACAACCTTCTTACAAAGAAGGGCAGAACCTTTTTAACTGCGTTTGCTGGAAGCATTGGTATTATTGGTATTGCTCTTATTTTGTCAGTTTCTACTGGTGTTAACAGGTATATTGATAGTGTTGAGGAGAGCACTATGTCGTCTTATCCTATCGAGATAAATGATAGCTCAATAGACACAATGTCGCTTCTCCAAACGCTTATTGAGCCACCAAAGATTGAAAACAAGCAGGAAAACACAATCTACTCAAACGATGTTATGATAAATGTTATGAACGCTATGTCTAAGGGCATAACCGCTAACAATCTAACGGCGTTTAAGGCTCATATATCGAGCAATACGAATATAACGAATAATGCAACCGATATAAAATACCGATATACGGCAGGACTTAATACCTATACGGTTATAAACAAGATAGATCAGCAAACAGGCACTACTATCACAACCTATCGCCCTAACCTTTCGGGCATTTCCGATCTTATGGGCAAGATAATGCCTGGTGCTACTGCATCATCAAGCGTATCCACAATCAATTCAAGTGCTTGGAGCGAGTTTGTTGGAGATATTGATTATATCAAGACACAGTATAAGCTTGTTGATGATGGCGGACGCTTCCCTCAAAATGAAAACGAGGTTGTTCTTGTCGTTGGAAAGGACCTTGTAATCTCCGACTTTATTCTCTATATTATTGGTATAAGAGATTATTCAGAGCTTACTAACTATCTCATTTCTATTTATGATGATGTTGAGGGTAACGAGCTTACAATTTCACCTACAAAGTACACCTTTGATGATATATTAAACTATGAGTTTAAGGTTATTCCTGACTCTGAAAAGTACAAGGTTGTTGACGGAAGAATTATTGAGCGTGATATCCACGAGATTGACTTTGCAAATGCTGAGACTCTTAAAATAGTTGGTATTGTTACACCTGCTGACGAGAGTGCAAGTGCAAACGCTATTGGCTCTATTGGCTATATGCCTGGTCTTATGGATAAGATGATTGACAAGTCAAACGATAGCGAGGTTGTTAAGCTCCAAAAGGAAAACACCACAACTAACCTTTTTGACGGTATTCCATTTGCAGGCTTTAACCCTGACCTTACTGCCGTTAAGCAGTTGATTACCCTTTATGCTCCCGATATTGCAGCATATGTAAAAACCGATGCACAGCTTATAAGCTCACTTAAAACGATGCTTACATCAAGCAAGAGCTTCTCTAACCTTCTTATAACCGCTCCTTGGGGTGGCTTTACTATGGCTGATATTGTTAGAGTTACAGAGGTGCTAACCAATATTGAGGGCGAGGACGCCAAGCTCGCTGCACAGCTTGTGCTATATGCGGGAACCGATAATCCTCAAAACATTTTAAACATTGTAAACTCAATGATTTCCACCCTTGATTACGATGGTGCTCTTGCAAAGACGGGCTATGTAAACAAGGATAAGCCATCAAAAATTCTCATTTATCCAAAGGATTTTGAGTCTAAGGATATAATAAACGATGAGATAAAGGCTTACAACGCAAGCGTTATTAAGGAGGACCAAATAACCTATACTGACACAGTTGGTCTTCTTATGAGCTCGGTAACAACTATTGTAAATGCTATTACCTATGTTCTTATCGCATTCGTTGCAATTTCTCTTGTTGTTTCCTCGATAATGATAGGAATTATCACCTATATTTCCGTGCTTGAAAGAACTAAGGAAATTGGCATTTTGCGTTCGATTGGTGCATCTAAGAAGGACATTTCAAGAGTGTTCAATGCAGAGACGCTCATTGTCGGCTTTACCGCTGGTGTTATAGGAATTTTGGTTTCACTATTCTTTATAGTAATAATAAACATTATTCTTCATGCCCTTACAGGACTACAAACGCTTAGTGCAGTTCTCCCTGTTGGTGGTGCTATTACTCTTATCATAATCAGTATGGTGCTCACTCTTATAGCAGGTCTTGTTCCATCAAGAATTGCGGCAAAGAAGGATCCTGTTATTGCTCTAAGAACTGAATAATAAAAGAAAAAGAACGGAGTTAAATCCGTTCTTTTTTTATCACATAAGAAGATATTTTATTACTATTGCACTCCAACCGTGACAAAGCGAGCCTGCTCCGTCAAAAGCATCGGCTCCGTCCTTTGTTTCCCAAACGGTTGTAGAGCCATATTCGAGCATCTTTCCGTACACGGTGCGTATTTCATCCTTTATGTATGTTAGATAAGCATTATCTACGCTTAAAAGTGCATCATACTCAAAGGCTTTCATTGAAAGTGATGGAGAAATGAGCTTGCCCTGTGTGATTTTTTCAGCTATTTTAATTGCCTCCTCCCTTGTCGCTATGCCAAGAGAAATGGCAAGAGAGTTAGCAAGAGAGTGATATGTATTATTTTCTCTTGAAAGGGTGAAAAGTCCCGTTTCGCTTACAAAGAAGGTGCTTCTTATTTTGTCTTTAAGCTTGACAATTCGACTATCATAATCAAATGGTAGCTCGCACGCCTTACATATTTTCTTATATGAATTAAGAGCATACAAGGAAAGAAGGCTAAGCATAAGGTCCTCTCTTGCCTCTGTGCCTTTCCCAAGGCTACCCTCAAGACCCGTCGACCAATCGTAAAAATTCCAATGATTTGGCGAGGTGAGTGAGTATAAAACGCCATCCTTCTCGTTTTCAAGAATAGCACCAAGCACACGCTTTACCTTGTCATTGACCTCATAAATAAGGCTTTTATCTCCCGTTTTTTCAAGATACTCCCAAAGGGCAATTACATAGTGAAGGGAGAATGATGGTATTGTAAGGTCAATTCCCGAGGGGAAGCATATCGAAAGTAGCTCATCAGCTCTTTCGTCCTTAGACATAAGAAGCAGGTTTGAGCGAGCGTATTCGACATTTCCGTCCTCATAGGCAAGATAGCCAGCAAGCATTTGATTTCGAGAATCAAAGGCATACAAGCATTGCTCTCTCCAAGGACAATCAACATAATGCTCCATCATAGAAAGCTCAAGGGTGTTTAGGCAAATATCGTATATTTGCTTATCAATCCCATCAAGGCAATTGGGCTTCTTTTTTGTGCCATACACCTGTGGGATTATGCCTACTTTTATTTCATTTATAGGTGTCTGTGTCGAGATTTCGATATATCTACACGCAAGCCTAAGCATATAATTTGTAAAGGTGCCCTTGCCTGCCCTTGCACGATAATCGACGCTAAAATCCCTATTATGGATTTTTCTTTTTACATGGCCATTAAAAAGATACTCGCCATATGCGATGTTGATCTCCCCCTCACACTCTGCGTCAAGGTCAAGAGTGAGATACCCTACATATTCCTTTCCAAGGTCAAAAAGATATGTATTCTCGCTTTCTATTCTCTTAGCGTACACAGTATCCTTTAAGGTGTGCTTTTTTATTGGTCTTTTGTAAAAATTGCACGATTTATCGACACATATCGAAGGAGTCATTCCATTTGGCATTGAGCAAGGAAAGGTGTCCTCTTTTGTTGCGTCGTACGAGAATGAAAAGCCAAGCTGAGGGCTGATTTTTTTGTTTTCTCCACTCTTGTAGGTGGGGCTTTTTCTTGACATGGTGTTCTCTGAGCTTGAAAGGATTACCCTTTCGTTCTCACACACCTCAAAGCACACGCCCGCCTTGTATTTTTTGTATCTTTGAGAGTCCTCGCCAGGGTGCCATACAAGAATTGCGAGAGTGTTCTCGCCCTTTTTTACAAGCGAGGAAATATCTATCTCATCATATATCTTGTAGTGCTCAAAATCTCCGTATTGAGAGCTACCTGCGTATTTGCCGTTTACATATGCAGTGTAGTCGCCATCAACGCTAATTCTTAGACACACTCTGCCACCATTTGATGAAAATGTGTCGAAGAATTCGGCGTATGAGTTTGGCAAATCAAGCTCTCCTTGCCATATGAATTTTGCATTTTCAAGCATTATTTTTTTACTCCTGTAAGGCAAACGCTTTGTCCTGATTCAAGCTCAAGCTCGATAAAGCCATCATATTTGCCACGCTTATATTCACCACTTGGTATATATTTTCCAAGGCTAAGGTTGATTTTGCCAGAGCGTGTGGCTGTAATCTTAACATTAAGCTCGCTCTCGCTCCAATCATATGAAAGGATATAGCCACCTCTTGCGTTGATGCTTTCAACACTACCACTCTTCCACGCATTTGGAATTGCGGGCAAGAGCTTTATCATCTCCGTATCGCTATAAAGAAGCATTTCGTATACAGCAGAGGTGAAGCCCATATTAGCATCAATTTGGAAGGGAGCGTGACCTGCGTGCATATATCTAAGTGTTACGCCCATATTACGCCAATCGTTATGGTAGGTGTATAGGTTTGTGCCTGTGCAGAAGCGTAGGAGCAAATCAAGACACTCCTTCGCCTTTTCTCCGTTTCCAAGGCGAGCAAATATGTTCGCCATATGTGAAAATGACCAGCCCGTTTGCTCCTTTAAGCCTATGCAAAGACGCTTTTCAACTGCTACTCGCATAGCCTCAAATAGCTCCTTGTTCTTTTGCTCGGTCACCTCAAAGCCTGGGAAAAGAGGATATATGTGGGATTGGTGACGATGGTGATAATTGTCCTTAAAGTCAGGGTGTAGCCACTCCCTCATCGCACCGTCCTCGTTTATCTCGTAGGGTGGTATCTTTGCGAGCATTTTCTGCCACTGAGCACGCTTTTCGGCATCTATGTCAAGCTCTGCCGATGCACTTATAAGGTTTGTAAGAAGCTCCTTTAAGAGGGCAAAATCCATTGTTGCATTTATGCTTACAGAAAGCTCACCTGCTCCCTCAAAGTCGCCATTCGCTCTATTCTCGGGTGAGTTTGATGGGTAGGATTTCAAATATCCACGCTCATCCTCGACCATAAAGTCCTCGTAGAATAGACACGCCTCCTTCATAAAGGGGTACGCCCTCTCGGCAAGGAAGGTCTTATCTCCTGTAAAGAGATAGTAATCGTAGTAAATTGCACTTATCCAAGCTGAGCTACCTGTCCAATAGATAACATGAGGCTGAGTGTTTTCCTTTTTGCCGTTTGTATTATCCATAAAGAGTGGGAGCAAAAGTCCACGACAGCCGTATAGCTTCTTAGCGTTTTCACGATAGTCGTGCTTGAACCTATCATAGAGATTGAAAAGCGGGAGCACAGCATCAGCCATACCACCTGTGTATGCCTGCCAATATGCCATTTGAATATTCTCGTTGTTAAAGTAGGTGCAAGCCCAAGCAGGAGAGTAATCTCCGTTCCAAAGTCCTTGTAGGTTTGCAGGAAGCTCACAGCCATAGGAGCTTGATATAAGAAGGTATCTGCCATAGTCGGCCATCTTTTGGATTAGTCTATTATCTACTACACCCGAGTAGCTATCCATAAGAAGTCTTTCGTTTGAAAGATTTTCATCATCGCTCGCTATTGTTATTTTGGTTCTTCCAAACAGGCTTGAAAAGAGTGACTTATGAACTCTTAGCATGCTATCAAAGTCCTCAGTATCTCTTGCATCAAGAGTATTTTTCATTTCCTCGAACGGGGTAAACTCGTTTTCTGCGTCAAGAAGAAGGGTTACATATGTAGCGTTTTTTATCTTAATGAAGTTCGAAAGCCTTGCGCTTCCGTCCATATCGATATTTCTTGCGTGCTCCTCTTCTCCGTTGAATATTTCTCCGTCGGTATCTGCTACCTTGACAATTCCTGAATAGTGGAGCTTTCCAAGAGTGGTACACTCGGCAAAAAGATATCTATCGCTTGCGTACGAGGTGAAGGTGTGATAAATTTCTCTATCGGGGTAATCGACAAGGTCGTGATTTTCAAGTGAAAGGGTAAGGTCAAAGGTCTTTTCCTTTTCTATTCTTACAACAACACATCCGTTATCCTGCGAGGCGAAGATTGTGCGTGAGCATTTTTTACCTCCCTCGGTGTAGGACACGGTGCAAACGCCATTTTCCATATCAAGCACACGAGAGTAATTTTGTGGTGCGTCATCACCTGTGCATACAAGGTGTAAATCCATCATTGGATGGAACTTTGCCTTGCCAAGCGAATAATCCTTATCCTTTAAAAGATTGGTATAGTAGGTGTTAGCCTCCTTGTATTTGCCCTCATCCATTAGAGCACGCACCTTAGCCAAGGCATGTGAAACATCAGGCATTTCCTTGTCTGGTGCACGCCAATTATAAAGTGCCTCGTGATTTATTAATATTCTATCATCATATACTGCTCCGTATACAGACGCTCCAAGTCGTCCGTTTCCAAGTGGGGTTGTATCATTCCATACGGTTGCAGGGTATGATTGAATAAGCTTCTTTTCCATTTTGTTCTCCTTTTTAGATCCTAAATATACCTTCATTTTAACATACAACCACTACAAAATCAATTAAATTACCGATAAAATATGAATATTTTATCGAAAAGCAACAAATCGGTGAAAAAGTATGATATTATAAATATGGCTGATGCCAAATTTTTTCATATATTATTAGGAGAGATAATTAATATGTTTGAAATCGCAAAGGATCCCGCTATTTGGGAAAGAGTAAGAAATGATGAAGCGTTTGCTCGCCACAGAAAAGAAATAAAGGCGAAATACGACAAGGCATTTGAAAAAAGACCAAGGGCTGCTACTGCTTGGCAGGTTTTGGATTTTCCTAATGTGTCTGGTCCTGATACCTTTCATCAGCTTCAATCCTCTGCCCTTTTAGCTCTTATATATCCTGACAACGAGGAATATTACAGAAGCCTTGTAGAGGTGGTGTGGGAGATTTGTAATGAGTACACCTGGGCACCTCTTGGTCACTATAATAGCTACTATGATAGAACCCCTGCTGACTTTGATCCTGGTCTTATTGATATATATGGTGCCTCGCTCGGCTTTTCTATGGCTGAGATTAAGCATCTATTTAAGGATCGCTTCCCTAAGCTCTTGGTTGACAGAATGACATACGAGATAAGACGCCATACAATTGAGCCTTATCTTACAAGAAAATTCTTCTGGGAAACTCACAACAACAACTGGACTGCTGTTTGCACGGGTGCTGTTGGTGGTGCTCTTATGTACGAGGACCCCGAGGAATTTAAGCGTCAGCTTCCAAGACTTCAAGCATCTATGGAATGTTACCTTAACAGCTACGATGATGACGGAATGTGCGTAGAGGGTACGGCTTATTGGGGCTTTGGCTTTGGCTTCTTTGCAGTTTATGCTATGCTCCTTCGTGAGTTTTCAAATGGCGAATACGATTGGCTCAAAAATCCAAAGGTAAAGGCTATTTCTCAATTCGTTCAAAAGATGTTCTTACAGCCTAATGTGCTTGCTCTATTTAGTGATGTTAACATAAGAGAGGGCTATTGGGTAGGTCTTCCTCATATGCTTAAAACCATTTATGGTGATGCTATTGAAAATCTTCCTGCCGAGCAGGCGACAATTATCACCTATGCGCACTGGGCGTTTGCTATTCGTTCAACCGTTTATTACAACCCAGACTTTGTTGGTGACAAGCTAAGCAACGCAACATATAGTGCTCCTGTTACAAACTACTTCACAAAGCGTACAGACAACTACGGCTTTGCCTTGAAGGGTGGTAACCAATGGGAGAGCCATAACCATCAGGATGTTGGCTCATTTATTCTTGCAAGACATAACAAGCAAATCTTCTGCGACTTTGGATATATCGGTCCTGGCAACTGGCCTGGCTATCAGAGCAATCGCAGAAATGAATACTTCCAGCCCTCATCATTCTCACACAACCTACCATATTTTGACGGCGTAGGTCAGGGTGGTGACTCTACTGACAAGGCAAGAGCGGTTTACAACGAGGCTGATGGTGTTGTATGTATGGACTTCACTCTCGGCTATGATCCTAAAAAGCATCCAAAGCTACAAAAGGCACTAAGACGCTTTAAGCCACTTGATGATAAGATTGAGATGCACGATACCTTTACATTTAGTGACAAGACCGAGGTTACAGAGCGTTTTGTTTCCGTTATAAAGCCAAGGGTTGAGGGAACTACTGTTATTGTTGATGATGTGCGTATTCTTCTTGAATGTGACGCTACTCTTAATATCATAGAGCAACCATTTGTTGACCAGCTTCCCGATGAAAATGGCAATCACGAAAAGATTTGCTACCTTATCGACTACACAATGAATGGTGACAAGGTTGATTTCAAGGCTACAATTGATTTTTTGGGATAAAATATGTACATTAATTATGTAAACACAAAAATAGGCACGGATAGTGTGCCGAGATTTTCAAGGGGCAACACATTGCCCCTTGTTCAGCTTCCGTTTGGAATGGTATCCTTTTGTCCACAAACCGAAAGGATAAAGGGGCAGGAAAATTGGTTTTTCTCTCCAAGCAAGCCATATCTTGAAGGAATTAGACTCACCCATCAGCCAAGCCCTTGGATTGGTGACTTTGGCACGGTGCTATTCACCCCTCAAAATGGCTCGATAGCATCAACACCCGAGGGTGCGTGGAGTAGCTATAAAATCGAGGATAGCGTGATTATGCCACACTATCTAAAAATCAAATTTATTCGTTCTCTTTGCACTGTGGAGCTAACGCCAACCGAGCGTGGTGCGTTTGCTCGCTTTGAGTTCGAGCGTGAGAGTGACAATGTAATTTCCATTCTAAGAGTAGGTGGCTCAAATGAGTATTTTTACGAAAACGGAATTATTTTTGGCACAAACGACCTAATCTCGCAGGGCGAGGCTAAGAGCTTTAAGATGTATTTCGCTCTTTGCCTTGATGATGTGGTTGATTTTGTAAAAAATGACACCGAAAATGGTGCTCTTCATATTGGTATTAAGGGAAAGCGTGCTAATGTACGGCTCGGCATTTCTTATATAAGCCACGAAATGGCTCTTTCTAACCTTAAAGGTGAGGTGTATGGGGAGCTTGACGAGGTATTATCTCGTGCTAAGGGTGCGTGGGAGGAAAAGCTCTCTCGTATACAAATCGAGGCAGATGACGAGCGTATGAGTATCTTTTATTCGTGTATGTATCGTGCGTTTTTGTATCCTCATATAGCGTATGAGATAGAAAACGGCACACCCGTTCACTACTCTCCCTATACGGGCGAAAAATGCGAGGGCGTACGCTTTACGGATACTGGCTTTTGGGACACATATCGCACCCAATTTCCTCTTTTTAGCCTTATTGCAAAGGATGAATATGCTCTCTTCCTTGAAGGCTTTTTAAACGATTACAAGGAATGTGGCTTTCTACCAAGATGGCTCTCAATTTCGGAGGTTGGCTGTATGCCAAGCACGCTCATTGATGCTGTAATTGCTGATGCAGTTGTAAAGGGAATTGGCTCAAAGGCATTACATAATGAGCTTTTAGAGGCGATGATAAAGCACGCCAACACCAAGGCTCCGAGCAGACGCTTCGGCCGTGAGGGCATTGAGGAATATCTAAAATATGGATATGTTCCCTATGACAAGTGTGGGGAGAGCGTAAACCTTACTGTTGATTTTTCATATGGTGATTTTTGTATTGCAACCGTTGCTAAGGCACTTGGAAAAACGGATATTTACGAGGAATATATGAAAAGAGCCAAGAGCTATACTGCTCTTTTTGACAAGCAAACATGCTTTCTCCGTGCAAAGGATTCAAGTGGAGAGTTTAGACCTAACTTCTCTCCCTACGAATGGGGCTTTGGCTATACGGAATCGTGTGCTTGGCAGGGTACTCTTGCTCCCGTGCACGATATAGAAGGACTATGCGAGCTGTTCGGTGGCAAGGATAAGCTACTTTCCCGTCTTGATGAGATTTTTGATGCCAAGCCGATTTTTGAGGTTGGTAGCTATGGGGCAGAAATTCACGAGATGAGCGAGATGGCTCAGGTTGATTTTGGTCAATGTGCTATTTCAAATCAGCCCTCGTTTGCAATTCCATATATGTATGCTTACCTTGGCGAAAAGGAAAAGAGTGAGCATTGGGTAAGGCGTATTTGTGATGAGCTATTTACAAGAGATAGCTTCCCTGGTGATGAGGATAACGGCAGTATGGCATCGTGGTATATTCTTTCCTGTATTGGAAAATATTCCATTTGCCCCTCTAAGAACGAGTGGATTGAGCTTGAGCCTATTGTAAAATATAAAATGTAGAAAAGGAGCAGATTTTCTCTGCTCCTTTATAATATTATTTATATAATTATAATAATAAGGAAGAAAAATGACAAAATCCCCCCATGCGCTTGGTGGGATTTTAGTCATACTAAAATTGATATTAGAGAAATACTTTGCCTACCTCAGGAATGTTAACAGTGTATGTTCCGTTCTCTTCATTAGACTGAACATTACCTACAACCTCTTCGTTATTGCCGTTAGCATAGATAGGTGTAGATACAGAACCTGCGATAACATCGTTAGTCTCAACAACTTCTACTTCGAAATTAGGTGTTGTGTACTTCATGATAGCTCTCCTTTTTAGAATAAAGTTCTTATACAATCATATTCTACCATATATATATTTGCGTGTCAATAGTTTTTTGAAAAAAGTTTTTAATTTAATAAAAATATTTTTATTCGACAGATATGAGCTTCGTTCCAGTTGCTCCGTCAACCTCGTTTATACTTGAAATCAGGTTCTCTGCATTGATGGAAAGATGCGAAATATCGAGTGTAACAACGACATGGGCTTGGGAATTTATTGGTAGATTTTGGCTTATTGTGAGTATGTTGGCACCGTTATCGGAAAGAACCTTTAACACCTCTCCCAAAACGCCTGCCTTGTGGGAAAGCGTAAAGGAAACGATTGCCTTGTGGCACTCTGTATCCGAATTTAGTGCGAAAACATAGTCCTTATATTTGTAATATGTGCTTCTTGAAATGCCGACGCTCTTAACAGCCTCGGAGACATCCTTTGCCCTTCCGCTTGCCAAAAGTGCCCTTGCCTCGATTACTCCCTCGTAGCAATCTGGAAGAATGCTTGTGTCAATGAGAAGATATTTGTGCTTCATATCACACCTCTTATCAGTTCCAGCTCTTTTTCTTTATCATATCGCCTACAAAATCCATCATTTCGCCCTTTTGAAGAAGAGTTGTGTGGATAATTTCACGATTTTCGATATTGTCAAGACCATATGGAATTTCAACGCCTGTGTACTCGTTTAGCTTCTTTACAGCGTCAAATTCGCCATCAAAGCTCTTGTCAAGTGCTGTCATTACGCTTGATGCAAATTTGTATGCTGATGCAGTTGAAAGAACGACACTTGTGTCGGTATTTCCACTTTCCTTAACCCATTTCTCGTATACATTCCAAGCAACTGCGGTATGTGTGTCCATAAGGTAGCCGTTTTTCTCGTATACGCTCTTTATTGTTTCGTATGATGCCTTATCATCAGCATAGCCTGCATCAATAAGCTCTCTTATTTGTGCAAGCTCCTCTGAGGATATTGTATACTCTCCTGTTTCGTTTAGCTCCTTCATATATTTTGCACACCTCTCAGCACCACAAACAATATAAAGAAGTCTTTCAAGGTTAGAGGAGATAAGAATATCCATTGATGGTGACTTGGTTACATGGAATGCTCTATTTTTGTTATATGTGCCTGTTTCAAAGAACTCGGTAAGAACCTTGTTTTCGTTTGATGCACATACGAGCTTTCCAACTGGAAGTCCCATCTTCTTAGCGAAAAGACCAGCCAAGATGTCTCCAAAGTTACCTGTTGGAACAATGTAGTTTACCTTGTCGCCCATCTTGATTTTTCCATCTCTTAGAAGGTTGTTATAGGACTTGAAGTAGTATGCAACCTGTGGTGCAAGACGGCCAATATTTATTGAGTTTGCACTCGAAAGAACTACGCCCTTTGGAAGAGATAGCTCTGAGAAAATCTTCTTTACTCCACTTTGAGCATCGTCGAAGTTACCGACAACTGCACAAACGCAGGTGTTCTTTCCCTTGCAGGAAACCATTTGACGCTCTTGAACTGTGCTCGTTCCATTCTTTGGATAGAAAACGATAATCTTTATTCCGTCAATGTCGGAAAAGCCCTCAAGTGCTGCTCCGCCTGTATCGCCACTTGTTGCTGTAAGGATAACAATATCCTCCTTCATTCCCGTTGCACGCTTTGCCTCAACAATAAGGTGAGGAAGAATTTGGAGTGCTACATCCTTGAATGCACAGGTTGGACCGTGATAAAGCTCCATAACATATGCATCACCCACTTGGCTAAGAGGTGCATAGTCGCTTCCACCGTTGCCCCATTTTCCATTGTATGCTCTCATAACGAGCTTATCAAATTCAGCGAGCTTATCATCATCCTCTATGAACATAGAATCTCCACCGAAAAACAGCTCAAGCACCTTTGCAGCGATTTGCTTGCTTGTCATTTGTGCAAGATTTTCCATTGGAAATTTAAGAGCATCAAAGCTCTGTGGCATATAGAGTCCGCCGTCCTTTGCAAGTCCTTCAAGGATTGCCTCGGCAGGTGTTTTTTGGATTTTTTCATTTCTTGTGCTTAAATAAAACATTTTTTTAAAATACCCCTTGATTTTTTCTTTCCTATATGATACACTATTTCCAAACGAAAAACAAGTGTTTTTGAAATAAAGACTCGAAGAAAGGTAAATTTTTTTATGAAAACTGCAATTTTGGGCTTCGGCGTAGTTGGTTCAGGTGCCTTTGAGGTGCTTGAAAGCTATGGCTATGAGGTTAAGAGGGTTCTCGATATTCGTCCTCACGACGAGCTCGGGGACAAGCTCACCTCTAACTACGACGATATCCTTAACGATAAAGAGATTGGCGTTGTTGCTGAGGCTATTGGTGGTCTTGAGCCTGCTCATACATTTGTTGTAAAGGCTCTTAAGGCTGGAAAGCATGTTGTCAGCTCAAACAAGCATCTTATTTGCACCTACTACGAGGAGCTTCACCGTCTTGCTCTCGAAAACGGAGTAACCCTTCGCTTTACATCAAGCGCTGGTGGTGGTATTCCTTGGCTTTACAATCTCAAAAGAAGCGTAAGATGCGATGAGATATACAAGGTTATGGGCATTATGAACGGCACTACTAACTTTATTCTCGACGCTATGATTTCTAATGGTAGCGATTTTGATGAGGTTCTCAAAGAGGCTCAGGCGCTTGGCTATGCAGAGGCTAATCCTTCTGCTGACATTGATGGTCTTGACACTGCAAGAAAGACCGCAATCTCATCAAGCCTCGCCTTTAATACAATAATAAAGGAAGAAAATGTTCAAATTTTCTCTCTTAGACACATTAAAAAGGTCGACATTGACTATATCACCTCTAAGCTTGGCAAGACAGTTCGCTATCTTGGCTTTGGAACTAAGGGTGAAAATGGCGTGAGCGTATTTGTTGAGCCTGCCTTGCTTGATGCTAACGCTCTTGAAAGCAATGTAACAAAGAACAACAATATGATTTCCTTGTTTGGAAAAAGCGTTGGTCGCCTTTCCTTCTTTGGTCAGGGTGCTGGCAAGTATCCAACAGGAAATGCTCTTGCTCAGGATGTTATCGACATTGTAAATGGTGATACTGCTCTTCGCTTTGAGCCATCTGCTATCAATGTAAGTAACGATGAGTGCCAAAGAGCATATTATATTAGAACAAGTGCTGATGTTAACTACGACTTCTTTGACAAGGTTGAGGTAATTGACGGATGCAAATTTATAACAACTAAGAAAATAACCGTTTCCAAGATGCACAAGGTAGCTAAGGATATTTACGCCCTTGACGAGTGCGCATTCTTTGCGGGAATTGAGGAGTAAATATGATTAAGGTAGTAAAGTTTGGCGGTTCTTCGCTCGCATCAGGTGAGTCCTTTGCCAAGGTTAAAAAAATTATTGATGCAGACCCTTCAAGAGCAATTGTTGTAGTTTCTGCTCCTGGTAAGCGTTTTAGTGGTGATATGAAGGTTACTGACCTTCTCTACCTCTTGCAGGCTCACATAAAGTTCAATGCTCCATTTGATGAAATCTTCGAAAAGATCAAGGAAAGATATATAGAAATCAAAAATTCCTGTGGTCTTACACAGGATCTTGATTATGAGTTTAACAAGATTGCATCTGGTCTTAACAAGAAAACAAGCGTTGACCACATAGTTTCTCGTGGTGAGTATCTCAATGCAAGGCTTATGGCTGAGTATCTTGGCTATACCTTTGTTGATAGTGCTTCTTGGCTCGTATTCAACTATAATGGTAAGGTTAACTTTGAAAAGTCCTATGAAAATCTCGCAAGCATTGTTGAGCATACACCTCACATTGTAATTCCTGGCTTCTATGGTGCTATGCCTGACGGAAATATCAAGACCTTCTCCCGTGGTGGCTCTGATATTACAGGTGCTATCGCTGCGGCAGCAGTAAATGCTGATATGTACGAGAACTGGACCGATGTTTCAGGTATTATGACAGCTGACCCAAGAATTGTTGAAAATCCAAGACCTATTGAGAATGTTACCTTTGCTGAGCTTCGTGAGCTTTCTTATATGGGTGCTGAGGTTCTTCACGAGGAAACCGTTTTCCCCGTAAGACAAAAGTCTATTCCTCTTTACATCAAGAATACAAACGATATGAACGCTCGTGGAACTCTCATTATGGAGAAGTTTGATGATGAAGAGGAGGACAAGAATGTTCACTTCATCACCGGTATTTCTGGTAAGAAGCATTACTCAATTATTACAATCGCTAAGAATAGAATGAACGATGAGGTTGGCTATGTAAGACGCTCTCTTGAGGTATTTGAGCGTTTTGGCATTTCAATTGAGCATATTCCAAGCTCTATTGATAGCTTCTCTGTTGTTGTTTCCACAAGCGCTATTGAGAACAATCTACACGAGCTTATCTCTGCTCTTAACGATGCAGTTGCTCCTGATTCAATCAATATCGCAAATGATATAAGCCTTATTGCTATCGTTGGTAGAAAGCTTGCTGCTAATATCGGTATTGCAGGAAAGATTTTCACATCTCTTGGTGAAAACAATATCAATATCCGTATGATTGAGCAGGGTGCTGATGAAATTAATATCATCATCGGTGTTGATGATAAGGACTTTAAGAAGGCTATTCGAGTATTATATAATCTTAGTGAGGTAGAAGAATGAAAAAGTTTAATGTAGGTATTCTCGGTGCAACTGGTGCAGTTGGCCGTGAGATGATGAAGGTGCTTGAGGAGAGAAATTTCCCAATTGGTGAGCTTAGACTTCTCGCAAGCCCTCGTAGTGTTGGTAAGAAAATCCCATTTATGGGCAAGGAAATAGAAATTCAACTCGCTGACTTTGGTGCATTCAAGGGACTTGATATTGTTCTCGGTGCTGCTACAAATGCAGTTGCAAAGCAGTTTAAGGATGACATTGTAGCATCTGGTGCTATCTTTGTTGACAATTCAAGTGCTTTCCGTATGTGCGATGACACTCCATTGGTTGTTCCAGAAATCAACCCAGAGGACGCATTCAAGCACAATGGCGTAATTTCCAACCCTAACTGCTCAACTATTATCACTCTCGTTGCTGTAAATGCTATTAACAAGCTTTCAAAAATCAAGGGTATGGTTGCTTCAACCTATCAGGCTACAAGTGGTGCAGGTGCACAAGGACCTGTTGAGCTTGAGGAGCAAATGAAGGCTGTTATCGACGGTGGCGAAATTAAGGCTGAGGTATTCCAGCATCAAATCGCTTGCAATGTAATTCCTCATATCGGCTCATTTGGTGACAATGGCTACACTACTGAGGAAATGAAGATGCAAAACGAGGGTAGAAAAATCCTTCACCTTCCTGAGCTTAATGTAACATGCACTTGTGTTAGAGTTCCTGTTGTTCGCTCACACTCCATTTCTGTAACTGTTATAACAGAAAAGCCACTTAGCGTTGCTGAGGTTCAAGAGGCTATTGCTAATGAAAAGGGCTGTAAGCTCTATGACGATGGTGCAAACAAGGTTTACCCAATGCCTATCGTAACCTCTGACCAAGACCTCGTTTTCGTTGGTAGAGTTCGTAAGGATCTTGTGTTTGATAACGCAGTTACTCTTTGGTGCTGTGGTGATCAGGTACGCAAGGGTGCTGCTACCAATGCTGTACAAATCGCAGAGCTCTTTACTAAATAAGAGGCTTGATATAAGGTATAGGACAAAGGCGTAAGATATTTATAAAGAAAAAATACAGTTACGCTACTAAATTTCATAGTTATTTAAGGTGGAGATTTGTCGAAAGCAAATCTCTACTTTTTCATCTAAACGCCTTTTAGATGCGATTGCTACTCTACCGTACAAAGTACGCCGACGCTCACGCACTCGCATCTCCTACACCTCATCTCAACCCTCTCGGTAGCCATATCAAAGGCATAGGACAAAGGCGTAAGATATTTGTAAAGAAAAAATACAATTACGCTACTAAATTTTATAGTTATTTAAGGTGGAGATTTGCCGAAAGCAAATCTCTACTTTTTTATCTACGCCTTTTAGATGCGATTGCTACTCTACCGTACAAAGTACGCCGACGCTCACGCACTCGCATCTCCTACACCTCATCTCAACCCTCTCGGTAACCATATCAAAGGCATAGGACAAAGGCGTAAGTAATATTTATAACAAAAAATAGAATTACGCTACTAAATTTTACAGTTATTTAAGGTGGAGATTTGTTGAAAGCAAATCTCTACTTTTTTATTCAATCGCCTTTTAGATGCGATTGTTCTCTATTATGCAAAAGAAAAAGCACCGACTATG
>JAZNYH010000103.1:0-5144 GCA_045594305.1 Eubacteriales bacterium | reverse complement strand
AAAAAACAAATTTTTTCAAAAAAATAAAAAAAGTGCTTGCAATTTAAAAATATCTATGTTATAATGTCCCCAAGTGTGCATTGTTGCACCAAACGGGGTGGTCCGCTGCGAGCTCTGTATGAACACCCTATGATTAAATGGAGGGCGCTGAAATGGATAAGATTCAAGCACTTGTAAACGAGCAATTGAAAACAGAAGTACCACAGTTCAACATTGGTGACACTGTAAAGGTACACAACCTCATCAAAGAGGGAACAAGAGAAAGAATTCAGATTTTCGAGGGTACCGTTATTGCAAAGCACGGTGGCGGAATTTCTGAAACATTCACCGTAAGAAGAGTTGCTTATGGTTGTGGAGTTGAGAAGACATTCCCACTTCATTCTCCTCATGTAGCTAAGGTTGAGATTACCAGACTCGGTAAGGTAAGAAGAGCTAAGCTCTACTATCTCCGTGATAGAGTTGGTAAGGCTTCCAAGGTTAAGGAACAGCTCTAATTAATTGAAAGAAAAAAACTCCGTGAAAACGGAGCTTTTTCTTTTTTATATTCGCCTTTTTGGCTTATGTATATGCTTTTTTGGAGTGCGTTTTCTTGAAAGAAACGCAAAAGCAACAGAAATGATAGGAACAAGCACTCTTAATAATATATTTTGCTTATTTACCTCATCCTTTACAAAGATAGCAAGAAAAAGGGTAGCTAAATAAATCATAACACCGAGGAAAAGCCCACCAAGAAGCCATTTTTCCTTGTTTATACGAGTTAGCACAATAGATGAAATGGCGGTTGCCGAGTATAGTGCAATAATAGATGCTATATCTGCACCTCCAAGTGGATTATCGGTATTATAGAATATGGCGGAGCATAAAAATACCATAGCAACTGACAAAATAGCAAATATGGGTAGCAAAAGCAAGCTTCTTAAAAGTAGCTTGTGAAAGGGAAGTGAGCCGTTTGTATAGGCTCTTTTTAAGTTAGTGTTCATATTAAAAAACCTCGCAAACATTACTTAGTAAAAGTATATTTGCAAGGCTTTAAATATATGAAATTATTTTTCTTCAGGCTCAGTAGCGGATTCAACAGGAGCATCAGAAGCCTCAACAGCCTCAGTAGCCTTCTTGTCGTCAACCTTTTCAGCCTTTTCGATCTTTGATGACTTTTCTTCCTTAGCATCAGCGCCGTCCATTGGAACCTCGCCACGCTTTTGAGCAGCACTTACATCAACATTGCGAACAGCGGTCTTCAAAAATCTTATTTTTGTCTTATCTCTGCTGGTTTCAATGGTGATAGTTTCTTCCTTAATGCTTACGATTTCACCAACAATACCACCGATAGTAGTGATTTCATCACCAACCTCGAGATTATTTCTCATTTCGTTAGCCTGTTGCTCTTGCTTCTTGTTTGATCTGTACATAAAGAAAAATACAACAACCAAGAGAACGATCATGATAATAGGCATAAAATCCATTTCGTGTACCTCCTAAAAAATATACTTAATTGTACCCTATTTTTAAGGCTTTTTCAAGAGTTTTTTGAAAAAAGTGGAAAATATTCTTAAATACTTCACGCTTTTGTTGAAAATTTTGTGCTTTCATGTTAAAATATCTGTATGGAATATATTATTAATGCAAAACAGGACAAAATAATTTTAAGGGATTTTTTAAAGAAAGAGCTCGGTCTGTCCGCTGGGCTTATAAAACAGCTTAAAAGACATCCCAATTCGATGCTTGTGAATGGTGAACGAGTAGGAGTAAGAAGAGTTTTATTGGAAAATGATGTTCTAACCTTGGATTTTACCGACAAGGAAGAGGATGAAAACGAATTTCTTGAAAAAACGGATATTCCAATTGACATAATATACGAGGATGAGAACCTCACAGTAGTAAACAAAAGCCCTAATATGCCTACACACCAATCGTTAAAGCATTATACTGATACACTTGCAAATGCCCTTGCATTCAGATATGCTGACAGACCATATGTTTTTAGGTCTATAAATAGGCTTGATAAGGATACGAGTGGAATAGTTGTTACTGCCAATAATCGCTTTTATGCTCATATACTTTCTCAAAGGCTACTTTCGGGTGCATTTCACAAGCAATATATAGCGATTGTAGAGGGTAAAACGCCAAGCGATGGGGAGATAAATGCCCCAATAAAAAGAGAGCAGGAAAGCATAATAACAAGGATTGTTGCAGATGATGGAGATTTTGCTGTCACTAAATATAAGACCTTGCTCTCGTGCGATGATGTTAGCGTTTTGCTTGTTACACCTATTACAGGAAGAACTCATCAAATAAGAGTTCATATGGCAAGCATAGGTCACCCTATTATCGGAGATGACCTTTATGGCAGAGCGAGTGATATAATACCTCGTCAAGCATTGCACGCTTATAGATTAAAAATAGATGAAATAGGGGAGTTTGAGGCTAAAATCCCCGAGGATATGATGAGTATTATAAGGAGATTTTTTGGAAATGAGCTTCCGTAAGATAAGAGAATATGTGTCGCTTAAGGCGATGATTATCTTTGCCTTAACATTATTGAGCCTTATTATTTATATTGCGTTTAGATGCTCAAGCTCGTTTGCAAACTTTTTTAATTCTTATCTTTCAATGCCCGTAAGAGTGGTCATTTCTACTGTTACCTCGGTTGTTCCTTTTTCGATAGCTGAAATATTGCTTATAACAATGCCAATATGGATTGGCTTGCTAATCTTTTTTGGAGTAAAGCAAATTAAAAAGGGTAGAAAAAACGGTGTAAGATATCTATGCAATATACTTTGTATATTGTGTGTTATATTTATTTTGTTTGTTTGGACCTATTCAAGTGGATATAATACCACAACAATTGATAAAAGACTCGGTATTGATAGGCAAAATATAAGCGCCATAGAGCTTTATGATACTGCAATATGGCTAACAAACAACATAAATGAATTATCTAATAGTGTGACCTACGATAGCACAGGAGCGTCACAAATGCCATATTCATATTGGGAGCTGAGCTCTAAGCTTTGTAGCTCATATGACTCCTTTGTTGATGAGTATGGTGTGCTTCATAATTTTTGGAGCAAGGTAAAGCCTATAATGCTAAGCGAGCCGTTTACCTACACGCATATTTCAGGCGTGTATTCGTTTATGACGGGCGAAAGCAATGTCAATGTTAATTATCCCGATTTTATCATTGCGTCAAGCTCTGCACACGAGCTTGCACATCAAAGAGGCGTTGCAAGAGAGGATGAGGCGAATTTTGTAGCATTCCTTGTCTGCATAGGCTCTGATGATAAGTTTTTACAATACAGCGGATATCTTGATGTATATCAAAATGTTATGAGTGCACTTTATTCTGCGGATAAGGAACTTTATAGACAGGCTTCAAGTCAGCTTTGTGAAAAGGCGTTAGGGGATAGAATTAGTTATTCAGAGTTTTTTAAGAAATATGCTGATTCAAAGACCTCTCAAATATCTGGTAGCTTAAACGACTCGTTTTTGCAGGCGAATGGACAAGAGGCGGGAACTAAGAGCTACGGAATGGTAACAGACCTTACGGTTGCATACTACAAGTCACGAATAAAATAAACATTTATTATCTTGTGTGAATATACTGTTAACAGTCTTATTTTCACGAGGTAATAATGGATAAAATACTAATTGAAGGTGGGCGAAGACTTAGCGGAAAAATTGAAATAGGTGGAATGAAAAATTCTGCCTTGCCTATAATATTTGCCTGCTTACTGATAAGGGACGAGTGCATTTTAGAGAATATCCCAAGGGTTAGCGATGTCGAAAATGCACTTTCTATATTGAGAAAAATGGGTGCCGTTGCAGAGTTTGTAGATGAGCATACCGTTAAAATAAATACTCAAAATGCTCAATGTCAAGGCTTAGATTTTGATTTGATATCTAAAATGCGAGCCTCGTCATATCTTCTTTCTACATGCCTTTCAAGGTTTGGCGAAATTTATATGCCGTATCCTGGTGGGTGTAACTTTGGCTCACGACCAATTGAACAGCATATAAAGGGTCTTAAAAGACTTGGAGCTAAGGGCGATGAGAGCGACGGATTTATCCAATTAAAATATAAAAAACCACCTAAAAGCACAAAAATAGTACTTGACAAAATTTCTGTTGGTGGTACAATAAATATGATAATGGCCACGATACTTGTCGAGGGGCAAAGCATTATCGAAAATGTGGCAAAAGAGCCGCACATCATTGATTTAATACGCTTTTTGAACGCTTGTGGAGCAGATATTCTGCATTTTGGTAGTTATATAAGGGTTAATGGTGTCAAGAGCCTTAGGGGAACAAAATATCGAATTTATGCCGATACAATAGAGGCTCTTACCTATGTTGCTTGTGTAGGAGCAACTGGTGGGGCACTAACGCTTAATAATGCTGAATACGACCATATAAGATGCTTGAAGGGAATTTTTGATGAAATGAGCATAAAAATTTCCTATAATAACGGTAGGCAGATATATGTGAGCTCGGACAGACCAAGAGGGGTATGTGTGACAACTGCACCATATCCGTCATTCCCAACCGATCTTCATCCTCAATTTTCGGCTCTTTTATGCTTTTGTGAGGGTGGTGGAAGCGTAACGGAAACAATATTTCCAGGCAGGTTCGCTTATGTTTCGGAGCTTGAAAAAATGGGTGCTAAGATAGAAAAGCGAGATAATACAGTGCTTGTGTCACAAGCAAGGCTTTACGGTGCAGAGCTTGACGCTACTGATTTAAGGGCTGGGGCAGCACTTGTGGTGGCTGGGCTTGGAGCAACAGGAGTAAGTACAATAAATAATGTTAACTATATCGTAAGAGGCTATGAGCAATTAACTGAAAAGCTTGCCTCTGTCGGTGGAGATATAAAATTAATAAAAGGAGAATAAAAATGGAAGTTACAAAGCAAACTCTCATTGGCGATGTACTTGATTATGACATCGAAACAGCACAATTTTTCTTGGAGATAGGAATGCATTGTCTTGGCTGTCCTCATTCAAGAGGCGAAAGCATCGAGGATGCTTGTGCAGCACACGGAACAAACGCTGATGAGCTTATCGCAAAGATAAACGCACACCTTGATAGCAAGAAATGAAGCAATTAAAGCTTAGCGACAGATTGAGCACCGCTACGCACTATGTGCG
>JAZNYH010000102.1:0-34859 GCA_045594305.1 Eubacteriales bacterium | reverse complement strand
TTTGAGCAGGCTTTCTGTTAAGAAGTGACTCAATACCAAGTATCTTTGCAGCAGCCTCAACACGGCACTTGATTGTTTCCTTTGGAACCTTACGAAGCTTAAGGCCGAATGCCATGTTCTCGTAAACGGTCATATGAGGATAAAGAGCGTAGTTCTGGAACACCATCGCAATATCTCTATCCTTAGGAGCGATATCGTTCATAAGCTTATCACCTATGTAGAGCTCTCCCTCAGTAATTTCCTCGAGTCCTGCGATCATACGAAGAGTTGTTGACTTTCCGCAACCAGAAGGACCAACGAAGATGATAAATTCCTTATCAGCGATTTCAAGACAGAAATCTGATACGGCAGTAACTCCACCTGGGTATTTTTTGTAAATGTGTTTTAGTGACAAGCTTGACATAATATTTCTCCTTGCTTTTAGCAATTTTTCGTTTTTACTATACTAACGCCGTAATTAGGCATTCTAATATAAAATAATTATAACAAAAAATCTTGAAAATTCATAGTGGTAATTTGCACAAAATTTGTGCTTATTTTTTGTATATGTTGCACAACTCTTGTGCAGGTTTGTTGATTATGTCAACATTAGAACTTCATTGTTAATGCAATTCTCTTTTTGCCAAGGTCGACGCTCTTAATCTTTACATTAACTATATCGCCAACGCTGAGCACCTCGCTTGGGTGCTTGATATACTTGTCGGAGATTTCGGAAATGTGAACCAAGCCGTCCTGATGAACGCCAATGTCAACAAACGCACCAAAGTCGATTACATTTCTAACGGTTCCAACCATAATCATACCCTCTTTAAGGTCCTCCATGCTGAGAACATCATCACGAAGGATAGGCTGTGGGAGCGAATCACGAACATCACGGCCTGGCTTTTCAAGCTCGCCTATGATATCGAGAAGAGTTGGCTCGCCTATTCCAAGCTCCTGTGCGAGCTTTTTAGTGCCATACTTAGCACATTTTTGGCGAAGGTCCTTCAAATTACTTGCCACAACATCTGCCATGGTGTATTCGAATTTTGCAAGGAGTGCCTTAGCAGCCTCGTATGCCTCTGGGTGAACGCCCGTGTTATCAAGGATTTCCTTTGAGTCTGGAACTCTTAGGAAGCCTGCGCACTGCTGATATGCCTTTTCACCAATCTTTGGAACCTTGAGAAGCTGTGAGCGCTTTGTAAATTCGCCATTCTCCTCACGGTATTTTACGATATTCTTTGCAGATGCGAGGTTGATGCCTGAAATGTATGAAAGGAGCGAATATGATGCAGTGTTTACATCTACGCCGATGCTGTTTACACAATCCTCAACAACGCCACCGAGAGCCTCGTCGAGTCTTGCCTGCTTCATATCGTGCTGATACTGTCCAACGCCGATTGACTTAGGGTCAATCTTTACAAGCTCTGCAAGAGGATCTTGAAGTCTTCTTGCGATTGAAACAGCTGAACGCTGTGTAACATCAAAGTCGGGGAACTCCTCTGTTCCAAGCTTAGATGCTGAGTAAACTGATGCTCCCGCCTCGCTTACTACGATATATTTCTTTTCTGTATCGCCAAGCTTTTTGAGAACGCCTGCGATGAAGATTTCGCTTTCCTTTGATGCTGTTCCGTTGCCGATAGCGACAACATCTACGCCATATTTTCTTATAAGTCTTTCAACAATTTTTGCAGAGCCCTCAATATCCTCTCTTGGCTTTGTTGGGAAAATAACGGCGGTATCTATAACCTTTCCTGTCTTATCTACAACGGCAAGCTTACAGCCTGTTCTATAACCGGGGTCGTAGCCGAGCACGGTCTTGCCCTTAAGAGGTGCTTGCATAAGAAGATGCTTCAAGTTATCAGAGAAAACCTTAATTGCACTTTCGCTTGCATCATCAAAGATGGCGGTACGAATTTCTCTTTCAACGCTTGGTGCTATAAGTCTATCGTAGCTATCAACGATTGCTGATGCTAAATACTCCTTAGCTGGGCTTTTTACATTAGTAATGATTTGTGCAAAGAGGTAGTTGAGAATAATCTCGCTGTCGATTTCAACGCTAACCTTAAGAAATTCTTCCTTTTCGCCACGATTGATTGCGAGAACACGGTGACCTGGGATTTTCTTAACGCCCTCGTTATACTCGTAGTACGCCTCGTAAACAGATGGCTCGTCCTTTGCCTTTCTCGATGAGATAACACCGTGGTCAAAGGTGAGAGCACGAATTGACTTTCTATACTCTGCGTTATCGGAGATATCCTCGGCGATAATGTCCTTTGCTCCGTTTATTGCGTCCTCTACGGTCTTGACATGCATTTTCTTATCCTCAGCCTCGGTGGTTATGTAGTCCTTTGCCACCTCATCAATGCTTGGCTGATATGCATCTCTTTGCTCCATAATGAGCTGAGCGAGTGGTTCAAGTCCTCTCTTTCTTGCAAGTGAGCCTCTTGTTTCTCTCTTTGGCTTGTAGGGACGATAAATGTCCTCAACCTCGGTAAGTATCTTAGCGTTTACAAGTGCCTCCTCTATTTCAGGGGTGAGCTTTCCTTGTGCCTCAATAAGTGCTCTTACCTCTGCCTTTCTCTCTTCGAGAGAACGAAGGTATTTTAACCTTTCATCAAGGTCACGAAGCACAGCGTCATCAAGTGAGCCTGTTACTTCCTTTCTATATCGTGCGATAAAAGGGATTGTGTTGCCGTCGTCTATAAGTCCTACGGTTGCCTCAACCTGACTTACTCTTAAACCAAATTCTTTTGCAAGTTCATTAATAATGTTCATTGTTGCTTTATCCTTTGTTTCATAAAAATTTTACATCAATTGGGTTATTCCTTGTCGAGGTAGTCCTCAACAGGGTAAAAGTGGGTGTGTGCATTATTTCCATACTTATCTCTTACTGTTATACGGAAATAAAGGTCGTTTTTGTCGAGCCTAAACTCTGCATGTGTAATATCCTCGCCGTTTTCGCCCTCTGCTATACGATAAGAGCGAGCATAGCCGTTTAGAAATACGGTTTGTGCAGGTGAGCAATCTACCTTTATTATATTATCCTCAACATAGAGTGCCTTGATAAGAGGTGGGTTTTCTCTACCGCTTGTGCAATAGATATGTCCCTTCTCCATAGCCTCCATAATTTGATCGTATTTAAGCGACTTAGCTCCTATCATTGTAGAGCCACCGAATGAGTGTGCAAGGCTACCGCCTCTGTTGTGGTTATCATCACCCATAACGCAGTTAAGGCTTGTCATTCCTGACGCTACCATATCATCGTAAATCATTGGGCAGTATTCCTTGCCCGTTATACGCTCGGTTGCGTAGTTGAGAATTTCAAGTCCCCAAAGTCCTTTTAGGTTAAGGTAAAAATTCTCGTCATTGAGCGACCAAGATGGATGATTAAGCTGAACGAGGAAGCCTGCCTCATTACAGCGTCTTATAACCTCGTTTACATTTTCTACGGTGTACTGGCGAACAAAGCCGTCGCATTTTCCCTGCCCCTTATATCTTCCGTCGCTTGCCCAAAGAGTATCATCGTGAGCGCCTGGCTGGAAGGTGTTGTGAGGGTCCTTTGAGAATATGTTCATATGTACAACTCTTCTTCTGCTCCAAGAATTGTCCAATTTTCCTCCTGTTGGATCGGGATATGTGGAATTTTCCTCGTTTGCAGAATACTCAGAGCTTGTGATAGCAAGAAAGCCATCATCATTTAAATCAGAGTGATCAAGCAAAATCTCGTGGTCGGTGTAGGCTACTATCGAATAGCCCATCGCCTTATACGCATCCTTGACCTGCTCAGGGGTTAGATTTCCATCAGAAATTGTTGTGTGGCAGTGCAAATTGGCTCTATACCAATTAACGCCACTTGGCAAAAGATCCTTTCTCATAGCTTACTCCTCGAAATAATCCTTAACTTGATATGTATGAGTATGAGCATTGTTTCCACGCTCATCTCTTATTGTAACACGGAAATATACATCGCTCTTACGAAGTGGAAATTCTGCGTGGGTAAGGGTTTCTCCCTCGGGAGCTGTATAGTGGCGATCACATCTGCCATAGCCATTGATAAATATGCTTTCAACAGGTGTGCAATCTACCTTTATTATATTATCCTCAACATAAAGAGCCTTAAATTGTGGTGGGTTATCTCTGCCACTTGTACAGTAGATATGTCCCTTTTCCATAGCCTCGATAACCTGCTCGTATTTAAGCTCCTTAGCTCCTATCATTGTAGAGCCACCAAAGGACTCTCGAACGCTATCGCCGTGGTTATGGTTGTCATCGCCCATTGTGCAAACAAGATTACGCATACCATTTCTTACCATATCATCATAAATGTATGGGCAATACTCGCTTCCTGTTTCAAGCTCGGTTGCATAGTTGAGAATTTCAAGTCCCCAAAGTCCCTCCATATTTATATAGTCCTCACGCTCATTGAGTGACCAATATGGGTGGTTGAGCTGAACAAGAAAGCCTGCCTCGTTACAGCGTCTTATAACCTCGTTTATGCTTTCCGTGGTATACTCTCTCATATAGCCGTCGCCCTTAAAGACATCAGCATATCTTTCCTTCAAAATCCAAAATTGGTCTGCATTTGTCGCAGGCTGGAAGGTATTGTGTGGATCCTTAGAAAATATATTTAAATGAACGCACTTTGCTCTTTGCCATCTACCAACCTCAACACCGTCGATTTCAGGAAATGTTGGCTGTCCCTGTGTGACAGAATACTCACAGCTTGTAAGTGCAAGAAAGCCCTCATCATTCAAGTCGGAGTGGTCGAGCAAAATATCGTGGTCAGAATACGCTACGATTGAATAGCCGTGATTCTTGTAGACCTCCTTAACCTTTTCGGGGGTGTAAGCACCGTCCGAATGCTTGGTGTGACAATGAAAATTGGCTCTATACCAATTCACATCACTTGGCAAAAGATCTTTTTTCATTTTTTCTCTCCTATAAAAAGTGCCTGCTCGGCATCGGTGAGATATCTCCACTCGCCTCTTTTGAGCGAGGAATCAAGCTCAATGCCCGCAAAGCTTATTCTTTCAAGATAAATTATTTTGTTATCAACCGCTTCAAGCATACGCTTGATTTGGTGATATTTGCCCTCGGTGAGGGTGATTTTGCCACTCGCCCCGTCCTTGTCAAGAGTTAGGGTGCAGGGGGCTGTTGTATAGCCACCGATATCGACGCCTTTTTCAAGCCTCACTCTATCATCCTCACAAAGCGGGTGAGCCGTCTTGAAGGCATAGACCTTTTCCGCGTGATGCTTTGGAGAAAGGTTTTTGTGTGCACTATCTCCGTCGTTTGTGAGTATCATAAGACCGAGCGTGTTTTTATCAAGGCGTCCACAGGGAAAGAGATTTTTTCTTCTTTCCTCCTCTGGCAAAAGCTCAAGAACGGTTTTCTCCCGTCCGTCCTCAGTTGCACTAACATAGCCCTCAGGCTTGTTTAGCATAATGTAGGTGAATTTCTTGTAAACAACCCTCTCGCCACATAGCGTGAGAATATCCTTTTCGGGATCGATATGTATGTCGCACCTTTTTATTACATCTCCGTTAAGCGTCAGCTTTCCGCTTTTCGCAAGCATTGCACTTTGCTTTCGAGATGCCTTGCCCATTTCGGACAAAAGCTTGTCTATTCGCATACCCTTCCTCCAAAAAATTCATCAACCTATATTTTATCATAATTTAAATAAAATGTAAATATGAAATTGCTTTTTTTAGTGTATTTTTACCAAGCAATTTAGGGTGTATAATTTTAATGAACGAAATTTATCGGTTTTTGTTAAAAAGAGGTTGATTTTATTTCATAAATAATGTATAATATATTCGAAAAAATTTTATTTTCAAGGAGAAATTCATATGATTTATTCACACGAAGTTGAAAGCATGTGCTCCGTTGCTAAGGGACCTAAGCATGGTCCAGCTCCAATTCCAGAAGAAGGAAAGTGGGTACAAGCAAAGGAAATCACAGACATTTCAGGCTACACACACGGTATTGGCTGGTGCGCACCTCAGCAGGGCGCTTGCAAGCTCTCTCTCAATGTTAAGAATGGTATCATTGAGGAAGCACTTGTAGAGACAATTGGTTGCTCAGGTATGACTCACTCTGCTGCTATGGCTGCTGAGATTCTTCCTGGCAAGACAATTCTCGAGGCTCTTAATACAGACCTCGTTTGCGACGCTATCAACACCGCTATGCGTGAGCTCTTCCTCCAAATCGTTTATGGAAGAACTCAGTCTGCATTCTCAGAGGGCGGTCTTGTTATCGGTGCAGGTATGGAGGACCTTGGTAAGGGTGCTCGTTCAATGGTTGGTACAATGTACGGAACCAAGGCTAAGGGCGTTCGTTACCTCGAAATGACAGAGGGCTACTGTACAAGAATGGCTCTTGACAAGGACAATCAGGTTATCGGTTATGAATTCGTTTCTCTCGGCAAGATGACTGACTTCATTAAGAAGGGCATGGAGCCTAACGAGGCTTACGAAAAATCTAAGGGTACATATGGTAGATTTGCAGATGCTGACCACTATATCGACCCAAGAAAGCAATAAGGAGGGTTACGAGCATGGCATTGTTTGAAGGATATGAAAGAAGAGTTGACAAAATTAACGCAGCTCTTAAAGAATATGGCATTAAGTCCATTGAGGAGTGTAAGGAAATCACACTCGCTAAGGGTATCGACTGTGACAAGATCGTAAGAGAAACTCAGCCTATTTGCTTTGAAAACGCTGTTTGGGCTTACACAGTAGGTGCTGCTATCGCTATTAAGAAGGGCTGCACAAAGGCTGCTGACGCTGCTGCCGCTATTGGAATTGGTCTCCAAGCATTCTGTATCCCTGGCTCAGTTGCTGAGAACAGAAAGGTTGGTCTTGGACATGGTAATCTCGGTAAGATGCTTCTTTCCGAGGAGACTGAGTGCTTCTGCTTCCTCGCAGGTCACGAGTCATTCGCTGCTGCTGAGGGTGCTATTAAGATCGCTCTTAACGCTAACAAGGTAAGAGTTAAGCCACTTCGTGTTATTCTTAACGGTCTTGGCAAGGACGCTGCTATGATCATTTCAAGAATTAACGGCTTTACTTATGTTGAGACAGAGTTCGATCCATATGCAGAAGAGGTTAAGGTTATTAAGGAAACCGCTTACTCAAATGGTCCTCGTGCTGATGTTAAGTGCTACGGAAGTGACAATGTTCCAGAGGGTGTTGCTATTATGAAGCTTGAAAATGTTGGTGTTTCCATCACTGGTAACTCAACCAACCCAACAAGATTCCAGCATCCAGTTGCAGGAACATACAAGAAGTGGTGCTATGAGAATGGTGTAAACTACTTCTCTGTTGCATCAGGTGGTGGTACAGGTCGTACACTTCACCCAGATAACATGGCTGCTGGTCCTGCTTCCTATGGTATGACTGATACTATGGGTAGAATGCACGGTGACGCTCAGTTCGCTGGCTCATCATCAGTTCCTGCCCATGTTGAAATGATGGGACTTATCGGTGCTGGTAACAACCCAATGGTTGGTATGACCGTTGCTGTTGCAGTTGCTATCGAAGAGGCTTGCAAATAATCGCTGATTATTTGCAATGAAATTTGCCTAACGGCAAGCGAAATACACAAAGTGAATGAAATGTTCACAAGGTGAACTTGAAATGTGCCACAGGGTAACTCCTGTGGCACATATGTTAGATAAGCTTGGAAAGGCAAATTTTATTTCAAGACAAGCTCGCTTGTCATTTCAAGACGGCTCGCCGTCATTTCAAGTTGCGCAGCAACATTTCATTAAAAAGGAGCAAATTATGACAGATAACATTTTGATAGATTTATCTATGGATTTTGCCATACAAATTGTCAATATGTGTGAAAACATAAAAGGCAAAGGTGTACTCACAAATCAGATTTTGCGCAGTGGAACAAGCATAGGCGCAAATATTCACGAAGCGAATTATGCTCAAAGCAAGGCTGATTTCATAACGAAAATGCAAATTGCACTAAAAGAATGTCACGAAACTGAATATTGGTTAAAACTGTTTTTTAAAACCGCCATTATTAGCGAAGATGTATATAAGAAAACGAGTCAGAATTCAGGTAAAATCAGAAGAATTTTAATTGCTTCCTTAAATACAGCGAAAGGTAATTTGGATAAATAAAACAAGACACATCATTTTGGAGAAATCCTTGATGATGTGTCCATATTTTTTTAAAAAATGTCAGTGCTTTTGCTCCTTATAGAGCTTGCGCCAACGATAAAATGTGCGTATTATCATATATGTACAATACACATTATACACCAAATATGTTATGGCGGCATAATTTCCGTTGATAAATACGATTTGCACCCAAAGTGCAAATTGGCAAAGTCCACTAATAATATTCAAAAATGGCGCTTCCACATAGGCTACGATGGTTAGTATGTTCGTGGCAAAGCCCAAAACCATGGTCAAGCCGTCAATCGCTATTGCTGTGCCTCCTATTTTTGAAAGAGTAAAGGACGTCGCAGCCCACGCCACGCACAAAACCAAAGCAAGCAACACGCGTCCGCGTGCACTAAACCGACGAAACACGGTGGCTTTTCCATAAGCGTTATTTTTCCAACGAAAATACGATATTAACATTATCACAATGCCAAAGACGGTGGAGGCGACAGTTCCGTACACTCCTTCCATCAAGTAGCCGATAATGTAAATACAACTATTGATTGCTCCAAGAATGAACCCGATACGATTTGCCCGAGAATTGAGCAACATAATAAGTAGCGAGAAAAACAATGGTAATACTTTGATAAACATTTGTTTAAAAACGATAGCGCAAACAAGTATGATTATCCCCGTCACTGCCATAGGTAGGTATTCTAATAAAATTGCTTTTTTCTTGTTGCTCATTTTCATATTCGTTTTACTTCCAATTCCACTTTTTCAAGACTTACTGGCATTTTCGTCAATACATGTATTATGTTGTAGCCTATTTGGGTTTCCATGCCCGTCAAATCCGCCTCTAAGAGAGTACATTTCTTGCTGTGATCTTCTCCGTGAGCAAGACGCACGCTTACTGGATGTCCCGAAATAGGTGGGATCTTTTCCGCAGTCACTTGCATATCACGGTGAGGTTGCGACAAGAAAGACAATTTTTGCCCGTTAAAGTACACTTCGGGAATTTGTGAAAGCTCTTCAAACAACAATTTTAAAGTTGCCCTTTTTGCTTTCTTTACATTTTCCGCAACATATAGTCGCACTTCTTCGTCGTTTTCAATAACGCGAGGAAGCTGTCTATCCGCGTTTAAATTACCGTAGCCGATACCCCAAGGATATCCACCCTTTCTATCAATGACATAAGTTTTATTCTGCTTTTCCAAAAATTCTTTGTCATTTGCACCGGTAAAATCCTCGCTACCGAACTGCGCGTAATCCTCGTTTTTAGGATCCATCCCATAAAGATGCACATAATGCGCTACCATTTCCTTTTTCCCTTGCCCTGACCAGTTGAAATACTCTACTGCATCTGCACCACGCTGTAAATGGGAATACCAAATTCCACGCAGTGTTTCAAGCGATGGAGCAAAGTACCCGTCAACCGTGTGGTAAGGCTCGTAACACGCATAGAGCTGCACATCTTTTGAAAGCTTCCTAAACTCTTCCACTTTAACATCAAATGAGCGTGAGCCAAGGGTTAGACAGTCCACCAAATCTTCTTTTATCCATTTTTCTACATCTAAACCATCTTGATGGCATCCGTCCAAGCAATCGGGAACTCGTGCGGATAGCATTATAACCCTGTTTTGTTCCTTCCCAATTTTTAAAAGCTCAATGCGTAATTCTCTCATAAATTCTGTTACGCATTCCCGCTTTTCCCATTGCTCGCCAACTGGTAAGATGGGAGTGTGCCGTTCAAAATCAATATCCAATCCGTCAAAAGCGTATTTTCTCATCACTTCTAAGGCTACCTTTAATTTATGCTCACGAATTTCCGGCACAGCCATATTGTTCATTGTGAATCCAAACGCTGGAATAAACCATTCGGGGTGTTCTTCCTTTATCGGTAAAGGGTTTATATCCACATCCACATCCACCTCTGAAATTCTATATGTCAGCCAACACTCTTTTTGCTTTCCGTGAACATGCTTTATCCATTCATCAAAAATGTCTATCCCCGCGTCACGAAAACGCGCCAACATGGGATTTTGGCGAAGCGGTAAAATTTCACTTTCGTACACAGAATACCAATCACCCGAGTACATACCGTCAATGATTACCTTATCCACTTCATCGGGAAATGAAAAACTAAAATCGAAATAATCCTTCACGCACATCTTCTGTTGCAATATAGTGCAAAAAATATCGTCTCTTAAAACGAAACGCTTTCTTTGCTTCCTTTTATCTAAATGTGCTTGACTCAATACGATTTTTTTCATTTAATTTCTCCTGGGACAAACCTATAAATATCGAATTTATTATAGTATATTTTATTTAACCTGTCAATTGCTTTCAGCCAATATTGTCGATTTAATCAGCGCAGGTAACAGCCCAATGGTTGGTATGACCGTTGCAGTTGCTGTTGCTATCGAAGAGGCTTGCAAGTAATAAGTTAAAGTAAAATGCCACGGAAATTCCGTGGCATTTTTTGTTGTCCTAAAATGGGGCTTTGCTTCGGTGAGCTGTCTTACCCTTTGTTAAGTGTTGATTTTTTCATCATTTTATGATAGAATAATTATATAAATCCCCTTGAAAACGAAGGAAATAGGATATGAAAAGGATAATCTTACCTTGTGTGCTTATTCTATGTGTATTGCTTATCTCCTGCTCGCTTGGTCAAGACGAGGTTGAGGAGCAATTTCTTTGCAAAATCGATATTTTAGATGTTGGAAAGGCTGATTGCATAGTTATAAACACAGGCACAAGGCTTGTTATGATAGACACTGCCGAAAGGGAAAATTTGTCTGTCATTCAAGCTTATATGAGTGCTAACGAATATACCAAAATTGACACTCTCATTCTCACTCACTTTGACAAGGACCACATTGGAAATGTGTCAAATGTGGCTACGCTATATGGAGTTGATAGGGTTATTGAGTCGAGCTTTTCTACCGACACACCCGAGTACATTGAGTATCACAGCACGCTTGATCAGCTTGGTGTTGAGATTACCAAGTTAACAAGCAATTATAGTGTGACGCTTGACGGGTGCGAGCTTGAAATTGATATCCCCAAGAAAAGCCACTACAAGAATAAAGAGGACAATAACGCCTCGCTTGTTATTTCTCTCAGGTGTGGCGAAAGGAAATTTTTGTTCTGTGGCGATGCTATGGAGCTAAGGGTTAAGGAGCTTGTTGATGCTCAAATTGGCACATACGATTTTGTAAAGCTTCCCTATCACGGAAATTATCTTGATAATTATAGAGATTTTTTGGATATGGTAAAGCCGTCGTATGGTGCGATAACCTGCTCGAAAAGGAACCCCGCCTCACCTGATACGCTTATACTCCTTGACGAGTACGAGGTAGCCGTTTATCAAACAAGATATGGAATGATATCCGTAACAACTGACGGAAGGGAAATAACAATAGAGCAATAAAAATCCACGACAGCGTCGTGGATTTTTTATTATTTGATTGATGCTGTGCCAATAATTAGCATTGTTGTATCATCGGGTATAAGAATGTTTGCTACACAGCTTTCTCCGTTTTTCATCTCTTCAAGATATGTTGCTTTACTTGATACGACACGCCCTCTTGAATTGTAGCATTTAAAGGAAATTGTGGAATATCCCGACACAGTATTACCTGTGTTATTTTCAATCGTAAGCATATACACATGTAGCTTATTTGACACAGAGCGTACTGTTAAGCCATTTGTCGTATACGGAAGGGTGTTTATCATTATGTCCTTATATCGGCTAAGGTCACCACTATACGAAAATAGCTCTCCCTTTTGTAGCCTTGCCTCGGTAAAGACTACCTTTTTTGTGTTCAAGGGCAGGAAAAAGCTACTCTGTCCCGTTTCCTTCGGGTTTATACCATTTAGATAGGCACTGCTTGTTTGTGTTATACAGTCATAGGCATCGTAGCATTTATATTCAACGCTCGAAAGATCGGATATTGGAAAATCAGAGGTGTTCTTATACGCAAAGACAAGCTTGCTGGCATTTTTGCTTATGCTCACATCAATTATAGACACTCCACCCATTGAACAGGGCAAAATGTTAGTTGTTATGCCCGAGGAAAATCGAGTTGGGATTTGGGTGTGGTCCCTTCCCTTTTCAATAGATGCCTCGCCAAAGATTATTTTGCTAATTCCCTCAACCCCTATTTTAAGCTCTGCTCTTTCGCCAGCGTTCATATCGACAAGGTAAAGCTTATCAGAGCGTAAAACTACTCCGTTTAAGCCATACGCCTTGTAGCTTATTGTGGATTTACCCGATATGGCTCCGCCTGTGTTGTTTTCTATTTTAATGTCAACTCCAGAACGCATATGATAGATATCGAGAATGCGTATGCCGTTTAGGTCACAGGGGAGCTTGTTTGTAATTAACGACCTGTGCTTTTCTACCTCGACGGGTTGTGTAGCTACACTTGTCCTTATGTCAGCATTATGGAATACAATTTTACTCGTTTCTTCCTTTGTGCGGACTGCTATTTTCGCCATCTCCTGTGGCTCTAAATCGGTAAGATAGCATTTGCCCGAATCGATAACTATGCCATCCTTGTCATAGCATTTGTATTCAATGCTTGAAAGATTATCTATTGCTTTTTCGCCTCGGTTTGAGATAGCTACCTGTATTCTTTTTTGCTCATCTCTGCTCACTCTCAAAATCCAAATATCATTTAATATGCAGGGGAGTGCGTTTGTAACAAGCTCACCATAAAGTGCCGTTTTATCTACACTGCATGGCGTGGTTGGTTCAGGCGTTCCCTCACCAAGCTCTATGCTTGCGGTGTCTAAGGAAATGTAAAAGCTACATTTACACATTTCGCCACTATTCATCTCGTGTAAATACTGCTTACACGCCTTTAAAACCGTTCCGTCCTGAGCGTAGCATTTAAAGCCAAACTCGGAAAGCCCACTTATAGCGATACCTGTGTCGTTTTTTGCAACAAAGGTGACCTTTGATCTGTTAACCTCAACCTTGCAAATGGTTATGCCGTTTGAGGTGTATGGGAGTGAATTCGCCAAGCTAACCATAGTCGTTCTCCTTTTTCGTGTTATATCAATTATATCACAAAGGAGGGCGTGTGTCAATTTAGTTCCTCGTAAATTAAAAGCTCCTTCATTATATTTTCGGGGCGGTGAGCGTTAGTTGGCGAATATTTGCCTCGCCTGCCGATTTCAAGCATATGCCCTACATGGCTATATCCAAAAATTTTCGGGGGGAGGTGTGTCACGATATCGTTAATATTTCTTATCACGAGTAGCCTATCCCAACGCTTTAAAAGGGCTTCATCTCGCACGCCCCAAACAACTCTTGGCGCTCCAAAGGCATAGGTTTCAAGCACGGGGCGTAGGTCGGGGCGATTGTACCATATGTATTCATGGCACAAAACCGCAACGCCTGCCCCGTGAGAATAGCCTACTGTGACTATGCTTTCAAGGCTTGTATCAGCCACATAGTCGGCTATATATTGCTCGATTGTCTTAAAAACTCGCATAAAGCCCCTATGTGCAAGCCAAACAAGTCCCCTCTCCATTCTCTCGTATGGCTTGGCAGGAAAATCAAGATTGTTCAGCCAATCTATCTCCCCGTTTGAGCATTCAAAATATATGTATAGGACATTGTCCCTTCTCTCAATTGCATAATCTGCGGAGTTTTCAACACGAGTGTAAGGAATTTCAAGACACCTTTTAAATAGCTCCGATAGCTTCATAGCATCACCTCATTATATTAAATGCAATAGAGTGTAATTCGGTGAAGAAAACCACTAACCTAAAAAATCAAATTATTTTCAAAAAAATATTGACAAAGCAACTATGTTGTGCTAAAATAATTGAGCATTGGGGAATTGTGTAATGGCAGCACCACAGATTCTGACTCTGTTTGTGAGGGTTCAAATCCTTCTTCCCCAGCCAAGCAAAAAACCCTTGTAAATGCTGATAAAACCAGTATTTATAAGGGTTTTTATTATTTTTTTAAATTCCGTTCTGTACCTATAAAAGCCTTTGTTTTACCTATAAAAAGTTGTCAAAAAGTTGTCGAACAATTATCGCCTTAATTGACACTTAGATATGATAAAAAGTCCTTCTATTTTTGAAGGGCTTTTTTACTCAAATTTGAAAATTTGAGAGTTAGGCGTGCACCTGTCTTGAACAAGCGTGCGTGCGTGCGCACGCACGAGACAGGTGCACTGCTGTGAATTGAACTGCTTTTCTAAAAATAGAAAAGACAGCAGGGCGTTTGGCGCTAAACCGCTTTCCCAAATCGCCCTCTGCTCCTGTCTTTTTCTAATTTTTATTAGAATAAGGCAGTTTTTTCAAATTCTCAAGAGTGCAGGCACCAAGTCTCACGCCATTGTCGATGCACATAAAATCATCAAACAACACAAGCCTATCCTCATACTTATCTAAAGGACAAACAACATCCTCCTCAAGTATATCGCTTATCCTGTACTCGGGCAAGCCCCTGGAATAAACAATTTTTTCACCAGATTTTTCTATATATTTCATAAGATAGCCTAAAGCTCTTGAGAGGTCGTTTTTATCCAGCTCCTCGAAATCGTTTCTACCAAATTTTTTGGTTATATAATCACAGGGATGCGTTTTCCTCATCTTATAAGTTTTAAAATCATATTCCTCAACCTCAGTAATATTACCTGGCAAGGTGCCCTCAGGAATATCAAAGATACCGTGAAAATGAAGCCTGTCATTCTCCTCACCACGCTCCCAAACGCCAATATATTTCCAAGACTTACGATAAGAATTATTCTTTAAATAATCAGAAAGTTTCTTTCTGAATGAGGCTTCATTATGAAGCTCATCATTATATGTAAAAGTAACAAAATAATTCCAGTCACCATAAAGATAAGCCTTGCGAACCATACGCTTGCGTTTCGATATTAAATTTCTACGCTTTCTATCAAAGCCTTCACTGATATAAGAATCAAGCCCTACTGGGCCTGCATAAGGCTCAAGCCTTTCAAATACATATTCCTTGCGCTCATTATAAGGGAGCTCAAGACTTTCTGCATAATATTTATTGAACAAAAAACTTTTAGGCACAAGCCTTTCGATTGTGACCGTTTTTACAGGCATTTTTGCCTCACAAGGTATTTCTATATCCTTTTCCTCATTTCGTTGATTTTTCGGCTTTTTGGGCTCTTTCACAGCCTCTACAATCACACCATTTTCATCAACCTGTATTTCCTGCTCAATCATAATCATTTCATCTTGTCGAAGCGTTTTCCTGCAAATGCCGGTCCTGTGAGGAATTGCAATATATGCATTTCCATCACAGTAAACCTTAGCATCCTTATACATTTACACCTCCGCAAATTCAGTATATTGTGACATCTTCAAATAAAAATAAGAATTTTGAAGTGCCATTTCATCATTAGTTTGGCGAGCGCTGAGATACTCAATAAAATCAAGAACACCAATACCGGACTCATAAGCCATTTTCTCAAAGAAATCCCCATAGCAATCAGAGGCAAATCTATTTGAATAAGTCTTTTTTCGTGATAAATAGTATTTAGATTCTATCGCCTTACCATCGAGCTTGCCAACGGTTGTTTCAAAATCGAGGACATAATAGCCAAAACGATTTTCCATCTTGGTATATCTATTTTCTGTAAAGGAGAAAATATTTTTAAGAATATACACAAGAAGCGTATTATCGCCTCGCAGATTACGCATTTTCAAATAAAAGCTTCTAAAGCGAGGGAAAATTATATCGTGAATAAATCCGTCAAAAAACAGGCCCTTATAGAGCACCTTGAGCTCACTCTTGCCAACAATTTGAATTACGCTAAATGTATCTCGTGTATTCGAGCCTAAGCTGTCAGGGCGTTGCTCCTCGGAGAAAATTTGAACAAAGGGCTTATAATCAATCATAGCCCTATGGCGTATCATTTTAATAGCATCCTCGGTTCCATCATTAGTTGGATTCGCTTCCTCATCCTTCTTTTTCATTTCCCTATTTTCCTTAGCGTTTCCACGCTCCTTACCTATTTCCGTTAAGCAAATAACACCAAACTCAAAGGCACCTGAATTTTTGTTATGCTCAATCATCTTCTTACCAAGACGGAGCATATCAAAATCGATAATCTTGGCAAAATGAGATGCAACCTCGCTTTCCCTGGGTGAACGATGGAAAAAGTCAGTAACCCATAGAGGGAAAAAGCCATCATCGCAAAACATATCCTCACGAATGGAATAATTTCCAAAGATATACGAGCACTCAACAACATACACAAGATAAGCCTTGGCATAGGTTATAAGGACCGAAAAAAGGTCTATAATGCATAAATCATCATCATACTCAAATCGATATCTTTCAAAATCATATCCCCAAAGATTCTCAGGGCAGGGGTTTTTCTTAAATTCCTCATACTTACTAACAACCCAATACTTGCTCGATGCAAGATTATATATTGTTTTTGTCGTATCGATTAAGGAGCTTCCATACTTGATTAAATCCTCCTGCCTTCTAATGTGATTTTCATAACACTTATTCAAATCATCCTCAAAGCGAAGCCAAGGGAAATTAGGAAACTTTAAATCATTTCGAATAAGAATCTCAAGCGCGTCATTTTTCATCATTACCGACTTGCTAAGGCCCATATCTGTAATGAGCGAGGTCTTGCCTCCTCCCATGGTGCAGCAACCCAAAACACCAAGAGGCTGAGCATTTATAAAACCTCTATTTTTCATTTCGTGATGCTCCAGGATAGCATAAGCTACACTTTTCAAAATGCTTGTAATAATTATGTAAATAAGAGCAAGCCAAAAAACCAATGGCAAGCCACTAAGAGTAATAAGGAGGTCCAAAACAAGCTTTAAAAGAAAATTCGGCAAGGAAAGGACCTCAAAGCTTGACATAAAATAAAGATAATACGCAAGCAACGACACAGCAAGAGTAATTATATTAAGGTTTAAAAGCCATATAATAGCAAGAGATATAATGTAAATACGCCTTTGTCTTATAAAGAAAACAAACGAGCTAATCCACCTATATATTGCTATTAAAGCAGGCTCTATAAACCTTTTAAAGAACTGCAAGGGCTTAGTATCAATATTCTTATCCTCCTCGCTTCCCTCGCTCAAATACATAGCCTTAATGCGTGAAACAATAAGAATAAGCATAGGTATTACAAGAGAGGCAACAGAAGCCACAAGAGTAGTATAAAGAAGAAACTTCATAGAGTAATTTTTAAAATTAGCTCCAGAAAACAAATAATCGCTAAAATATTCCCATTTAATTAAAAACTCATCTATATCAAACGAGAAAATCTTAGTTAAATCAATCTCAGGAACACTTGTAACCGTTACAGGCTTGTCCTCGATGCCAAGATATGTATTCGAAAAGTAATAAACAACCGAATAGAACAAATCTACACAGCTCTGCCAAAGCCTTTGACAGGAAAGCTCATATCTAAAGACTGCAAGCAGAACAGAAGCTGAAATTAAAAGTAGCGCCACATAATGCCTATGATTGATTTTTTTAAAAAAGCCTATTATTTTTGACATCGAAGCACCTCTAAATTACATTAAAGGTGTATATCACATATCCAACAAAAAAGGCTATTGTAAGCCAACAGGCGATTTGGAGAAAATATAAAAGCTTCTTTTTCATCTATCAGCTCTCCTTCCTCGCCTTCCATATTCAACAGCCGCCTGGAAGAAATCGTTTGCATCAAACGAGCTTGAGGAAAAAGCCTTGTTGCTTGCTTTTCCTTTGTTCTTTTTTTGACCTCTTAAAAGCCCTATTTTAAAGGCTCTTTTTTCTGCCTTAGTTTTAAATGCCATTTTATCATCTCCTTTTTTATGGTCTTAAAGGTGGTCCAGCTTTTTACCACCGAACCACCCCAAATTTTTAGAAAATTTTTGATTTTGTATTGACAAATATGTAAAAATCGTGTATAATAATTTGCAAGGTAGCGAACTCAACCGAAAGGTTGTTTAAGTCGGCTTTGTTCCGGCCCCGCAGTATAAGAAGCAACTATTTGTTGCTTCTTTTTTTTAACCTTTTTCTTATACCAGTATGAAATAAAGCCTTATCTCTATCTTTATTGCTTAAAATAAAACGAGGAGTTTTTTCGGGAAAAACCTTTTTATCTTTAATATCTAAAGATTTTTTAGTCATAAGATTTCTGTCAAACCTTTGAAAATCAACTCCAGTTCTTTTTTCAAGACCATACCTAGAAGAATTTATCTCAACCAATGCGATATCAGCATTTTTACCATTTTCATCAAATTTTTTGATTGATTTTAACTTAGCAACAGTAACTCTGTCGTCTTTGTCCTTCAAGACGACATAATTTCTTTCAAGCTTTGTTTCTTTATCTATGTATTTAGTTACACCCCTGTAAACTTCACCTACACGAGATTTCCGTTTTGCAAATAAGCTCCTGTTCATTTTCCCAAGAATTTTCTTGTTCTTCACAGGTTTATATCTTTTAGACTTATCTCGTTGTTTAATGAAAGATTTTTGTTTTATAATATTTCAACTCCTTTTATTAAGGTGGCTCGTATAAACGGGCCACCTGTTTTTCTTAAAGGCTTTCGAGATAAACAAACGCATTATAGAGGAAATTATATCTCCTCTCATATTGCTTGTCCGACAAGCCTTTTTCTTTCATTACCTTTCTTTTATTTTTGTTCGAAAAAGCGCCAACGCAATTTCTCAATTCTTCCTTTGGCACACCCGAAGAAAGCTTCTTATGTACCCAGGCTTTAGCTCTGCGAATAAAAATCACCTCGCTTAATAGAATGTAAATATTACTCTGTTGAAAACCTTTTCCTTTTCACCAGGAGTTAAAACTCTTTGCTTCTTTTGCTGCTCAACAATAGCTGCATAATGATATTCAGCGCGCTGAAATGCAACATCATAAGAAACTCCAGAAGCTCCACCGGAATCTCGAATCTTAGCATACTTTCTATACAAACGCCCATGAGCCCGCTGACTCAGCTTAAGCTTAGAAGGCTTCCTGCGTTTAAATCTAACCATAAAATCACCTTCACTTTTTACGCTCATTAAGCTTCACAAGACGATAATCCGTATAACTAGAATCAGAAGAATCGTAAACATTTACCTTTTTCTTCTTTACAGCATCAAGAACACGCTTCTTGCGTAGCTTGCCAGCTTTTTTAGCATCATTACAAACAGAAAGAGCTTCCTTCTTTGTCTTAAATTTTGCTGTTGATGTCATAGTAGTATATGGTTTACCATATAGAGTTCCGTCTTCATTAAAATTATAATGAATAGACTCCACACCCCACCTTAGCTTTGGATGCTCCTTATTGTACTGGTCCCTACGACCCTTAGCATAAGCTTCACGCTCCGCCTTAGTTTTGAACAAATCTTTAAATGCCATATTTTACCTTCCTTTTATTTTTCAACGCCTGTGCACCGGCATTTTTAAAAATTATCTATGTTTTCTTTTCATTTTGAATGTGCCAACAGCGGAGAGAACGCCCAAAAAGAGGATTCCAAAGCCGAGAACACCGATAAGGATACTTACAAGCCTTGTTATAGTATTCTTTGTATTTTCGCCCTCTGTGTCAGCCACACCGTTATCGTAACCCTCGTTATACTCAGCCTCAAGAGCATTTGCATACTCTGTAGAAGCCTTATACTCGGTTACACCTGCTGTCTTACCATTAGAATATTGAAGGTCGAGCGCATCTGTATAAGCATTAGAGCTCTTAAAGGACTCGATACCCTCGGTATAGCCTGCTGAATACTTGTTATTAAGTGCTGTTGCATACTCTTCTGATGATTTGTATTCTGTTGCTCCAGCGACCTTACCTTCATCATACTTTGCTTGAAGGTCATCTTCTGTTGGTGGATTCTCATAGTTATAGAAATAATTAAAAATTTCTCCTTCATTTAGAAATCCAATGGATGAAATACAATTGCAATAATTATAAGGTGCGGAATAAGCCTCAAAAGAATTCATTAAAGTATTCATATAAGCATGAAATTCAGAAGCAGTAGTTATATTATTTGAAGAACAAAAATTCTTAAATCCATTTATATCTACAATGTAAATATAATCAGAAGTACCACCTTCTTCTAAATATAGATTAAACCTCAAATAATTAAAGGAATTTTCTATTTCATCAACAGAACCATATTGTGCAAAGGTAGGCAAACCATCTCCTAAATTTTCCGGGAAAGAAGGAGACATAACCATACCATTTCCTAAAACAACTCCCGCATCCTCAAGAGCCTTAGCTACCGCTTCATCAAGCTGTGATTGAGTATACATATCCTTTGTTGCTTCTGTTACTGCTGAATCTATATCTTCTTGAGTATATTTCAAAGACTGCTGTTGCTTATAGGAAAGATATACATTGTAGTAAAATTCAGCATTAGAAGCAACCTCATAACCAATTCCATCAGAACCTAAATCACATATGTAACCATTGTTAATAAGAAAAGATGCTAAATTAGAAAAATCACTTACATTTTGAACATTTTGAGAAATTATCAAGGAATCCCAAAATTCTATATTGATAAAACCATAAGAATAACCAATTGAATTACCGAAATAACAAAGACCAAACTCTTCAGGAGACGAAGAAATAAAGTCTGAACCAGAACCTTTATATGTATTTAAAAAAACAGTAGAATAAACGCCATCAGAAAAATCATATTCCGACAAATCAATATAGTTCGACGCGCTCGAGCTTATTGCAAATGCAAACAGCATAGCACAGATGCTGATTGCTATAAATAAAAGCTTAAATTTTCTTTTCATTTTTTATTTCCTTCCTTTCTTTTTAGAAATCTTAGAGAGAACCATATAAAGAACAAACAAACCAACTAAACCACCAGCAAGGCCCAATATATAGCCTAAAGAGCTTGAAGAATCATCCTTTACATTCTCTTGACCCGATGAAGCCTCTATATATCCAGCTTCATATCCGCCATCATAATTTGCTTGAAGAGTGTTTTTATACTCGTTGCTTGTACGGAAATTTGCCATTCCATCAGCAACGCCCTTATCATAAAGTGTCTCCGAAGCATCGCCATAACCGGCATCATAGCCAGCTTGATAGCCATTATCTACACCACTTTGGTATTGAGCTTGAAGAGCATAACGATTTGCATCTGAGCCCTTATATTCATTTTCGCCATCTTGCTTTCCATTGTTATAAGCTTGAGATACAGCGCTTTGATATGCATCGCTATTTTGAACATCCTCGTTAAACTGCTCAGAGCCCTTATAATCCTCAACAGCTTCCGCTTTCGCCTGAGCTATAGACTCGGCATACGCAGAGGATGCAAGATAATCACTAATAATTGCTTGCTTTTCCTCATCAGTTATTGCTGATGACTCAAGACCATCACCATAACCAGCTTTATAGCCTTCATCATAGTGATTTTCGCTTGTTTCACCATTTGTAATAGTGCAACAACCACCATCATGACTTGTATCATAATGAGCTCCATAATTAGTGCCCTCATATTCCTCAGGTATTTCAAAGGCGAATGAATTTACGCACAAAGCAAGAACGAATACAACAGACAAAACAAGCATTAAAAATATTTTTTTCATCACTTTTTATCCTTCCTTTCATTCGATTGATTTTTCTTTTTAAATGGTGACTTAACAATCTTAAAAGCACCTACAAATACCGGCTTTATAATATCGCATATCTTAAATATGATGAGCAAAAGAAAAAGACCGAGTAATATTTTAAAAATAAGCTCAAAAATTCCAAGCCAATCATCTGCACCATCTCTTAAGTCACCAATCCACGAATCGGGCTTTTCACTTGGACTCCAAGAATCACTTGCAAAATTTGTAGGAGATTTAATTAAAGGAAATACAGTTTTAACCGCTCCTTGCTCAGCAGAGTCAGCAAGAGTTAATGAAATTGTGTCAAAGCCTTTTATAACATCTGCGTAAAAGGTATAAGAATCACAAGCCTTTACGCCAGTTTCAGCATTGACTATTAAGCTCTCGTAGGATTGATAGTTAGTTGTATCATACCTAAGCAAAAACCAAGTGCAATCATTGTATTTTTCGCTTTTTGTGTTACAAGAAATGCAAGCTCCACACTCACCATTTCCACAGCTTACATCGTATCTATCTACCTTATACTTATCAGCGAACGCATCTATTGAAAGCTTATCGAGGTCAGCAAGGTCGATTTTTTCAAAATATGAAAACTCAATCTCTTCGCCTGTATCCTTATCGTACATACCGCCATTCCAGAACTTTTGCCAGCCATTACAAGGCTCATAAACCTGCAGGCTCTTATTTGGTCGCTCAACAGTAAATGTATGAATACGATTTACACCAGGATAAAAAATAGGTCCACTAACAAGCTCATTAAAAGCATCAGGACTTATTTTTCCATCATATAAATCCTCAAGAAAGCTATCTGTAATCTCGCTTTCCCAGCCATATTTATTTATGTACTCAACGATTTCCTCTCCAGCCATGGCTCTTTCCTCAAAGGTGCCTGCCTTATCGCTATAAAAAACCATTTTCAAGGGATAAACATAACAATCTGCACCATAGCCTATAACATCCGCAAAAAGAGTAGAATCAGACCATTTATAAACATAAAAGTCATCGACATCCTCGTGAACTTGCCTCTTAATATAATCATCTAAAACGCCAGTGTTTATAGCGAAAGAATAATTATCATACACCCATCCACCATCTCCACCTGGCCAATAACGATCATAGAAAATTCCATATTTACAAGCGGAATTTCCATCAATTAAGCTTTTTTGAATTTCGTCAGCTACCATTCTATCGCTAAGGACAATTCCAAGATTAGTAGAAGCCTTAGCCCAGGAGCAATCCATTGAATAAAGTCCACCGTATTGCTCAAGAAGCTTATTTGGCACAGCAAAATACACCGATTGAATATCTGTATATCTATCTACGCCATCAGTATTTACACGATAGAATGTGTGAAACGCTTCCATTTCAAGAGTAGTTAAATCCTTTTCTGTGAAATTGACATATCCAGCCTTATCGTTAAAAAACTTAAATTCCTTACCTGCACGATATGCAACAGCAGTTGATGCCCCTGGTGCGAGCACCTCAAGCTCTGAAACACGATAATAACGAGTTATATCTGTCTTATACTCACTACCAAGGACCAGCTTATATTTAAGCAAAAGTGCATCCGTAGCAGAGCCACTTTCCTTAACTCCGCCATAAGTCTTAAGAAGCGAAATATCATACTTTACATATTCATCCTTAGACTCATCGCTTTCGCTTGAATAAACAGCTAAGGTAACCTTGTCAAGCCCTGTATCCTTAACAATCTCCTTGCGAGAAGGATTATACATATAGAGATAAAGCTCAACAGATCCGCTTGAGGATTTCCCCTCCATAATCGAAACAAGATAAATAGAGGTATCCTTAGAGCTTGCTGGATAATCTTTAACATCAAGAGAGCCTGCAAAGGTATATTTAAAATCCTCATCTATCTCAGTAACACTAAGATTTTTAACATCATTCAAAGAAGCCTCTGTAGCAAACACAGAAAAAGGAAGGATAGAAAGAAGCATCAACAAAGCAAAACTAAAACAAATTATTTTTCTTTTCATTTTTACCTCTTTTCAAAAAAGCAGGCTAAAAAATATTAGCCTGCTTTCCTTTCATTTTATTAAGCAATCACATAGAAAGCTCCAGCCTCAGAGCCCTCTACAAGTACAGGCTTAAAGGTTATATCAACATTTTCACCTGCATTTACTGTGATATATACAGTACATACTGTATCGTTGGCAGTAATTATGATGGTTGAATCATCCTCGGTATCGGCAATTACGGTTTCTTCACCGTTAACGATTGACATAAAGCAAGTATCCTCATCGGTTTCCTTTGAACCAGAGCTGAGAGTGTACTTGCCAACCTCAAGAGTAACCTCTTGAACAGCAATTTGAACTGCTTCCGCTGTCTTATTCTTTCCAGATACAGTAATTACACCATCATCATTAACTGTAACTTTAAGACCATCCTCACGCTCTGCGTCGATGCCCTCTATATAGCTTTCAGCCTTAAGAAGGTTATCGGGGTTAATCTCACGGACATCAAAATCCTGGAAGCCCTTTGTTACTCGACCTATGATAGCGCAAAGACCGACTGCTAAAAGAATAACTGCAAGACAAAGAAGCGCAATCTTTCCCTTATTTCTTTTGAACATTTCTTTTTTCTCCCTTATTTTTCTTGACGAAGGATAAATTTAAATTTAGCCTTGTCTGAATCCTTATCAGGCTTAACCTTCAAATCGTAAATATCACCGGTTTCGGGGTCCTCGGAGAATACGATATATGAATCAAATTTAATTGTTTCGCCTGTTTTTTCATCTGGAATCTCGCCATGCTCAATACGAAGGTCACAAGCAAGCGCACCATCGTAGATAATATCAAGGACCTCAAAACCGCCCTTATCCTTAGGTACAACCTTTGCTTTAACCTCTCGACCTCTTACCCTTCCCTCAAGGTAATAGGAGAAGCCTGGCTTTCCTGTTTTCTTGCTAATAAAAGGCTCTCTTTTGATTTGAAATCGATTTTCTACTTTCTCAACGGTAGCCTTTTCGTTCTTTTCTGGCATTTACTTCACTTTTTTAATCCCTTCTTTTATTTTTTTTGCTCTCACCGAGCTAATTCAATTTTCCCTGTAGCGCTTTTAATTCGGCATTGTGCCGGTGCGACATTCTTTGATGCGTGCACTCATCATTTCGTCGCTATATCCTTGCTACAACATAACCATAGCAGAAATAAAACCGACATTTCGCCGACATTTCACCGACAACTTTTTAAAAAAACCGACAAAACACCGACATTTCACCGACAACTTTTTGAAAAATTAAAATGGCAAGACCAAAATCTTGCCATTTTTTCAATTTTGAATATTCACAAAAAATTCTACAAGCTCACTATGTAACCTTTCAACAGTTCTTTTCGCATAAGACAATTCAATAGATGCTTGAAACTGAGTTTTTCCTTTGCGATAAATCAAATCGAACACATAAAAATATGTAGTCGGTGCTTCAAGAACAAGCCTATCATACTTTTCTGCATTTGTTTTTATTCTTTGCACAAAATCATCCATCTTAGCTCTATCAAAAAAGCCTTTTCTTGAATAATATTGCTTAACATCCTTAAGCTCCTTACGAACTTGGTCGATTGTTTTCATTCTAAACAACCCCCTCAATAAAAACACAAAAACGCGAATCTTTTTCACTACGACTATACATCACAGGTCCAGAAATTGTAAATAATCTTAAGGAACCATTTGGAAGAGAAGCTAAAACATCATCTCCAATATAAGCCCTTCCCTTAACCACAATGACAGTTTCATCAGCAATATTTAAATAAGTATTACAGGCAACATGAAATTTCGGCTTTCTTCTTCTACGCTCTATTAGTATTACATCACTTCTATTAAAGTGTATATTTTCGAATACCAGAATAAGAAAAATACCAAGGATATAAGAAAAACCATAAACAAGAAAAAATATATCTGTAAAATTCACAATTTAACCTCCTTTATAACTGTGCTGTCTTATCAGCAAAATAAAGCATCTTTTCCTCAAGGTTATACTCCTTGTTTAATTCATCTAAATCTAAAACGGTCATATGCTTTATTTCCTTAAAGCAAGAAACACAACGGCTATCACTCATAACAGGATAATTTGTAATAAAATTTCCTCTTTTTTTAAAAAAATACTCAGTATGAGGAAAGCAAAAATTCTTACTGAAAAATTTTATTAAGCGTCTTTTAAAAAGCAACCTTTTAAACACACGAATTAATATCATTTATTTACCCTCACAAAATGAACTTTAATTTTACGATAAATATCTTTAGGTATTACTACTGAGAGAGGAAAAATGTTTGAAAACTTTTCATCATCGAATACCTTAAAGACCTCTGCATAAGCCTCCGCCTTTATATCTTCCTCTCTTCGAGCAAGGCCCTCAAGCCTGTCCGCTACCTCATCAAAAAGCTCGTTATGATAGCCTATGCAAGCTCCATTAGTCGTTCCGTGCTTCCTGCACTCTGATATTAAATCCTTTATGCTTTTAGGCATTTTCTACACCTCCTTTTTTAAACTCGGGACAATCTTCAGTTCCCTCAAAATAACAATCCTCGCAACCTTCATAGCGCCAACACTCATCACAATCCCAAATAACATCATAACCTCGCTCGGCATATTCATCACGATTTGCAACAGGACAAGAGCCATCTATGCAGGATAAACCGCAATAAGCTTCGCATCTTTCGTTTTTCATACTGTACCATCCTTCCTTCCATAGCTCCTATTCAGCGCTGCATCGAAGAAATCGTTTGCATCAAAGGAGGCTGTATTTTGAAGGCTGAATTGATACTCAAATCTTTCCTTGTCAGTTTGCGCCCAATCATCTAAGTAATACATATCATTGATATGAGCAGTTATTCCGTTTTTCTCTTTGTATTGAGATAGCTCATTTTCTACGAGCCGATAATATGGATATGTAGCTTTAAACCTCTCATACCAGGACACCTCGACACAAACATTCACATGCTTACCAACAAAAATATATTTTGCTGGCTGTTGCTGTTGCTCTCCAAGCTCACCAGGATGCGACTCTTGGTCGCCAGCATCAACATCAGTACTTAATATATTAGTACTTTGTTTATTAGTAATTACTTTATTAGTATTTGATTGTGTCCGATTTTCCGTAAACGGATTTTCGGTAAACGGTTTTTCCGTAAACCGATTTTCGGTAAACGGTTCTTGAGGAAACTCATAAAACACATATTCAAAGCCACTAAATTGTCCTTTTCCATTCAAGGACTGTTCTCGTTTAAGATATTTAAGCCTTTCAAGCTCCTTAAGAGCAGTACCTACAGAAGCCTTTCCGTCTTCATCGCTTAGTGTTGTTAACCCTGCAACAGAATAATTCCAGCCTTCCGGAAGAGCCAAAACAACAGAAAGCACGCCCCTTGCCTTGAAAGAAAGTCTTCTATCAAACAAATGATAATTAGACATTACGGTAAAACCCTTTGTCTTTTCAACTCTAAATATCATCTGGAAGCCCTCCATTTACTGTTATTTCGACAACAAAACCATTTAAAGCTCCTCCGGATAAATCAAAGGTAACTGGCTCATTCCAGAAAATTTGATAATATCTTGATTTTTTAAAATCCGACAAAGAAGCCTCGTAATCAAAAGAGCTCTTTGGAAGCTTAACTATAAGCTTAATTCTTGTGCGTGGATGCAAAATGTTTAATAAATCATATAGCTTAGTCATATCACACCCCCACACAAACGGTATAGCCTGTTTGCTCGTTTCCGTGCAAATTAAAATACGATATGTACGAGCTTGAAGCGCCCTGCACTATAAAGCGTCGCTCTCTTAACATAGCAACGGTGCCTTGAAATTTTTTTACATACTCAAAATCCTCGCTCCTGGTGTTCTGCACAAAATACTCTATGCGAACATCATCCTTGAGGACAAAGAGTAAATCTTGTAATTTTACTCTCACATCAGCACCTACCTATAACCTTCTCAAAAAACGCTTTAAGAGCATTTTTAAGCACTTGAGCCATTTCTGCATCGTTTGTCTTGATTTTTTCATTTACACCAAACAAGACAACCACATCCTTTTGAACACGGTCAAAAAGAGCCTTAAATTCCATCACATCTGGATTTGAAAGCTTAGCCTTCTTTTCAAGCTCCAAAATTTGAGCCTTAAGAGAGTCAACCGTTTCCTCGGCTTTTTTCTTTGCTTCCTTAGCCTTTTTTAAAGCCTCTGCATTTTTAAGAGCCTCAGCCTCTTGGTCCTTCTTGGATTGAGCCTCAAGCTCTGCCTTGAGCTTATCAATAACCTCTTGAGAAACCTCCGGATTGTTTTTCAAAGCCTCATACTCAGCCTTTTTCTTTTCCAAATCTCTCTCAAGGCGAAGAGCTTTACTTGCAATAGAATCAGCCTTTTTACCAGCCTCTTGAGCCTTAGCCTCTGCATCTGCAAGAGCCTTGCGAAGCTCCTCAGCTTTTCCTGCATCCTTCTTAGCAAGTTCGACTTGCTTTAACGCCTCATCACGCTCTTTTATAGCTTTTTCAAGCTCCTTGACCGTCATATCATCAACCTTATTCTCTTGAACAAAATTCTCTCGCTCATCCTCGGGAACAGCAAGAAGCTTAAGAGCTTTAGTATAAGTCAAATTCCCAATCAATTTGGAATTTGGATTTTTACCATATTCCTCATAAATATTCATAAGGTTATTTGCTGTTTGCTGAGAAAACTCAACCTTTTCCTTAAGCCAAGCTCCCCACTCACCATGCTGAAGCATAGCCTTAGCCTCTACAAGCCTACGACCTACCTCAATAGCATACATAAGCATCATATTATTAGCCTGTGCCTTTAGGCTAATTATTTCATCGGTTATAACCGATATTTCACGCACTTGCGCTAACTCTTGATTTTGATTTGCTACTTGATTTTCCATTCTTTTCATCCTCCATTACTTTTTTTACAAATTCAAGCCACTTTTTTTCAAAAGCTGAAACTACCTCACTTTTCGGCACATATTTGTTGTTGTATTTTCCTCTATTTTGACGAATTAACAGATTTTTCTCATCAAACTCTAATGTATAAAAAGGCATAGAGGGCTCTTCAATTCTACGAATAAAAAATATAGATGTATCTCTATCACAATGTCGCTTCGCATAAGAATAAACACAATGATGTAAAATCTTGCCCTCACGATAAAGCTCATCATCCGAAGCAACAGGACGAATAATTAAACCATTATGTATAAAAACAAACTTAGAAAGCTCTTTATATCGTCTAGCGTACTTACCTTTAAGCTTAACATCAGTAACAAACGAGAACGACATAACAGCATTATCGTGAGCACTATTCAAGTTCATAGGATAACGATTATTAGAATCAATCAAAATATTAGAATCCCTTAACATATTCCAATAATCAACTAAAAAACTCAAATTGATACAATCATCTTTCAACAAAACAGCTTGTTTTTTTACATAACGAAGAGCCTTTAATACATCAACATCTGGATAAGAGTTCAAGCATTTTAAAAAATTAAAAGAATAATTTTTCATTAAAAATCTCAAATCCTCAAAAGACAAATAATCCTTATGTATAGAATAAAATTGCACCCATTTAAAAGGAAACCGATTAGAAATTAAATAACGATAGTCATCTTTAGATAAAGATAACATTTTAAAAGGACTAAAACATTTAAAATTAACACCCTTAACATTAGAGGGATTAAATAAATAATAAACATTATAATAAGCACCTCTTTGTTCACGAGATGAATCTATCATTTCATTAACTAAATAAGACGCATCATTCATAACAAGATTTTCAACAGAAGGATGCTTTTGATACAGTTGCATATATAAACTAGGAAAAACGCAATTTTCATAATCAGCACCTTCAAAAATATACTTATCTAAATGGCAGTTTTTTAATTGCGCTTTTTCGAAGATATTTCCATCAAATGGAATAAAATAATCAACATTAAAGCTACCAATTCTATCCTTATATTTTTCAAGTTGATACCATTTTAAAAAGTAAGAATAACTCCCATTCATAGTTTTAGTCGAACCCGTAAAAGCATATTTATGATTAGAATCAAAAGCATTACCCTCTAATTTAAAACAATCTATATGAAATTTTCCATCCTTATGAAGAAAACGCTTAACATGCCACGAAAGCAAAGCAATAGTGCCATCTACAACACTAACGCTTCCTATTCGAGCACCTTTGCATAAAAATTGATTGTACCTAAAATCATAATTAGAAACAACCGTAACCGGCTCTCCACAGCAGGAACATCTAATTACAGAGTGCGAGCAAACAGGAGTATTTGTATCACTATCAAAAAAACCATATTTGCAAGAACTAACATCAAAAAAATCCTTAGATGCATAAGCTTCGTAATACTCTTCGCCACAAGCTGTACATTTACACTTAATCATCTTTTCTCGCCTATCTTCTAAAGGATTAAAAACATAAGCAATGGAATAAATTAAATAATTCAAGTTAAAAACATCAATCTTTTTAACAAAATCCTCTAAACCCAAAGGCTCATCGGGCAAACTAGCACATAATTCCGTATATAACATAACAACCTCAAATAAAATTTAACAAATCTATAAACCCAGTTGCTTGCCCTGGAGTTCCATCAGAGCTTATTCCGTAAAACTCTTTTATAATTCGCTCCGCTTCCTTCGGTGGAACGAAACCTACTCTATCTTTTTTATGCTTATCAGCAAAAGCCTTTATTTTCTTTTCGCACTCTATAATGCTCATTTCCTTAACCTCAAGGTCCTTAAGGACTATTTCTGCACAATCGGGATTATCTCTTAAAATATCCTTTAAATGCTCGCCCACGCACCACGCAGGCGTACCCTCGCAAGTCTTTTGCTGTTCGCTTATTTTATCAATTACTAACTGTAACATCTTAATCTCCTCCTTCAGTAAAGCAATAAAGAACAATTTCAATTATTTGAAGCACAATATAAAGTGCCCCTGTAACATAAAAAACAATCTCCATCAAGCTCTCCTTCCGTCACTGCTCATCCAATTAGCAAGAGCAGATATGGAAACTCTTATACACCTTCTTCCTGTAGGCATTATAGGAAGAGGATTTCTTTGCCTTTTAACATAGGCATAAGCAGTCTTTCTTTCAACGCCAAGAACTTTAGCAACCTCATCAATGGTAAGACTTGTTTTGCCTGGAATATGTTCTTTTATCTCTGCTAAATTTTCTCTATATAATTGCCTTTCCATATATACCTCCTTATTGTTTTATTTCTTCATCTTCTTGTGAAGAATCTTCAATTATTTCATTTGCAATATCATTTGCAATATCATCAGCTATTGCATCTACTATATCATCAACAAATTCTGGATAATCTCCTGTTAGAAGCCCCACTCTAAGATCGACTAAAGTATCAAAAATCACCTCTAATCGTGCTTTTTGCGATTCATATCGCCTTTTAAGTATAAAAATATCTATTCGTGAAAAAATCTCAAAAAGTATTAAAAGCAAAAGAGCAAAAAATAAACCATAAAACAAAATATCAACAATAAACATAAATCTCCTCCTATAAATCGGTAAAAATATCAAATTTTGAAAGCACCTTATCACTTAAGGGCTTTATACGCCTATGAATAAACCAAATGATATTACGCATCACGCTTACCTCCCTGCAAAGGACAAGGTATAGCCAAAGGCTCACCAGATATACAAGCCTCGTGCTCCGGACATTGACTGCACTTAATCTCTTGGTCCTCTTTTTTTAATGTTTCTGCAACCTTACTCTCAAGGTCTAAAAATGGAATATAGTTCATAAAATCACCTCTTAAGCAAATCATCAATGGTACAATTTAAAAACTCTGAAATAGGTTTAAGAAGAGAAGTTCTTGGAAAACTCGAACCAGATTCCCATTTGGCAACTGTAGTTCTATCAACTTTCAATTTTTTTGCCAAATCCTCCTGAGTAAAGCCTGCTTTTTCTCTTAATTTCTGAAAACCATTCATAATTTCACCGCCCTTTCATTAGTTTTTGTGAATGGTATTCACATTTTAACACTATTTTTCCCGTTTGTCAATAGATTTTGTGAAAAATATTCACAAAAGATTGACAATGTGAATTTAATTCACTAAAATAGAAATAAAGGAGGTGTTATTATGACACTAAACGAAAGAATTAAATCTTTAAGAAAGCAAAGAAAAATTACACAAGAAGAATTAGCAAAAGCAATAAATGTAGAAAGGTCCTCCGTGGGAAAATACGAAACAGGCACTACTCCATCAATGGATATTCTTATAAAAATAGCAAATTACTTTGAAATATCAGTTGATTTTCTACTTGGAAATGCTACAACACAAGATTTTGAACTTTCCTCTATACCAGGAGCTATTCCATATAAAACAAAAAAACTCCCCATTTTGGGAAGCGTAGCATGCGGTAAACCCATATTTGCAGAAGAAGAGTTTAACGGTTACATTGATGTAGTAGAAGGTATTCAAGCCGATTTTTGTCTGCAAGCTAAAGGCGATAGTATGATAAATGCTCGTATCTATGATGGAGATATAGTATTTATAAAAAAACAAGAAACCGTTTACAATGGTGAAATTGCAGTTGTACTAATCGAAGATGAAGCCACTCTCAAGCGTGTGTATTTCTACCCTGAAAAACAAACGCTTATACTAAAGCCTGAAAATTCAAATTACGAAGATATGATATTCACCAATGAAGAATTAGAAAAGATTACAATCCTTGGAAAAGCTGTTGCTTTCCAAAGCCTAATAAGATAAAGGAGGATTTTATGTTTTGCAAAAAATGCGGAGCTCAAATTGCTGATGACTCAGAATTTTGTTCTAAATGTGGAGTTCAGCAAGAAATAACACCCGAAGAACACATTCAAAAATACTGTGCAAATTGTGGTCATCCAGTTACAAATGAAATAATCTGTCCTAAATGCAACAAAATAGTTGAAACAACAATTTTCCCAGAATATATAAAAACAACAAAAGCTTTAAATCTTGCTAAAAAAATATCAACAATAATAATAGCAATAATTTTATGTGCTCTTTTAATAGTAGCAGGAATCTTTATAACAGAAATGATAAACAAAAACAACCGAAAAAATAACGGTTCATCATCGAATGATGGAAGCAGTCAAATATTCACAAGAGATGCTACTATAAATGATATAAATTATACTGAAAGTATCAACCTAAACGAATTATCGATTATCTATTATATAACTCCCAAAAGTAATATTAACGACTTAGAAATTACCCTTAAATTTTATGATAAAGAAGGAGAGATATTAAAAAGTGTTGTTAAAACGCTTGGAGATGTTGAAAAAGGCGAAGAATGCAAATTCACTCTAACTATAACAGAATTCCCTAACATTTTAAAATTTGAATCCAGCACAATAGAAGTTTCAAACGGAACTATCTCAAAGTTAAAATGAGGTTACATGGGTACAGTCCGGATAGAAAGGACGAACTATGATTACAAAAAGAAAAGACGGTAGGCTCTGTAAAACCATAACCGTCGACGGAAGAAAAATTTACTTTTACGGAAAAACTGAACGAGAAATAAACAAAAAAATGCTTGAATACAAGGAAAAGCAAACAAGCAAGCTACTATTCAAGAATGTTGCCGAAGCCTGGTGGGATGAAACAGAACCAACAATAGGAGAACAAACCAAACGAGGTTATAAACGAGATTTAAACTTAGCAATAGAATTCTTTGGCAATTTCGATATATTCGAAATCAAACCAATGGATGCCATAGAATATCTCAACAATTTACACAAAAAAGGATATGCTAAAAAAACCATAGCGAACAAAAAAATGGTCTTAAGCTTAATATTCGATTATGCAATAAATCACGGATATATAACTTTCAATCCTTGTATGTCTATCAAGCTTCCAAAGGGAGCAAAGCAAGAGCAACGAAAGCCAGCCACGCAACAAGATGAGGAAATAATAAAGAAAAGTGCAGATATATGGCTATTTCCCTTTATAGCGCTTTACACGGGAATGAGAAAAGGCGAAATCCTTGCTCTACAGCTACAAGATATCGATTTTGAAGAAGATATAATAAAAATATCAAAGTCTGTAGGTCACAAATACAACAAGCCTTTTATAAAAGAGCCTAAAACAGAACGAGGAAATAGATTTATACCACTTCTCTCCCCTTTAAAGGAAAAGCTTCTCCCTTTAAAAGAAACATTAAAACCAACAAGCTTTATAATTTCTAAAACAGGTGAAGAACCTCTAACCGTTAGACAATATGAAATACTATATAACGATTTTAAAAAGAAAACAGGTATAACCTGCACAGCACATCAATTAAGACACAGTTTTGCAACAATAGCAATAGAAAACGGAATCCCAGCCAAGACAGTTCAAGAGCTCTTAGGCCACAAGCAAATATCAACAACACTTGATATTTACACGGAATTTAGAAAGAAATCCGCTATTGAAGCAAAAATAGAGCTTGAAAAGGTTTTCAAAAATAAAAATCAGCATTAAAAGTTGTCAATGAGTTGTCAAAAAACTCAAAAGCAGGAAGAATAGAACATTTTTTGACTGTTCAAATCCTTCTTCCCCAGCCATAAACGGGAAAGGCACCACACGGTGCCTTTTTTGTTTATTACAATATAGAAGGATTTGAACGCAGGCGTTAAGAAACGATTGATAATCGTTTTAGCCGATGACCGAAGGATTTTGAAAGGCACTTGCTTCGTTCCTGTTTTATGTCCTTGCAAAATTCAAGAGCAATATCCTTCTTCCCCAGCCCAAAAATTCGACAAGTTTCGACTTGTCGAATTTTTTTATCCATTGCGAAAGCAATGGTATATCATCACGCTTTAGCGTGTATCTCATCACCGAAGGTGTATATCATCAGCCGCAGGCTGTATCCTCTTTCGCAATGATGATATACAATTCCTGCGGAATTGATGATATGCCGCAACAAGCCGTTGATGATATACACGCCTTTGGCGTGATTGGGATGCGAAACGGTTGACATATTCATAAATGTATGCTATACTATAAATAACAAAGACAAAAAACGGTTGTGCATCTTGGCTTTTTATCGGCAGTATCATTACCAAATATATGTTAATCAAAAGGAGAAAAAAATGAGCAACATGGAAGCTTTCACCATTGAAGACGGCGTACTTAAGAAATATGAAGGCAAGGAAGTTGAGGTTACACTTCCGG
>JAZNYH010000101.1:0-8147 GCA_045594305.1 Eubacteriales bacterium | reverse complement strand
TCTGGCGCGACAAGCGAAATCACCACTGTTAAGGTGCCAACACGTACTAATGCAATATCACCAATAATAAAAATTTGCTTCTGCTTTTCTGTTGTTAGCTCTATTTCAACATCAATTGACCTTAGTGGAATTTCAAGAACTATAAAAAACACCTTTAACGGAGCTTGCGTTTTTCTTATTTCGATTTTTTCCTTTGTTATGTCCTTTCAAAGCGTTCTTAGCCATAGCGCAGATTCTCTTTCGCTAAGAACTGCTCGCTTTGCAATTGGAAATTTTATTCCCGTAGTAGGTGGATTTGTAAGCGACTCCTTAAAAACAATATCAGCAAGCCTTGACCTTATAAAAAGCTCTTGTGGAGTCGTTGCAATTATTACTATCGCTCTATTGATATTACCAATGATAATTTCCGCTTTCCTATACAAGCTCTGCTTTGATATAATAAGTGGAATTTCAAGAGCACTTGGCTGTGACTCCGAGGCAAGGGCTTGCGAGGAATCAAGCACATTATGTGGCTTTATAATTGCAATTACAGCTCTTAGTGCAATCGTTTTCGTTTTCGCATTAACTATATTTATAAAATCCTCTATGGGAGGTGCTTGATGAATTCATTTTTAAAATCAATTCTAACTCTGTCGGTAATAGCAGGAATTTCAAGCTCTATTATTTCCTCTGCTCTAATAAAAAAATATGTAAATTACTTCATAAGCCTAATTATGGTGTTAATTATTATATCTCCCTTGTTTAATTTTTTATCCTCGCTTGATAATATTAAGGAATATGTAGAGGATTTCAAGCATAGCATTAGAACAGAGGAAATATTATCCTCCTCAAACGAGCTTATCGTGTCAAGCACAGAAAAAAGCGTTTGTGATGGCATAAAGGAGCTAATTTTAACAAAATTCGGCTTTGACGAAAACGATGTTTATGTTTCCTTAGAATGTGATAAAAGCAATATCAGCTCGATAAAAATAAAAGCTGTAAATATCACTCTAACAAATAAGGCATCGTGGTCTGATACGGACGCTGTAAAGGATTATCTTGATAAAATGATTGGATGTAAAATAAATGTAAAAAGGAGGTAAAAATGTCAAGTAGACACAGAAATAAAATTATTATTTCCTCTCTTGTGATATTGGGAGCTATATTAATTTTGCTCGGCTCAGGCAGTTTTAAAGCCACAAAAGACACAAACGAGGAATACGCCAAGAAGCTTGAAAGTAAGCTTGAAGGATTCTTGACCGAGGTTGAGGGAATAAACGCGGCAATAGTTATTATAACTATTGATGAGGCTTATCAAGAAGCAAGCGAAGCCTTTTTTAGCTCAAACGATACCATTTCCTCTCCACCAAGCGTTAAGGGGGTTGCGATTGCCTGCACTAACGGAGATAATTACGCTGTAAAGCAAAAGGTAACCAATCTTGTGGCAAGCTATCTCGGTATCACAACAAATAAAATCAACATAGTTGCTATAAAATAGCATATTTTAAAAAAATCAGCAATAAAATTTAATACAAAATAATTGATAGGAGATATAATTATGAAAACAGAAAACCAAAGCATTCAACCCGTCAAGGAAGGAAAGGTTAAGGGCTTTTTCAAAAAGCTTGGATTAAAGAATTTAGTAGTAATTTGTGCATTGCTTTTAATTGGTGGTGCAGTAGGCATTAATTACATACTCTATTCTGCTCCTGATACAGAGCCCTCTGGTGATGTCGACATTGATCTTGATAATACCGACATTCAAGACACCCTTGACAAGGACGAAAACACCTCTGACTACTTTGCTCAAACCGCTCTTAGCCGTCAACAAGCAAGAGATGAGGCTCTTGAAGTGTTACAAGCAGTAGCAACCAACACATCTGCTCTTCCAGAGGCAGTTGATGCAGCTCTTGCTGATATTGCACAAATCGCTGATGATATTGATAGCGAGTCAAGAATTGAAACTCTTGTTCGTGCAAAGGGCTTTGAGGAGTGCATTGCCGTAATCAGCGACGGAAACGCTACTGTTATCGTAAAGACAGATGGACTTTTGGCAAGCGAGGTTGCACAAATTAACGAAATCGTTTACGAGCAATCAGGCATTTTGCCAACAAATCTTAAAATTATTGAAAAGCAATAATCCGAAAACGGCTCACCCAATTGGCGAGCCGTTTATTATTTGATTCAAAGCCTTTATTTATCACTTGACAAACAAGAAAAAATATAGTAGAATAATTAAAATGATTATGAAAGGCGGTATTTTTATGGAGCTTAAGCATAAAAGCTATGTTGAATATAAAGGAAAGCCACTTGTTCGTGAGGGAGATGTACTCTACTATGGTTTCATCAACGACCCTTACATTTTAAGACTTGATATTTTTATGACAGATGCAAATGGTGATCCTACTATGGTTATCGGCACTATCTGCCCATCTAACGACACAAAAAAGGTAATTAAACAGCTTAACAAGTCTGGTCTTTACGAGGCACTTGACATTGGAGCTGAGTGGCTTGACCACCAAAACAACAAGGATCAATAAAAATAGCGGAGAAATCTCCGCTATTTTTTATTTTATTAGATTATCAATCATTCTTTCCAAGACATAAACCGCTATCTTTATGTCCTTTTCGGGTATTCCCTTCATAAGCTTCTTCTCGTTAGCCTTTAAGAAAGCCTCTATTTCTGCCTCGAGGCGTCTTCCCTTATCGGTTATAAAGATTTTTACCGAACGCATATCATTTTCGTTTTCTTCTCTTCTTACAAGCTCCTGCTTTTCCATTTTCGATATCGCCACGCTAACGGTAGAGCCCTTCATTTGAGTAACTCTTACAAGCTCCTGCTGAGTTACTCCGTTCTTATATGATAAATAAATCAATATAATTCTGGCAGTTTTTTCCTTTAAAATGCTATTTTCCTCACCATACATTGAATCCTCATATAGCTTTGATAGCTGATTTGCAACAACTAATGGCGTTCTCTTTTGATTTTTTCTTAAAAATTCAAGCTCATCTGCCTTCATTTTTGCTCTCCTTTTTGTTAGTTTACTAATTAATTATAGCTTTTTTTCTTATCAATGTCAAGTACATATTGTTTTTTCTGCTTTTATTGGAAGTTAATATACTTTTCATATAAATTTGTTAGACATAAAAAGCGATAATCTACACAAATTAAGTATGTACAAAAATGAAAGGACAATATAAATCAATAATGAAGGCTTCAAAAATTTTTGCTGGATTTTTGTTAGCTATTTTGATGGTTTTTTCTCTCACTTTACCTACCTTTGCCGCAGGATATGCGGAATCTTGGGCAAGCCAAGGGGGGATTCACTCTCTTGATTCCTTTGTTTCACAGGTTCAGTCAGATAAAACCACCGATCTTTCAAAAATCGAGCTATATCCAGGCGGAATGCCATTTGGAGTTAAAATAATTTCTCGTGGATTAACTGTCGTAGGCTTTTCCTCGACACAAGGAAAAGGTGCCTCTCCCGCCTTTAAGGCAGGTATTCGTATAGGCGACTCAATAATAAAGCTCAACGACCATCCTATAAGCTCAATTGATGAATTTACCACATTAGTTTCAAGCTATGAGGGAAAGGAAATTTGCATAACCGTATTGCGTGGTGGCGAGCCCCTTTGCTTCTCCTTTTGTCCAGAGCGTTCTGCCGAGGACGGAACCTATAAAACAGGTATTTATGTTAAGGATTCAACCTCAGGAATAGGAACTATAACCTTTATAAACCCCGTAACAGGCGCATTTGGTGGACTTGGACACGGAATATGTGACTCATCCTCCGGACGACTTGCAAGCCTCTCTAAGGGTATTGTAATGGGTGCCTCCATAAACGGAGTTATAAAGGGACAGGTAGGAACAGCTGGCGAGCTAAAGGGATGCTTTGATGCAAAAAAGATAGGCTCTCTTTATAGAAACTCCACGCACGGTGTTTTTGGAACTATTTCTCTTAGCTCTATAAATCCACCCGAGGGTAAGCTTCATGTTGCCACAAAGGAAGAAATAAAGTGTGGTGAGGCTTATATTTGGTGTACTCTTGATGAAAATGGACCTCAAAAATACACTGTTTCTATAAGCGATATTGATGTTTCCTCATCAAGCATAAAGAATTTTAGAGTAAAGGTAACTGATCCTAAGCTTCTATTAAAAACAGGTGGTATCGTTCAAGGTATGAGTGGCTCTCCAATTATTCAAAATGGAAAAATAATTGGTGCAGTTACGCATGTTTTAATAAACGATCCAACACAAGGCTATGGAATATTTATAGAGAATATGCTCTCCTCTATGCCTGAGATGCTAAAATAACAAACTTAAAGGGCTAAGTTAACTTAGCCTTTTATTTTTCTATTATTTGGTAGCATAAGATCGCCCCCAAAAAGTTAATAATCCATATATATGGGGGTAGAAAATGCATTATAACAAGGTAGAAATTTGTGGTGTTAATACTGCAAGCTTAAAAACGCTTTCAAACCAAGAAAAAATCGAGCTTTTAAGAAAATGTCGTACAGGCGATTTGAAGGCTCGTGAGGAAATGATAAAGGGAAATCTTAGACTTGTTCTCTCAATTGTTCAAAGGTTTTCGCAGCGTGGCGAAAATATGGATGATTTGTTTCAAGTAGGATGTATAGGACTTATAAAGGCGATTGATAATTTTAATATAGATTTAGATGTTCAATTCTCTACCTATGCCGTGCCTATGATAATTGGAGAAATAAGGAGATATTTGCGTGATAATAGCTCAATTAGAGTTAGCCGTTCGATAAGAGATTTAGCATATAAAGCATTACAGGCAAAGGAGGAGCTAACAAAATCCCTTGCCTATGAGCCACCAATTGAAATGATTGCAGAAAGGCTTGGGCAAAGAAAAGAGGACATTGTTTGTGCCTTAGAGGCAATAAGCGAGCCCGTTTCTCTTTTCGAGCCTGTATATAGCGATTCAGGAGATTCAATATATATTATGGATCAGTTGAGGGACAACTCAACGGGCGAGGATAAATGGATAGAAAATATCGCTTTAAGAGAGGCTATAAAGGGGCTTAGTCAAAGAGAAAGAAAAATTATAAATATGCGCTTTTATGCGGGCAAAACTCAAAGCGAAATTGCGAGCGAAATAGGTATTTCTCAAGCTCAGGTTTCACGCTTAGAAAAGGGTGCTCTCGAACAAATAAGAAAGCAATTTTAATAAAAAAGCAAAAGAAAAAGTCCTTTATTCAAAAGGACTTTTTTGATTATATAGAATTTTCGAATTTACAAATTATAAAATTCTCAATTATCTAATATGCTCTGGTAGCTTTTCTCCACCAATAATATGAAAATGAATATGCTTAACGCTTTGGCAGGAATCCTCTCCGCAATTGTTAATAATACGATATCCATTAGTTAATCCTGCCATTTTTGCAAGTGCAGGAATTTTCTCAAAAATGTACGCAATAACATCACTGTTTGAGCTATCAATTTCATCAGCACAGCAAATATGAGCCTTTGGCAATACCAAAAAATGAACCTTAGCCTCGGGGTTGATATCGTGAAAGGCGATTATTTTATCATCCTCATAAAGCTTGCTTGAAGGAATTTCTCCGTTAATAATTTTACAAAAAATGCAATCCATATCTTTTCTCCTTGAATTAAAAAGCTTTTTGTTGTATACTATATATGATTTTATCATAAAAAACACGATTTTTCAAGGATACTAAATGAATAATTTTAAAAAACATATTTTTAATACCTTTGATTTGGACCTATGGGACTATCTAAAAACCACTAAAAAGCCTATTTTGATTTACGGCATGGGAAATGGCGCTGACAAAATTATCGCCGTTTTAGAGTCCTATGGAATAGAATTTGCCGATATTTTCGCAAGCGACGGCTTTGTTAGAGGTCATTCCTTTCACGGGAAAATCGTTCTTTCCTATTCTCAAGCTTGTGAAAAATATGAGGATTTTATAATTCTTCTCTCCTTTGGCACTCGTTTGAGCGAGGTCATGAATTGGATTTACGAGTTAAACAAAAAGCACGAGCTTTATGCTCCTGATGTTCCTGTTTGCCCTGGTGAGCTTTTCTGCACAGCCTTTTTTGATGCTCATGAAAACGATTTATTTTCCTCTCGTGAGCTATTAGCTGATGAGAAATCAAGGCAAATCTTTGATGATATTATTAGATTTAAGCTAAGTGGAAGGCTTGAATATTTGATATCAACCGAATGTGATGAAAATAGCGTAGATTCCCTACTTTCTCTTGATTCATACACTACATATCTTGATTTAGGTGCATATAACGGAGATACTGTAAGAAAATATCTTGATTTATGCCCTAATCTAACTAAAATTTATGCCTTTGAGCCTGATATAAGGAACTTTAAAAAGCTTTCTGCATACGCCTCCGCCGAGCAAAGAGCTGAAATTCTGCCTCTTAACTATGCCTCGTGGAATGAAAATACTACCCTTGAATTTTCCTCATCTGGAAATAGAAACTCCTCTGGCTCAGGAACTGCGTCTCATCAATCCAAGATAGTTCTTATCGAGGCAAAACGACCTGATAGTATTGTTTCAAGCATAGATTTCATCAAATTTGATGTTGAGGGAGCCGAATACAAGGCTATTTTAGGCTGTAAGGAGCTAATTAAAGCATCCTCGCCCGATATGCTTATTTCTATGTATCATAAAAGCGAGGATATGTATGAACTAATCCCCCTAATTTCCTCTCTTGCTCCTAATTCTAAGCTCTTTTTAAGACGCCTACCATATATCCCTGCTTGGGATTTAAATCTTTATGTAACAAAATAAAAAGCGTGGTAAATCCACGCTTTTTCGTTTTTTTATTCAGTTACAGAAGCCAAAGCCTTCTCGTAATCTCTATTGATTGCTCTTTCAAGAAGATCATAAGCATAAGCGTCCTCGCTAATACCCTTGCTAATGCAAACGATTTGGAGCTTCTTTTTTAAAGATGCACTAATTGAGGTTCTTACAAATGCTGTACGCTCCTCTTTTTCAACCTTTCTTGGTCTACCACGCTTCTTAGCTTCCTTTTGTGGTGCTGGAATTGATGCGGGAATAGATTCTGCTCTTACCGGCTCCTCAGTCTTAACCTCTGATCTCATTGCGTCTGCGATACCATAAATTTTCTTAGCCATGATTATTCCTCCTCAGATACTGCTTCAATTATTTCTTCGATAGCCGCTGCATATTGTGCGGTTACCTTGTGCTTAGGTGCGTAATCAAACAAGCTCTTGCAAAGTGCTTGGCTCTCTCCAACAGGTGCTGGGAATGTGCCAATAAGGGTTTCAAAAACTCTAACACCATACTCGTTGCTAACAAGCTCTACCTGCTCACGGATTTCACGAGCAAGCTTTGTGTGGTTGTTCTTTGTGAAAAGAATACCAGCTATATGAATATCTCTGTCATATACTCCAACTGCCTGTCTTACTGTATCAATCATCTTACCGCAGCCTCTTGCTGAGAAAAGACCAACCTCTGAAACAACAACCACGCTGTCTGCAACCATAAATACATTGTATGTAAAGGTATTAATTGCAGGTGGACAGTCGATCAAAACATAATCATAAGCGCCAAGCTTGTCTTTAAGTGCTTGGAAAAGCAAAAGCTCACGGCCAACCTTACCACTTATTTCCATTTCTCTATATCCAAGAGCTGAATCACTTGGAATAATATCGCCGTAAGGAGTTGTCTTTACTGTATCCTCAAATTTAGCCTCATTAAGAAGAAGCTCAGATACAGTATTTTCCCCCTCTGTATCTACACCAACACAGGTTGTAAGATTACCCTGTGGGTCCATATCAATCATCAAAACCTTTTTACCCTTTTTAGTGCTAAGGTAAGCAGCGGTTTGCATTGTTGTAGTAGTCTTACCAACGCCACCCTTTTGGTTTATAAAACAAATTTTATGTGCCATTTTTCTCCTCCAATGTTTTTAATTACGATATAATTATAATACATTATTCGACAAATGTCAACACTTTTTTTAATTTTTTGTACCAAAAATTATAAAAATCTTTAATTCATTAATTTTCGAATTTAAAAAAGCATAAATTTTCAAATCCACAAATTCACTTTTTATAAAAATCCCTTCTCAAAAAAGTCTCGAAATCCCTTTGTGGAAAAGAAAAACCACCGATTTACATCGGTGGCTTAATTTTTCAAGT
>JAZNYH010000100.1:0-5869 GCA_045594305.1 Eubacteriales bacterium | reverse complement strand
ATTTTAAAGGTGCAAATTGCACAAATTTGCACAAAAACCAATGAAGCAAATCGCAATGGGCGATTTATGAAGCACGCTTCGCGCATGATGCATTCCTACGGAATATGATGCGTGCTTCGCACATTTGATTTGCTTCGCTTCGGGGAACCCCTAAACAAACAGAAAGAGCAAGAGTACAAGGAGAAAATCCTTCTATTCTTGCTCTGTTTGTATTTATGAATGAATTGATGCTTATGCATCATGAATTGGCTTCGCCATGATTTCTCGCTTCGCTCCATGAATTGAATTGCAACCAATGTGCCGTTAGGCACAATTCATGCCGCAGGCAATTCACGAAAGCACGGCTTTCAATTCACGCAACCGTAAGGTTGCAATTCATTGCGTGTTATCCTTAACGGAGAACACGCTAATGGCTGTTTTTTATATTATTATGCGTGCGAGTGCGATTTTTAATTAATGAAGCCTTTTGTGTTGCAAAAAATTTTTTGAATTTTTTTAAAAAACCTATTGACAAATCGAATTTTTCTGCTATAATGATAATAGTAATCGTTACTACTTAACAAAAAGCAGTAGCGAGAGCAGAAAGGATGGTGTAAATGAGAAGCTCGCATCAAAGGGATGCAATCCTTGCTTATCTACGCTCGGAGCGTGCGCATAGGAGCGCAACCGAGGTTTATGATGCAGTAAGGCGAGAAATTCCTAATATAAGTCTTGGCACGGTTTATAGAAATCTTGGACAGCTTGTAGAGCTTGGAATGATTATCACCGTGGAAACGCAAGACAAATTCGTTTATTACGACGGATATGTTACCCCACACACTCACTTTGTGTGTAGAGGCTGTAAGAAAATATTCGATTTTGAGTATGAAACAAAAAAGCCGAGCGAAATTACCTCGCAGGGCTTCGAAATCGAGAATGAGAGAACAGTATATTACGGACTGTGTAAATGCTGTCAAGGGAAATAAGTTAAAAGGATGCTTGGCATCTAAAAATAAAAAATAAAAAATTTTGATAGGCGAAAGCCAGAAGGAGAAAAATATGAAAAAGTTTGTATGTTCTGTATGTGGTTATGTTCACGAGGGAGATAGCGCACCTGAAAGGTGCCCAGTTTGCAAGGTTCCTGCTGAAAAGTTCAATGAGATGGCAGATGAGAGAGTTTGGGCTGCTGAGCATGTAATTGGCGTAGCACAGGGTGCACCTGAGGAAATTATGGAAGGACTTCGTGCTAACTTTATGGGTGAGTGCACAGAGGTTGGAATGTATCTTGCAATGGCAAGAGTAGCACATAGAGAGGGCTATCCAGAGGTAGGACTTTACTATGAGAAGGCAGCTTGGGAGGAGGCTGAGCACGCTGCAAAGTTTGCAGAGCTCCTTGGAGAGGTTGTAACTGATAGCACAAAGAAGAACCTCGAGCTTAGAGTAGAGGCAGAGAACGGCGCAACACAGGGTAAGGTAGACCTTGCAAAGATGGCAAAGGACCTAAACCTCGACGCAATCCACGACACCGTTCACGAAATGGCTCGTGACGAGGCAAGACACGGCAAGGCATTTGAGGGACTTCTCAATAGATATTTCAAGAAGTAAGATGGACTTAAAGCAATTTTATAACAAGGAAGTCGTAATTGTTTCTGTAAACGGTCGCATTTTTTGGGGCAAGGTAAGCGATTATTTTTACCCAGATGAGAATAATCTTGGTGTTGAAAGCATCGTCGTTGATACTAAAAGTGGCAGCTTAATAGAGTTTACAGAGAAAGATATAGCATCCATAGAAATTGTATAACATAAAGGGAATGAGTTTGACTCGTTCCCTTTTTTGTTGCACTTTTTCCACAAAATTATGGAATTTTTATGGAATTTTTGCTCTTGTAAAAATAGAAAAAGCTCAAAAAGTGGAATTTAAAATTTTGGAAAGTTTTTTATTTAATTATATCGTGTATCAACTGGGTTTTACACTGACATAACAAATAGAAATTTTGTGTGTTTACAAGCACTTTCTGTGTGGTATTAATGGATTTTAAAATAATATACTAACTCTTCTTGAATTAAATCATATTTTGTGATAATATGTAATCACAAATATACAATTTTATTGCAAAAGTTGAAGGGTAAAAATGAAAAAATGCTATAATTATAACAAGGAAAGTCTTCCGCGTCCTATTTTAGATGGACGTGATGACTTTATAAATCTTTACTATCAAGCCTGGACGCCCTTTCAGCACGGCTTTTTTAAGGGCAGCTTTATTGATAATGAGGATTTTTCTGTGCGGTGCAACTGTATTAATTTAAATTACAATATTCTATTATGTTATTTTGGAGAAGTGTTATGAAGCTTAGTGTTTGGTCAAGCTACTATTATGAATTATCCCCTGAGGATGCTATGCGTGAATTTAAGGCACACGGATATAACTTCTGTGAGGTTTCCTTTGAGCATGCTTGCGTGCTTATGAATCGCGGAGATATAAAAAAGGCGGGGATGGAGTTTGGAAATTTTGCCCGCGACCTTGGTATGGAGCTTTCACAGGGTCACCTTTCTTATGAGGCAAAGCTTTGTCAGCCCGAGGGCAGAGAATTTTTGAAAAAGCAGATAGATTTGTTCTTGGCTATGGGTGTTAAAAATGCGGTTTTGCACTGCGATGCCCTTAAATGGAGCGAGGAAAATCTCTCGGCAGAACAAAAAATTGAGGAAAACTGCAAAGCCATAGGTGAGCTTTTAGATTATATTAAGGGAAGCGATATGGTTATTTGCCTTGAAAACCTTATCAGCACAGATTTTGTCAATAGCGTTGACGGGCTTATGTATTTTATGGAAAGATTCAACAGTAAAAATCTTGGTATATGCCTTGATACAGGTCACCTTAATTTAAGAGATAAGGACCAAGTGAATTTTATAAGAAAAGCAGGAAAGCATATAAAAGCTCTTCATCTTGCGGATAACGAGGGACAAAGAGATCAGCACCTTATGCCATACGGCTGTGGACGTGTGGATTTTGTGTCCGTTATACGTGAAATGAAGGCACTTGGATATGAAGGCTTATATAATCTTGAAATCCCGGGTGAAAGATATGCCCCTATTGAAATTTTAGGATATAAGCTTGATTACATCAAAAAAATGTTTGAATATCTTGATAAGATAACGGAGTGATGATAAAAAAGCAGAAAGGCGATATATAACGAGGGATTATCATTCATTTAATTATAACTGAAACAGAAAGACCGGCTCTTTAAATAGAGCCGGCCCCTTTTATTTCCGCTTTATATTTATAATAGCTTTGTCGTGAGCAGCCACAAAGTTTAATAACATCAAGGGCAGAAAATTCTGCCCTTTAATTTTGGGGTTGACAAATAAATTTTAGTGTTGTATAATATACACACAGTTGCAACGGTCGAGCTGATTATCTATAACACTTGTTGTTAGCGAGATCTAAAATGATTAGTTGTAACGCTACTATGGAGGTCGAAAGGTTATCCATAGTAGTAAATACCGCTACGGAGGCCAAAAGGTCAGCCCGTAGCTTTTTCTTTTATACATAAAGGGAATTTGGAAAACCGATTCCCTTTTTTGTTGCACTTTTTCCATAAAAACATGGAATTTTTATGGAGTTTTTGATTTTTGAAAAAGCTCCAAAAGTGGAAGTTATTTTATATGGAAAGTTTTTTATTTAATTATATCGTGTATTGAATTACTTTTACACCGGCTTTTCTGACGGAATTTTTTGTGTAAATTATAACTTTTCTGTGTGGTACTAATAGATACCAAAAGTGTAAAATAAAAACACACATTTTAATTGTGTACTTGCTTCACTAAACACAATCTGCCCGTGTGAGAAGTTATACAGTCTTGCTTTTCGGCACTTGCTTGCCTGTTTGTAACTAAACCAATGATTTATAAACTAAACAACAAATAGATAATTGAAAAATCTCTACTCGTAGATTATAATGTAATTGTAAGCTTACGAGATTAATTTTTGGAGGTTCAATTATGAATTTGAAAATAGGAACAATTATTAAACAATTAAGACTGCAGAACAATGTTACACAAGAACAATTGGCAACAGCTTTGTATGTTAGCCCACAGGCTATTTCTCGTTGGGAAAGCGAAATTTGCTATCCTGATATAGAATTTCTTCCAGCCCTTGCTGATTTCTTTTCGGTTAGTACTGACGAATTACTTGGATATAAGCTTTCAGAAAGAGCAGAAACACTTGAAAATATTAAAAAGGAACTAAGCAGACTTGCAGAAGTCGGAACTGATCAGGAAAAACTTTGCTTTGCACGTGAAGCATTTGTAAAATTTCCAAATGACGCAAAAATAAAAGTTTATCTCGCAGCTTGCTTGTCGAACGAATGGAATAGCAATCGTGAAGAATCACTTTATCGAGAGGCTGAAACACTTTGCTTATCTGTCATTGATGAGTGTCATGATGAAGATATCAGATATGAAGCTGTTTTTACACTAAGCACTATGTATGCAGACTCACGAAAGCCTGACAAAGCAAAAGCAATTTTAAATCTTCTGGCTCCTATGAAGTATTGCCGTGAATTTGTTCTATCTTGTGGAATTGGAGATGATAATTTAGAACTATATAAACAAGACGAGATTGATAAATTGGCTGATGGTTTAGGAACATCTATTACAAATTATGCAGTTGATGATTCCTTACCCAATGATCCATCTACATGGGATAATAAAATTGAGATGCTCTCCATCGCAAATCAACTATATAGCATGATATATGGAGATAACCTTATGTTTTATCATGTTCGTCTTTCCCGTAATTATTGGTTTATTTCCACATACCAAATAGCACAAAACAAAAAAGCTGAAACACTTGTCTCTCTTGAAAAAATGTGCTATCACGCAATTGAATATGATAAGTCTTATATCAATAATCATGGTAAATATTATACATCAATTTTCACCAACAAGTTAGTTTATCCCGAACCAAACAAGGATTTTCACGAATTAAGAGAACACACGGAATGTCATTATCTGCTCGAAAAACTTCAACACAATAGATATGATTGTATCCGTCAAGACCCTTGTTTTATTTCAGTTATTGAGAAATTGAGTCAGTTTGCAAAATGAGTTATAATTGCGTGAGTATTTGAAAAGGCATTGAATTTGATAGAAAAAGCGAGTGCTGATTTTTCGGCACTCGTTTTTGTTATAACTCAACCTTCCGTTTAGTTTTTGTTGCTTTTCTGTATGTGTACATGGTATAATAGATGTGATACAATATAGTTACGGTACCGAAATACATTTTACGGAGGACTATTATGGCAAGAACAATTGGCGAAATTATCAAAGAGTTAAGAAAACAAAGAAGGATAACACAGGAAGAACTTGCGGAGCTTGTTGGTGTAACTCCTCAAGCAATATCAAAATGGGAAAGAGATGTAGGTTATCCTGATATTACACAAATAGTTCCATTGTCAAAGGCATTTGGCGTGTCAACAGATGAAATACTTGGTGTGAATTTTGGTGATGATGAAAAACAAGTGGAAGAGTATATCTTTTCATCTTACAAAGCTATTGTTGCAGATGGTTATGAAAGAGCAATAGAGATTTTAAGAGAGGCTCAATCAAAGTTTCCAAGGTCGTATTTAATAAAAGTCAGGCTTGCTAATACTTTAATTTCATCTAATTTTAAAAACAAAGACAAGGCGGTTTATAATGAAGTTATTAACATTTTAAATTATGTTCTTGAGCATTGCACCGATAGTGGAATAAGAAATCAGGCTCTCGATTCTTTAGCGACGGCTTACGATTACACAGGCGAAAAAGAAAAAATGATGCATATCGTTGAGCAAATGGTTCCGTTTTTATATTCAAAAGAGCAATTTATGCTACATAAATGGGGCGATTATG
>JAZNYH010000099.1:0-20058 GCA_045594305.1 Eubacteriales bacterium | reverse complement strand
GCTAATATGTTCGAGAACGCAAGCTGGATAGCTCATCCACAAGCAATAAAGTATGAGCCAACTACCTTTAAAGTCGGATCGTAGCCATGTCGTTCTGTGAGCCAAGGAGTTGTTAGTCTCTCTTGTCTTCCTAAGCCCGCTTGGCCTCCGACTTTACGGAGTCACCAAAAGAAAAACAAAAAAGACACCGAATTGGTGTCTTTCTTGTTTTTGGTGACCCGTACGGGAATCGAACCCATGTTACAGCCGTGAAAGGGCCGTGTCTTAACCGCTTGACCAACGGGCCGTTTGCTAACGCTTATGTATTATATCATAAGTGTTTTTATTTTGCAATAGTTTTTTGAAAATTTTTATAAATATATTTTTTAGTTCGATAATGTGGCTGAATTTGGTAGTTTTTATGCGTGATATATTGAAATTCCCCACCATTATATGCTAAAATAAATAGGTAAAACAAACTACAAGGAGCTAATATGTTCGAGAACGCAAGCTGGATAGCTCATCCACAAGCAATAAAGTATGAGCCAACTACCTTTATAAAGGAAATATGTCTCGCAAAAAAGCCCAAGAGGGCAGTGCTAAATGTAACTGCTCTTGGTTGCTATTATGCTACAATAAATAGCCAAAGGGTTGGCAATTTCATTTTAGCTCCTGGCTTTACATCTCGTAAAAGGGTTCAATACCAAAGCTATAATGTGACAAATCTGCTAAACGAAAAAAGCATAATTGAAATCACCTTAGGCGACGGCTGGTATACTGGAAAAATAAACTTTAATGCCCCAACGAGTGATCAAAAGCTACTTATCGCAGAGCTTGATATCACTTACGAGAACGGTGAGCGAGAGAAAATTTCAACTGATAGGAGCTGGCTTGCAAAAAAGGACAAGCTTCGTTTTGCTGAGCTTTATGATGGCGAAATATACGATGCCTGCTTTGAGGATACACCTGTAAACGCCATTGAATTTGAGCACGATAAATCCAAGATAGTAAGACAACAAGGCCCACGCATAATAGAGCAGGAGAAAATTTCTCCAATTTCTATATTTAAAGCTCCAAATGGCGACACCCTTGTCGATTTTGGGCAAAATTTAACCGGATATTTCGAATTTACCACGAACGCTAAAAAGGGCGACAAGGTGGCGTTTACTGTGTGTGAGGAGCTTGATAAAAACGGCAATTTCTATAACGAAAACTATCGTGATGCAAAGGCTCGCCTTGAATACATATGCACCGACGGGCAAAACACCTATAAGCCACGCCTTGCATTTTGGGGATTTAGATACCTAAGGGTTGATAGCTTTCCTGAGCCATTAACTGCTGAAAGCATAAGAGCAATAGTCGTTCACTCTGACATAAAAAGAACGGGCTATCTAAGCTCATCAAGTCCACTTCTAAATCAGCTTTTTTCAAACATAATTTGGGGACAAAAGGGCAATTTTCTTGACATACCAACCGATTGTCCACAGCGTGATGAAAGACAAGGCTGGACAGGAGACGCAACTGTTTTCTGCAAAACCGCCTCATATAACTTTGATGTAGAGCGCTTTTTTGAAAAGTGGCTTACCGATATGCGTCTTGATCAAGGAAAAAGTGGCTACATACCAAATGTGATTCCTCAAACCCTTTCATGGGATTGGTCAACTGTTGAGCGGAGTGGTGCAGTTTGGGGCGATAGTGTGACGATAATTCCATATCAAATGTATCTAACCTATAAGAGCACGCATATATTGAAAAAGCAATTTCCTGTTATGAAAAAATATCTTTCATACATTGCAAGCGTTACTAAGGAAAAGGACCTTTGGACGGGCTGTGAGCAGTTTGGAGATTGGCTTGCGCTCGATGCTGAGCAGGGTAGCTATCGTGGAGCATCAAGTGATGATTTTATTGCATCTGTTTTCTATTATAATTCTGCCAAAATAGTTGCTAAAACAGCCAAGCTTCTTGGTAAGCCCTTCGCACGATACGAGGCACTAAGTGAGAGAATTTTAAGAAAAATAAGGAAAAAATTCCCCAAATACAAAACCCAAACAGAGTGTGTTTTGGCACTCTATTTCGATATTGCCGACAACAAAAGCGAGGTTGCAGAGCACCTTGCCAGCATGCTCATAGAAAACGATAAAAGGCTTAAAACAGGCTTTGTAGGAACACCATTTCTTCTACACGCCCTTAGCCAAAATGGTTATAGCGAGCTTGCGTACGACCTTTTGCTACAAGAGAAATTTCCCTCGTGGCTTTACTCAGTGAAGCAGGGGGCAACAACAATTTGGGAGCATTGGGACGGCAAAAACGAAAATGGCGATTTTTGGTCTAAGGATATGAATTCCTTTAACCATTACGCCTATGGAAGTGTCGCAGATTGGGTGTATGAGGTTGCGTGTGGAATAAAGCCAGTAGAGGAGCACGCAGGCTTTGAAAGGGTGCTCATAGCTCCAATCCCAACTGATAAGCTTGATAGCCTTAGTGCCAAGCTAAAAACACGCCATGGTACTATTTTATCAAAATGGTATCATAAAAACGGAAGGCTTTGCTATAAAATCAAAACCCCCGTTCCTGCCACCATAATAATCGACGGAAAGACCTACGAAAAAGATGCAGGAGAATACACCTTCTAAGGAGAAAGAAATGTCGCAGAGATTTAAATACCCTAAAACGCCTCATTTGCCCTTTTCAGAGGGAACAACAAATGATGATAAAATCCTACATTCCACCACACACCTTCAAGGCAAGGTGGTTGTTGTTACGGAAAAAATGGATGGCGAAAACACAACAATTTATAGCGACTATTGCCACGCAAGGAGCCTTGAAAGCAAGCATAAGCCCTATCACTCGTGGCTTCTTTCCTACATATCCTCGTTTCAATCGCAAATTCCCAAGAATTGGCGTATCTGTGGCGAATATTTATATGCCGTTCATTCAATAGAATACACCTCGCTCCCCTCGTATTTTATGGCGTTTTCTGTATGGAATGATAAAAATGAGTGCCTAAGCTGGAATGATACGCTATTTCTTTTGTCAAGCCTTGGAATAGAGCATGTCCCTGTGCTTTACGAGGGCGAATATAACGATGAAAAAATAAAGCAAATTGCTAAGGACGCTATCAAGCGAGGCTGTGAGGGAATAGTTGTTCGCTTAAAGGACAGCTTTTCGTATGATGAATTTCCAAATAGCATTGCCAAGTATGTAAGAAAAGGGCACATACAAACCGACAAAAGCTGGGGAAGTGTGATAAAGAAGAACTCACTTAAATAACAAAAATGCGAGGAAAAGTGCTTCCTCGCATTTTATTTCGACATTTTTTCAAAAACCCCTTTACTTTTTGAAAACTTGTGCTAAAATGTTAACTGTATTTTTAATTATATTTTAGTTATAAGGGATAGGACAGTAAAATGAAACCCGAATTAATCAATTCACTCAAAGGCTACAAAAAATCAAATATTGTAAACGACCTTTTGGCAGGACTTATGGTTGCAATAATCGCATTGCCATTGTCTATTGCACTTGGTATTCAATCCGTACCTGAGAGCGTTTCCACAAACGGAATACAATTTGGTATTATTACAGCGATAGTTGCAGGCTTTTTCATCTCTGCACTTGGGGGTAGTAGATTTCAAATCGGCGGACCAACCGCAGCCTTTGTCGTAATACTTTATTCATACCTTGCAAACCCAGATATAGGAATTTTAGGACTCGCATTGGCAGGAATAATGGCAGGTGTTATTCTTATCCTTATGGGAGTCTTGCGTGCAGGAAGCGTTATGAAATTCTTTCCATATCCAATTGTAATAGGCTTTACGACAGGAATAGGCGTAACCCTGCTTGTTGGACAAATAAAGGACCTTTGTGGCTTTACCTCGCAGGGAACAGAGGCAATCGAAAAGGTTATTTCATACATAGAAAACATAAAAACCTTCCACCTTCCAACCTTTATAGTTGGCTTGGTTGGACTTGCTATTGTAATTATAATTCCAAAAATAAACAAAAAAATCCCATCAGCCTTTATAGCACTTATTGCTTGCACGCTTTTGTCACTTTTGCTAAATGGTGTAGCAGATGCACAAATCCAAACAATTGGCTCAAAATATGGCGATATAAAGGCAGGCTTTTACCCCATTGATTTTTCAAGCATTTCAAGTGTAAAATTCAGTGCTCTTATCGTTCCATCAATAGTGATTGCATTCCTTTGTGCAATTGAAAGCTTGCTTTCGGCAACCGTGGCAGCGGGAATGACAAATACAAGCTTTAATTCAAATCAAGAGCTTGTAGGACAGGGAGTTGCAAACATATTCTCCTCGCTTCTTGGTGGCTTGCCAGCAACAGGAGCAATCGCTCGTACCGCTGCGGGAATAGAAAACGGAGCAAAAAGCCCACTAACAGGAGTTTTCCATTCAATATTCGTTCTAATTATGTATTTTGCTCTTATGGGCGTTATGCAATATATTCCACTTTGCGTTTTCTCGGCAATTCTTATATCAGTTGCTATAAATATGAGCAGATTTAAGCTCTTTGGCAGGCTCACCACCTTTGGCGTGCGTGATAGCATAATTCTTATCGCTACCTGTGCTCTTACAATCATATTTGATCTCACATATGGCGTTATTGGCGGAGTTGTAATAACACTTATCGCAAACATAATGCACATAAAGAAGGGACTTAAAATGAATACCACCGAGGCAGAGGGCGAAAGAGTAGTTGCCCTTTGTGGTAGTGCAACCTTTATAAACGCATCTAAGATGACTGATTATATTGAAAAGCAATTTGAGGACACAAGCAAAATAAGACTTGACCTTGCAAGCCTTGATGCAATCGACCAAACAGCCCTTGAAAAACTCGCAGGGCTATTTAAAAAGCTAAGACCACAGGGCAAGGAGCTTGTGCTTGAAGGAGCAAACGATAAAACAAAGGCACGCATAGAAAAATTTCTTCCAATATTATGAAAATAACCCCGACAAAGTCGGGGTTTTCTATTGCTTTTTTTAAGGCTATATGATAGAATGAAATTGTATTAAGCATAGAGGAGAATTTTATGAGATTTGAAAATATAAATATAAGAGACCCCTTCATTTTAAAGCACAATGGAAAATATTATATGTACGGCACAAGATCGATTTCTGCGTGGGAAAGAGTAGATACAAGCCTGCTTGGCTTTGATGTCTATGTGAGTGAGGATCTTGAAAATTGGAGCGAGCCAAAATCAATATTTGAGCATTTTGAGGGCTTTTGGGGAGATACTCAATTTTGGGCACCTGAGGTGCATAAGTATAATGGCAAATTTTATATGTTTGCATCATTTATAGGTGAGGGCTATCATAGAGGAACGGCAATATTTGAATGCGACACCCCTGATGGCAAATTTAAGCCTCATTCAAACGGAGCAGTAACGCCGAGGGATTGGGGATGCCTTGATGGCACCTTGTATATAGAAGACGGCACTCCATACATAGTATTTTGCCACGAGTGGACACAAATAAATGACGGCACCGTGTGTGCATTACAGCTTTCGAGTGACCTAAAAAGCTCAGTTGGCGAGCCGATTTTTCTTTGGCGTGCATCTGATGCAAAATGGAAATACGATATAAGAGACGGCGAGGGATGCTTTGTAACTGACGGGCCATTCCTTATAAAAAAAGATAACGAGCTTTTGTCAATATGGTCAAGCTTTTACAAGGGCGAATATTGCGAGGCAATTGCACGCTCATCAAATGGCAAAATAAGTGGAAAGTGGACAATTGATGATACACTTATTTATGAAAAGGATGGTGGTCACGGAATGATTTTCGAGGATAATGGAAAATCATACTTTGTATTCCACACCCCAAACGATACACCAAACGAGCGTCCAAGTCTTAAAGAGATAGATATAAATAAGCTTTTTGAAAACAAATAAGGAGAGAAAAAATGAAACAAGTATTTAATCCATTTCTACCATTAAATGAATATATCCCTGATGGCGAGCCTCATATTTTCGGTGACAGAGTTTATCTTTATGGCTCACACGACAAGGAAAATGGCGAGTTCTTCTGTATGCTCGACTATGTGTGCTATTCAGCACCAATTGATGATCTTAAAAGCTGGAGATACGAGGGAGTAATCTATAAAAAAACAAACGATCCCGCATCTGAAAGATACCCATTTATGTACGCTCCCGATGTCGTAAAAGGCAACGACGGAAAATACTATCTTTACTATTCCTTGGCAGCAAAGGATCGTTGTAGCTTTCTTATGAGCGTAGCAGTAAGCGACACCCCTGCTGGCGAGTATAAATTCATAGGCTATGTAAAAAAGCCCGACGGCACACCCCTTCAAGACTACATAATCTTTGATCCAGGACTTATAAACGATAACGGAAAAATATACCTCTACTATGGCGTATGGTACGACTTCGATGAGAATCCCCAATACACAAGGGAGCAAAGCATTCAAAAGCAAATGGAAATGTACCTAAAAACCCGTGAGGAGATTGAAAGCACCGAGGGTGGCGTTCAAGGCCCTGTTTGCGTAGAGCTTTGCGATGATATGCTTACTATAAAAGCACCACCTAAGCACATTTTCCCTGTTATTTACAAGGGTACATCCTTTGAGGGACACGAGTTCTTTGAGGCGTCATCTATAAGAAAGCTTGGTGATAAATACTACTTTATATATTCAACCTTTAATCAGCACGAGCTTGCATACGCTACAAGTGACTATCCTGATAGAGATTTTGAATATGGTGGAGTTATCATATCAAATGGCGATGTTGGTCTAAATGGCAGAGAGGCAAAGGATCGCCTAACAAGAACAGGCAATAATCACGGCAGTATAGAAAAAATAAATGGCGAGTGGTATATATTCTATCATCGCCAAACAAGAAAGCTTGAATATTCTCGTCAAGCGTGTGCGGAGAAAATACAAATTCTCCCAGATGGAAAAATTCCACAGGTTGAGGTAACCTCATGTGGCTTGAATGGCGGACCACTTGTAGCAAAGGGGGCATATCCATCTATTATTTGCTGTAATCTTACAAACGGACATATGCCTCACGGCCCGTGCTGTGAGATGCGCTTGCCTCATGTAAATAACGACGGAGAGGATCGCTTTATTACAGAAATCGAGCACGACACTCTCATAGGCTATAAGTATTTTAGCTTTGATAATGTAAAGGAGCTTGGAATACAATATCGCAATGCTGACATAGAGCCAAGGGGAGAAATCGAGGTAAGACTTGATACTGACGCAGAGCCAATAGGCAAAATAGAAATATCAAGCACCAATGAATGGACAAATGCTAAAATAACAGTATCAATAGAAAACGGTACATATCCGCTTTACCTTACCTATAAGGGCGATGGAGCAATTCAAATAAAGGAAATATTCTTTAACTAAGGAGACACTATGGACGAGCAAAGAAAAAAGAGAGTTCAGCCTATGATGGATAGACGCTTCGGCATGTTCATACACTGGGGGCTTTACTCGATCCCCGCAAGAGAAAGCAGAAGCGAATGGATAAGAAGCGTAGATAGACTAACAATAGAGGACTATCAGCCATATTTTGACGCCTTCAACCCAACCGATTATGATCCAAGGGCTTGGGCACGCCTTGCAAAGGAAGCGGGAATGAAATATGCTGTTTTGACAACAAAGCATCACGACGGATTTTGCTTATTTGATAGCCAATATACAGACTACAAGGCAACAAATACCCCTGCTGGTCGTGACCTTGTAAGAGAGTATGTAGACGCCTTTCGTGCAGAGGGAATAATGGTAGGCCTTTATTATTCACTTCTTGATTGGCATCACCCCGATTATCCTGCATACAAGGATGCTCACCACCCAATGCGTGACAACGAGGAATTTAAAGGACAGGGCGAGCACTTTGAAAGATATGTAGAATACCTACATAATCAGGTAAGAGAGCTTCTCACTAATTACGGAAAGATAGATATTATGTGGTTTGACTTTCACTATGGCGATATGACTGGTGAGAGGTGGGAAGCGACTAAGCTTATCAAGATGGCAAGAGAAATCAATCCAGACCTTATAATTGATGACCGTATAGGCGGAGATATTAAGGCAGATGAGCCTGAATTTTTTGCAGGCGACTTTGGCTCTCCCGAGCAGATGATACCAGCAAATGGTGTTTGCGACTATCACGGCAATCCAATCCCTTGGGAAACCTGTATGACACTTAACGATAACTGGGGATACAGCGAGAGGGATATGAATTATAAGAGTGCCAAGAATGTTATAAGAATGCTCGTTGAGTGTACAAGTAAGGGAGGAAACCTTATTCTCAATGTCGGTCCTGACGCTAAGGGCAATATCCCCGAAAAGAGTGTATCAATTCTTAAAGAGGTTGGTAAGTGGATGAAGAAAAACTCGGATTCCATTTACAAGTGTGGCATTATGCCATATCAAAAGCCCGAATGGGGACGCATAACAAAGGGTGACGGAGCAGTTTATTTGCACCTTATTGACCAAAATCAAGACACAATCGCTATGCCAAACTTCCCCTACAAGGTAAAAATGGCAACTCGCCTTGATGACGGAGCACTCCTTTCTATGGATGAGCCATGGAATGTAGGTAGCTATGAGGGAGAAAACATCGTATTTGTGCACACACCCCCGTTCCCAACCTTTGATGATATTGACACAGTAATAAAGCTTTATATCGAGGAGTAATTTAATGAAATTTGTACCAAACTATGAAAAAATTCACGATTGGGAGCTATATTCCGAAGAAATGCTCACCGAATATAATCAATCAATAGAGCAAGGACTTGACATAGAGCAGTATAAGCCACTTTTTGAGGCAGTTGCTAAAATGCCAAAATCAGAGGTTAAGGCTAAGATAGCAGATGCTATTTTTGAGCTTGTTAATGATGCTAAAATGATTGAGGGCTATAAGTATGAGGAGCCGTCTAATATTGAGGAAATAAAGGACGCAAGAGTGCCATATGTGGTTAAAAAAAGAGAGCTTGACGACACAACCCTCAACGATAAAATGTACGGAGCGTGGCTCGGTAGAATATGTGGTTGCTTGCTCGGCAAGCCCATTGAGGGATGCTGGAAGGAGCATATTTGGGAAATGCTCAAGGGCAGTAATAACTACCCAATGACAGGGTATATGAGATACGAGGCGTTTAATGACACCTTAAAGGAAAAATACCCTTGGCTTAAAGGCAAATGCTTTGCCGATAAGGTAAAATATATGCCATTCGATGACGATACTAACTATATGGTTCTCGGTCAAGAGGTGATTAAGAGATACGGCAGAGACTTTACCCCTCAAAATATGGCAAGCGCTTGGCTCGCTCTTCAACCCAAGGATTCATACTGTACAGCCGAGAGAGTGGCGTTTATTAACTTTATAAGAGGACTTGAGCCACCTGCCTCAGCACAGTATAAAAACCCATATAGAGAATGGATAGGAGCACAAATCCGTGGCGACTATTTTGGATACATAAACCCACAAAATCCCGAGCTCGCTGCCGATATGGCGTTTAGAGATGCATCAATCTCGCATATCAAAAATGGTATTTACGGCGAGATGTGGGCATCTGCAATGATTGCAAGTGCATTTTCAACAGATTCGGTTGAGGACATAATCAAGTCAGGACTTGCACAAATACCTGCAAAATCACGCCTCTACGAGCAGATAAACGAGGTTGTTGAATGGTATAAATCTGGTGTTGATCAGCAGGAGTGCTTTAATAGAATTTACGAGCGTTGGGACGACCACATCTTCCACCATTGGTGCCACACAATATCAAACGCTATGATAGTTACTGCATCCTTGCTCTATGGTCAGGGCGACTACTCCAAGAGTATTTGTATGGCAGTTCAAGCAGGCTTTGATACCGATTGCAATGGAGCTACTGTTGGCTCGATAGTTGGTATTATAAATGGTGCCTCTGGCATTGGCGAGGAGTGGAGGGCTCCAATAAACGATACACTCGAAACCACCATCTTCGGCTTTACTATGGTTAAGATAAGCGAGTGTGCAAAAAAGACAATTGAGCATATAAAATAAAAATAAAAGGACACTATGTGTCCTTTTTTTATTGACATACACCATTCTTTGTGGTAATATTTACTTGTAGAATACTTTTAAGGAGTGTTAAAAATGATTAAATACACAAATAGTGAGCTTATAAGAGAGTATGAGGGCGAGCTTTTGAAAATTGAGCCCTGTGGCAAGGACGCCTTTCGAGTTAGAGCAACTCGCCTAAGCGACTTCGAGCAAAAGCTAAGTGCAATAATTACAGATAATACTGCCACGCTTGATATTATCAAGGTAGATGGCGATGAAGCAATCGTTAGAAATGGCAAATTAACGCTACATATCGAGGGAAAGCACGGCAAGCTCACCTTCAAAAATGGCGACAGCATTCTTCTTGAAGAGCGTCTGCAAGCACACCCATTAAAGCTTTTCGCAAGAGAGTTTGGACAAAAAAGGCGTGGTAAGTATAAAATAACTGCTCGCTTTGAGGCGTTTGAAAACGAGAAAATCTTTGGAATGGGACAATATCAACAGCCACAGCTCAACCTAAAGGGCTGTACCCTTGAGCTTGCTCAAAGAAACTCACAGGTTAGCGTGCCCTTTATGATTTCAAATAAGGGCTATGGCTTTCTTTGGAATACGCCATCAATTGGAGAGGTAAGCTTCGCACAAAATCTCACAAAATGGACATCTGAAATGTCAAACACCCTTGACTATGTGGTTATAGCTGGCGATACTCCTGCCGAGATTTTGGAAAAATATATGGAGCTTACGGGCAAGCCACCTATGATGCCCGATTATGCAATGGGCTTTTGGCAATCAAAGCTTCGTTATCGCACAAGAGATGAGCTTATGAGCGTCGCAAGAGAATATCACAAAAGAAAAATACCTCTTGATGTTATCGTTTGTGACTTTTTTCATTGGCCTCATCAGGGCGATTTTAAGTTCGATACCGACTACTTCCCAGATCCAAAGGGAATGGTTGAGGAACTTAACTCAATGGGCACAGAGCTTATGGTGTCCATTTGGCCAACTGTTGAGCAAGAAAGCGAAAATTATGCTGAAATGAAGAAAAGAGGACTACTTATCGAGGATATCGAGGAGGTAGGTCCACACCATAACTGCTATTTCCCTACAAAGTTTTACGATGCAACCAACCCTGAGGCAAGACGCTTCGTTTGGGAAAGGGTAAAGGAAAATTATTACAACAACGGAATAAAAATATTTTGGCTTGATGAGGCAGAGCCAGAATTTATGAAATATGATTTTGATAATCATAAATACTATCTTGGTGACTGCTTAGAGGTAGGAAACTATTACCCTGTGTCGTATTCTCAGGGATTTTACGAGGGAATGCAGAGCGAGGGACAAGAAAACATTATAAGCCTTGTAAGGTGTGCGTGGGCAGGTAGCCAACGCTATGGAGCACTCGTTTGGTCAGGCGATATTATGCCAACCTTTGACTCTCTTAAATGTCAGCTAAGCGCAGGACTTAATATGGCAATGGCGGGTATTCCTTGGTGGACAACTGATATTGGTGGCTTTGATGGTGGAAATCAAGATAGCGAGGAATATAGAGAGCTTATGGTAAGATGGTTCGAGTACGCAACCTTCTGTCCCGTCCAAAGGCTTCACGGATACAGGGAGCCACCTCTTGATGGCATAGGACCAAAGGGCGGCGGAATTTGCTTCTCTGGTGGAGATAACGAAATTTGGAGCTATGGCGAGGATGCATATGAGATTATGAGAAAGCACATAATTCTTCGTAATCTTTTAAAGCCATACACTAAGCACATAATGGCACAGGCTCACGAAAACGGCACACCCCCTATGCGTCCACTGTTTTATTCATACCCAAGCGACCAAAGGGCGTGGGAGATTGATGATGAATATATGTACGGCCCGGATATCTTGGTTTGCCCAATTACCGAGCTTGGAGCAAGACGCAGGAGCGTGTATTTGCCAAGTGGCGAGTTGTGGATTGATCCATACACGGGTGCGAAATACGAGGGTGGAGTGACAATAGAGCTTGATGCTCCAATAGAAAAAATTCCTCTCCTAATTCGTAAGGGTGCATATTTGTCACTTGAAATCTTCGATATGCTTAAAAAGCTTTAAAACGAGGTTTTTATGAAAGCGATAGATATAATAAATGAGCTGAAAAGCGGTGCAAGCGTCTGTGCTCCCACCTGCGATACGATTAAGTTTGGTAGCCCCGACAAGGAGGTTTTACGCCTTGGAGTGTGTATGATGCCAACCGTCGAGGTGTTAAGAGAGGCTCAGGCTTGGCAAACAGACCTTTTAATAGTTCACGAGCCTATGTTCTACGAGCATATGGAAAATTACGACGAAAACGAGGTCGTAAGGGCTAAAATCGAGCTTGCTCAAAATAGTGGTATGACAATTTTTAGATACCACGATTACTTGCATTTAAGAGATAATGATATAATAAGCAATTCACCAATTGAGGCACTTGGCCTTGATTGCGATATTGAGCAAAGTGGCTCGCTCGTTTGCCGTATAGTAACCTTAAAGGAGCCAATTACAGCCACAGACCTTGCTAAACGCATAGAGGAAAAACTCGGCATAGAGCGTGTAAGAATAGTAGGCGAAAGAAATAAAAAATCTACTAAAATAGCTACCTGCTTTGGCTCAATTGGAAATATAAAGAGCTATGTTGCACGAGATGATGTTGAAATTGTCTTGAATGGAGAGCTTTGCGAGTGGGCAGATGTTGAGTTTACAAGAGATGCGTGTGCACTCGGTATGAATAAAACACTTATTATACTTGGACATGTGTGCTCAGAGCGAGATGGAATGAAATTCCTTGCAAATGAGCTTAAAGCCAAATATCCTAAGATAAGTGTTCGCTATTTTGAAAGTGGCGATCCGTACACATATACAGACTAAGGAGAAAATATGATTACATTTAACAAGGCAAGCGACAAGGACTTCAAGGTGCTTAATCTAACCGATTTTCAGCTTATGGCAGGCGAGCTTGATGCCGAAAATCAAAAGGGAAAAATCTTTCGTTATACGCTTGATACGCTTGTCGAAAGGTCAAAGCCTGACCTTATTACAATAACGGGTGATTTAGCTTGGGGTGGCGACTATGACGCCATCAGCGTTTTAGGTCCAATCCTTGATAGCTATAATATCCCTTGGGCACCTATTTGGGGAAACCACGATCAGGATAGAGGACTTGATAGGCTTGATAAATCAATAAGCCTTCTCTCACAAAATAAGCACTTTGTGTATGAAAATGGACCAAAGGAGCTTGGCAGAGGAAACTATGTAATTGCCATAAAGCAAGACGATAAAATCGTTCACGCTCTTATTATGATGGATACCCACGATAGAGTCCCAAATCTCAAATCGGGCATAGAAAACGATAGATCATGGGCAAAGCTAACCCCTGAGCAAATTGAATGGTACAAGGAAAGGGTAAGAGAGCTAATAGCGCTTGGCTGTACCGAGAGCACCTTGCTCGTTCACATTCCAATCTATGCATATAGAGAGGCTTTTGCCAAGGCGTTCAAGGACGGACTTAATCCCAAGGAAATCACAATGAAGCAAAGCTACGAGGCTGATATATGGAACGAGTGCTACAAGGACTCATATGGTGTAAAATACGAGGATGTGTGCTCATACTATGAGGACGACGGCGTGTTTGACGCAATCAAGGAGCTTAACCACACAAAAAATGTTATATGTGGACATGACCATATAAATAGCTTTTCTATAATGCACAAAGGCGTTCGACTCACCTTTGCGGTAAAGACAGGCCCAGGCTGTTATTGGAACGAAGAGCTAAATGGTGGAACTATACTCACGATTGACAAAAATGGCTCTCTTAGCACTTGCCACGAGATAGTTGATATTTCACATATTACTAAGGCAGAATAATTAAAGCGACCCTTTTGGTCGCTTTTTTGATATAAAATATTGTAAGAGCAAATAAATTGTGGTAAAATATATGTAATGATTCTATTAAATAGGAGAAAAATATGATAACTTTTGAAGAGGTAAAGAAAAATCCAAAGATAAAGGCATACATAACCAAGGCAGATGAGAGCCTTTTAGCACTTGGCTATACTGAGCATAGCTACGCCCATGTAGGTCTTGTATCAGAGCGTGCTGAATATATTCTAAAAACTCTTGGATATGGCGATCACGAGATTGAGCTTGCAAAGATAGCAGGCTATCTTCACGACATAGGAAATATAGTTAATCGTAAGGAGCATTCTCAAAGTGGAGCCGTAATGGCGTTTCGTATTCTTGATAATATGGATATGGACGCCGAGGATATTGCAACAATAGTTACAGCAATAGGAAACCACGATGAGGGAGATGGCGAGGCAGTAAATGCAGTTGCCGCCGCAGTAATTATCGCAGATAAATCAGATGTTAGGCGTTCAAGAGTAAGAAATCACGATATTACAAGCTTTGATATCCACGATAGAGTAAACTATTCAGTTATAAAATCAACCCTTGAAATAAACGAGGATAAGAGTGCAATCACCCTTGATCTTGAAATTGACACAAGCATCAGCCCTGTTATGAACTATTTTGAAATTTTCCTCAATAGAATGATAATGTGTCGAAAGGCTGCTAAAAAGCTTGGAATAGAGTTTAGACTCATCATAAACAAGCAGAGCCTTATTTAATAGTATAAAAGCGTTCCACTCGGGACGCTTTTTGTACTTATAAGCCCAAAATATATATGAATAAATGAATATATTAGCATATAATAATACAAAAAGTGACAAAATAAAAGAAAAACCCCCGATTTTCTCGGGGATTTTTTAGTTCCTCTTATTCTTGATTTTTCTCTTTACAATATAGCTTATTATCGAAAGCACAGTATATACTATCGCATATCCAATACAGCTTCCCATGTTAAAGCACAAATTCACAGGAATTAAAAACGCACAGCTTGAAAATATATTGAAGGATAATAGCTCGAAAATACTCGTGCAGAGAGCTCCTGATACAATATATATAATAGGAAAGAAAAGAAATAATCCTGCTATTATATCGATACCACCGCTAAGTAGAAAAATAATAGATAAAATTAAAAGTGCGCCTAAGCATATTCTTAGTATCTTAAATACAAGCTTCATAAATTTCTTCCTTGGTTAGCACCACATCATTAGTCTGGTTAAAATAAACGCTATTTGCAATGAAACGAGTGATATGCCAACAACATAGCAAACCTTTAACGCCAATTTCCCCTTTGGTAGGGTTTGAGAAAGGGTAATAGAGGAAGCGATAGCCCAAAATGCAATAAAAAACCAAAAGATTCTTGTAAAATCGTTAGCATTAAACCCCTCGACACAGCCACAGCCGAGCCAATCCACAAGAAAATGCGAATTTATCCTGCCATAAGGCGTAAGCCAAGTAATAAACAATAATAGAGGAGAGGATAAAAATAGAGTGTTTTTTACATTTTTCATAAAATTGCCTCCTTACTAAGTCTGTCTACAATTTTATTATATCATACTATTTCCTTGATGTAAATAGAATAGCATAATTTTATAGAGGGGCAGAGCAAGCCACAAAAAAACAGCACCCAACAAGTGAGTGCTGTAAAAATGCTCGAAAGAAATTATCTCTTTGAGAACTGTGGTGCACGACGAGCAGCCTTGAGACCGTACTTCTTTCTTTCCTTCATACGAGGGTCACGAGTGAGAAGTCCAGCAGCCTTAAGAGCAGGACGGAATGTCTCGTCAGCGAGGAGCAAAGCTCTTGCGATACCGTGACGGATAGCACCAGCCTGACCTGAGATACCACCACCGTTAACAGTAGCAACTACATCATACTTGCCCATTGTGTCAGTAACACCGAATGGTTGGTTGATGATGAGCTTAAGAGTTTCAAGACCGAAGTAATCGTCTACATCTCTGCCATTGATAGTAATAGCACCTGTACCGGGATAGACACGAACACGAGCAACAGATGACTTTCTTCTACCAGTTCCGTAGAAATATGGTTTAGCACTTGTATACATTGTTTCTATCTCCTTTCAATTACTTTACTTCAATTGGGCTTTGAGCCTGTTGGTTGTGGTTAGGGCCAGCATAAACCTTAAGTCTTGTGATAGCCTTGTCACCGATTGAGGTGTGTGGGAGCATACCCTTAACAGCAAGCTGCATAGCAAGCTCAGGACGAGTAGCCATAAGAGTCTTGTATTGAACCTCCTTAAGACCACCAATGTAGCCTGAGTGACGGCGATAATACTTTTGCTCGAGCTTCTTGCCAGTAAGAATAGCCTTTGATGCGTTGATGATGATTACGAACTCACCACAGTCAGCGTGAGGGGTGAATTCAGGACGATGCTTTCCTCTGAGGATGTTAGCAGCCTGAACAGCTGTCTTACCAAGAGGCTTGTTTGCAGCATCAATAACATACCATTTTCTTTCAATGGTGTTGTTTGCCATAAATGTTGACATTTTAATTTCCTCCAATATAAGATTTGATTTCGTGGATATACCACATCTTTAATTGCTACAACATTATACCACCTTGTGCCAAAAGTGTCAATAGATTTTTTGAAAAATTTTTCACCAAATCAATTTTTAAATATGTTATCTCTCTTTTTCTCTTAATATCTCTCTTTTTCTCTCGTTTTCTCAATAAAAATTTAAAGAAAAAATTTCTCAAAATCCACTAAAATAATGGATAATACTCAAAATAAATGCTATTTAAAGCAAAAAAGAAGGTCGGCTTTTTACACAGCCGACCATATCTTATCTTTTTTCAGGCTTAATTGGCTTAACACCCTTTTCTGTAAGCATAACATTACAAGGAATATCGAACTTTCCCTTGGGAAGAGAAGGAGCGATAAGCTCGGTGTAGGTAATTCCAACGGTGCTTCCCGAATATGTATTCAAGAACTTGTCATAATAACCCTTTCCGTATCCAAGACGGTATCCAAAGACATCAAATGCAAGTCCAGGCAAGAAGCATAACACGCTACCCGTTTCCTCAGCAGGATCAAATACGGCAAGCTCGGGCTTTGGCTCTCTTATTCCATAAGCACCTATTTCAAAATCATCAAACGAGGTAATGAAATGGAATTTCATAGTGCGATTTTCCTTGTTGCATCTTGGGAAGGCAACACGCTTGCCCCTTGTAAGAGCCTCTATGGCAATTGGCATAACATCAATTTCAGACTTTATAGGAGCGTATAGAAGAACTGTATTTGCGTGCTTAAAGCTAATAAGAGATTTGGCACACTCGCATATCTTAGCACTACGAAGGGCACGCTCCTCTGGCGAGAGAGCATCACGGCGAGCAGAGAACTCCGCTCTTATTAAATCCTTGGCTCTTTTAATAGGCGTAATAGACATAAAATCTCCTTTTCAATTAAAGCAAAATAGCCTTTTTTATTTCGAGAGCGACATTTTCGCCCTTTAATGCAGTAAGAATTTCAAACGCAAACTCGTGTGCAGCGCCCATGGCACGACCTGTGATTATGCTTCCGTCACGCACACAGCCACAATCAACGACCTCAGCACCCTCTAACTGATTCTCAAAGCCAGGGTAGCAGGTAGCTTTTTTGCCCTTCAAAAGCCCACGCTTGCCAAGAATAAAGGGGGCAGCACAAATAGCACAAATTAGCTTGCCCTCGCTACTTGCCTTGGCAATAAAGGCATCGACAACAGCACTGTTATCAAGATTTACGGAGCCGGGCATACCACCAGGGAGAATAATCATATCAAAATCGCTATCAACGCTTACCTCATCGGCTACAAGGTCACATTCAACGGAGATATTGTGAGAGCCAAGAGCACTCTTGCCATTAACACCAACTGTCTTAATATCAACCTTGGCACGCCTTAAAACATCAAGCGTATATAGGGCTTCGATTTCCTCAAAGCCGTTTGCTAAAAACATATAAACCATAAAATCACCTATATTTCAAATAACATATCGCAAAGCATACCATCAGGCACGCTTATATCAGTAATTGGCATAATAAGAGCCTTTTTGGCAGGCTTATACCCTACAAATGGGGCAGAAACATACATTCTTACACCATTAGAGTAAAGAGCATATCCTCTTACTCCGTCCTTGCTTAGAATTTTTACCTCAAAATCCTTAATGGTTTTCTTAAAAAGGTCAAAATCCTTTATCAAATAATCATTTGCTATATGCAAGCGATAAAGATCCTGATAATTTCCATCAAAGCTCGTATATTCCGTTCCTTTTGGAGTCCTTGTGATGCTCACCTCGCCTAAAAGAGAATTTAAGCCCTGCACCTCAATAGTAAATCCAAGACGCTTGTAGGTAGAGAATAGCTCTTTTGTCGCAGGAATTGTGAGAATAAAATCGTAAAACTCATCTTGACAATAGCTGTGTATATAAGCACATAGCTTTTTAAATAAACCACGCCCACGAGCATTTTCTACTATGAACGCACCATATATATAAGAGCCACTTTTAAGACCAAATTCACTTTTTATGCTTATATCGAAAAGACAAGCACCACCACAAAAGATGTTGTCCTCATATATTTCAATCACATTTTGGGCAGAGCCAATAACAAATGTGGCGAAATCTCTTTTATCGCCAAAAATACGGCAAAAGCCGTCTATATATTCACTTGATGCACCATTTTTAAATGTAATCAAAGCCTTGATACCTCGTTATATATTTCCTCGGCGATATCATCAATTGTGCGAATCGTATCACCATTATAGCATTTAATTCTTTTCCAGCTAAGCCTCTCGCAGGAGAAAAGTGCAGCATCATAGCATTTTTCCATATAAGAGGTGTCAAGCTCGTGAATATCCATCTTTCTTCCAGTTTCGGCACTTCTTGAACGAACAAGAGAAAGCGAAAGCTTAGGTGGAAGCTCGAGATAAATAGTAGCATCAGGAGTAGGTAAGCCTATCTTTGAAAACTCAAAATCCCAAAGCCATTTAAGAAAATCATCCCAATCCTCTCTTGGGAGCTTTGAAAGCTGATGAACTGCATTTGCAGATGTGTATCTATTAGCTACAACATATGTATCAGGCTCATTTATATCGTTAATCCAGTCGGTTTTAAAGCTTATGTATCTGTCGCACGCAAAGAACATAGATGCGACAAACGCATTTGTATCGCTTGGATTTTTTCCAAACTTGCCATCAAGATACATTCTAACAAAAAGCGAGCTGTCGCTTTCGTAAATAGGGAAGGAGAGCGTGCGAACACGCTTTCCCTCTTTCTTTAATCTTTCAACAAGTATATCAGTCTGCGTACCCTTTCCAGAGCCGTCAAGACCATCAATAACAATAAATTTACCCATTATTCAGCATCCTCACTGTGTTTCATTCTAAGCTCAAGGAAGTCCTGCTTAGTGATAAGCACATCTCTTGGCTTTGAGCCATTAGGCTCACCAATATATCCAAGCTCCTCCATTTGGTCGATAATTCTCGCCGCTCTTTGGAAGCCAAGGTTAAGCTTTCTTTGTAGGAATGATGATGAAATCTTACCCATATCGGTAGCAATTTCAAGTGCAGCATAGAACTTTTCGTCAAGATCAGAGCCACCCTCTCCACCATCCTCATCAGCCTTTCTCTCGGCCTTTTGAAGCTTAGCAGTATTGGATTCGATTTGATTTATAACATCCTCATCGTAGTTTTCGCTTGAATTTTCTTTAAGGAAGGTGGTTACCATCTCCCTCTCGTCCTCAGTAATAAACGCACCCTGAACACGAGTAGGCTTAAGAGCACCAACAGGCTTAAGAAGCATATCACCACGGGCAACAAGCTTTTCAGCGCCTGCCTCGTCAAGAATTGTACGGGAGTCAACAAGAGCAGGCACACGGAAGGCAATTCTTGAAGGAATGTTAGCCTTGATAGTACCTGTGATAACGTTTACCGCAGGCCTCTGAGTACCGATGATTAGATGTATTCCCGCAGCTCTCGCCTTTTGCGCTATACGCATAACAAGATTTTCCACAGGGTCCTTGACCTGAAGCATAAGGTCTGCAAACTCGTCTATAACGATGATTATCTTCGACATAGGCTCGCCGAGGGACTTGTCCTTAGATACCTTTTCGTTGTAGCCGTCTATGTTTCTTACGCACA
>JAZNYH010000098.1:0-7189 GCA_045594305.1 Eubacteriales bacterium | reverse complement strand
ATGGTCATTTGAACCATATCAAGCTCTACCTTGATTTCGTGTCCGTTAATTGTAGGAATGGTTATATACTTTGTAAGATCGCTATAATCGTACTTTTGCTTGATTACACAAGAGCTAAACGAGAGGAGTATAGCGAGCATCAAAACAACGCAAATAATTCTTTTTTTCATTTTTTAGTACCCTTTGCCTTTTTAGTAGTGGTTTTCTTTGGTTTATCCTCGGTGTCAGAGTCCTCATTGCTGTCCTTGCCCTCGGTGCTTTCCACCTCGGCACTGTCAGAATCCTCATCGCCGTCCTCGGCGTCAGCCTCTTCCTTGTCAGCCTTGGCTTTTTTGTCACCCCTTTGAGCCTTTTTTGACTTGGAGCTTGAAAGCCTGTATGTGTAGAACTTGTAAGTAAGCATAAACACTACATAAGCAACAACCAAGTATAAGAAAAGCATCTTCAATACTTCGATAAGAATTTCAAGAAGATAAGCATTAAATTCACTTTGAACAGTGAATATGTATCCGTTAATTGATGTTGGTAAAACGCCAGTTAGAAGGAAAACGAGAAGATTTACTACTGTAAGAGTAACGCAAGCGACAACCATTGATTTTTGTAATCTGTTGTCAAGAGAGAAGAACTTCTTTGGCTCTCTTGTGCTTGATTTAATCACCTTACAAGCGATAAAAGCAATAAGAATAGATGGAAGTATTTGGTTTATAACACCACTACCCATCGATTGGTTAACTGCCATAAGAGCTGCATCTAATGCATCGAAATCTCCCGACATTCCCGCTGCAATAAACTCTGACCTTGTGTAGATAAATCTTGCGATAGATGTGTAGATAAAGTAAGGAATAAACGCACCTGCAAAAATCAAGCAGGACATAACTCCCTCATAAAATCCGAATCTAAAAAACGCAAAGATAATTGTGCCAAAGCCAATGAACATAGCAATAGCGTTAAAAATGTCAGTTACATAGCCAAGAAAGCTGATAAGCGTTGGAGCATTTGCCTCGCCTATGTTGTAATCAACCAAAAACAGAATTAATGATGCGATAATAGCAATCAGCGATGAGCCGACAACTGCAATCGAGGCATCAATATAAAATCTTTTTTTCATAAGCTACCTACTTTTATAAAATTACTTTTTATATTCTACCATATAATTATAAAAAAATAAAGACAAAAATGAAAAAAGTTTCAAAAATCAAGCAAAATTCATAAAATCATCACATAAAATAGAGAAAAACGGCAAAAAGGAGATACATATGGAAAAGGAATATAGCTATACCTCGCTAATTAACGAATTAATTTCACTAAGTAGAGAAAACGACACAGTAAGACTATCATATATAGGCAATACAATAATGTCAAGACCGATACCGATGATAACACTTGGCGAGCACAAGGCGAAAAAGGCAGTGCTTTATGTAGCGACACATCATGCCACGGAGAATATTTGTACATCAGTGCTAATGAGGTTCATAAGAGAATATCTTTCACTGTATAAAAGCCGAGACCGTGTGTGCGGAATTAATATGGCATCGCTTTATAAAATGAGGAAAATTTACATAATTCCAATGCTAAATCCCGATGGCGTGGAGTATCGCTTAAATGGCATAGAGCCTCAAAACCCCTTATGTGAAAGAATGTTGAAATGCTCGGGCGGAGATTTTTCACATTGGAACGCCAATGCAAGGGGCGTGGACCTTAACCATAATTATGACGCAGGCTTTTATGAGTATAAGAAAATCGAGAGCGAGAGAGAAATATTCGAGGGAGCGAGCAAATATAGTGGAGAGTATCCAGAAAGCGAGCCAGAGGTTAGTGCTCTTTGCACCTTTATACGCTTTAATTCGATGGAGCTTGACGGTGCTTTGACATTACATTCTCAGGGCGAGGAGATTTATTATAAATCCGAGGGTAAGTGTCCAAAAAAGAGTGAATTTTTAATCCGTATGATAGCGAAAATGACAGGCTATAAGCCCTCTATCACACAGGATACAGCCTCATATGGCGGACTTACAGATTGGCTCATACAGGAGCTCGATAAGCCGAGCTTTACAATAGAGTGTGGCAGGGGCGAAAACCCACTTCCAATGAGTCAACTCGGCGATATATATCTTCGCCTTAGAGAATTGCTTTTCACATTTCCCGTGCTATTATAATGAAAATATAATATTTGCATTAAATCTCTTGACATTTATCTATTAATGTGATATAATTGTAATCGCTTTAATAAACTAAAGTGATAAAGTAAAGGAGATTAAAAATGAAAAAAATACTTTCACTTGTACTTGCAATCGCAATGGTTGCACTAATGGCATTCTCATTCTCAGCATGTAAGAAGGATGAGGGAAATGCTTACGACGGACTTACAATTCTTGAAAGCGACCTTTTTGAGACAGAGGAATACGGCATCGCATTCCGTAAGGGCTCAACAATGGCAAAAGAGGTTGACGCAATTATCGGTCAACTCGTAGCAGACGGAACAGTTGCAACAATCGCTCAAAAATACGAGGTTTCTGATAGCCTTGTTAAGGAATTTAAGGCTGGCTCATCAACAGCAACAGACACAGCAGACTTTGACGCTATTAAGGCAAAGGGAAAGCTCGTTATTGGAACAACAGTATGGGCACCTATGAACTTTAAGGCAACAGACGGAAGCTGGACAGGATTTGACACAGAGCTTGCACAAGCAGTTTGCGCTAAGCTTGGAGTTACCGCTGAATTTAGAGAAATCGACTGGGATAACAAGCTTATTGAGCTTGAGGCTGGAACAATCGACTGTATTTGGAATGGTATGACAATTACCCCTGCAATCTCCGCCGCATGCGAGGTAACAGGAGCATATATGGTAAATGGTCAGGTTATCGTTATTAAAGAGGGTGCATTTACAAATGTAAGTGAGCTTGCTGGAAAGCAAATAGCAGTTGAGGGTGGCTCCGCTGGTGAGCTTCAGGCTAAGGAAAAGCTTACAGGCTCAACAATCAAGGCAGTAGGCGCTCAAACAGATGCATTGCTCGAGGTTAAGGCAGGAACATCATCAGCTTGCGTAATCGACTATGTAATGGCTAAATCCTTGTTAGGAAAATAAATTTTAAAAACGGGCTGTCGCTTATGCGATAGCCTCGTTTAGCGAAAAGGAAAGAAAAATGTTTATTGAACAACCAACCTTTTGGGATATAACACTATATCTGCTTGAAGGCTTTTGGGCAACAGCCAAGATATTTGGAATAACCCTACTCACAGCACTCCCCTTAGGCTTGATTATCAGCTTTGGCTCAATGTCAAGGTTCGCACCACTTAAATGGCTTACCAAGGGTATTGTTTGGGTAATAAGAGGAACACCTCTTATGCTTCAATTAATAGTTGTATTCTATGGACCAGGACTCATATTTGATATTGTAGTTCCCGAAACCTATGTCCAAACTGCAACCTATATCACCTTCACGATAAACTATTCGTGCTATTTCTCTGAAATATATAGAGGCGGAATAGAGAGCATACCAAGAGGACAATATGAGGCTTGTCAGGTGCTTGGAATGAATAAAATACAAACCTTCTTCCGAGTTGTGCTTATGCAGGTAGTAAAGAGAGTAATCCCACCAATGTCAAACGAGATTATAACACTCGTTAAGGACACCTCACTCGCAAGAATTATCGGCTATTACGAAATAATCTACAACGCACAATACTACATAAAGAATGCGGGACTTATCTGGCCCTTGTTCTACACAGGAGCGTTTTATCTCATATTCTGCGGACTTCTCACAGTTCTCTTTGCCAGAATTGAGAAAAAGCTTTCCTATTATAAGGTATAAGGGGGCAGAGTATGAAGGCATTAGAAGTAAAAAATCTTTCAAAAAGCTTTGGCAACCTTGAAGTGCTAAAATCAGTAAGCTTTTCCCTTGAAAAGGGAGAGGTGCTATCTATAATCGGTTCAAGTGGTGGAGGAAAAACAACACTCCTTCGTTGCATAAATTTCCTTGAAAAGGCAAACGATGGCGAAATTTATGTAAACGATGAGCTTGTATATAGGGCAAGCTCTGTGTGCAAGGAGGATAACTTTATCGCTCCCACGGCACAGCTCAGCTTTGGACTCGTTTTCCAACAGTTCAACCTATTCCCACAATACACCGTGCTTGATAATCTAACCCTTGCTCCAAGACTTAGAAGCAAGGAAAAGCCAAGAGAGGAAATCGAGGCACAGGCGTACGCTCTGCTCGAAAGAGTAGGACTTAGCGACAAGGCAAAGTCTTACCCCTGTGAAATATCCGGTGGACAACAGCAAAGAGTAGCAATTGCTCGTGCTCTTATGCTTGATCCAAATATCCTTTGCTTTGACGAGCCAACCTCAGCCCTTGACCCTGAGCTAACGGGCGAGGTTTTGAAGGTTATCAAGGGATTAAAAACAGGTAACCATACAATGGTTATCGTAACACACGAAATGGAATTTGCTAAGAATGTTTCCGACAAGGTTATATTTATGGCAGACGGAATTATCGAGGAAATGGGAACGCCCGAGCAGATATTCGATAATCCTCAAAGTCCAAAGCTTGTGGCGTTTTTAAATAAAGCAAATGAAATTATCTAAAACACTTGAAAATTCAAGCGAAATATACTAAAATAGTTAGTGGGTAATACCACTAACTTTTTTATTTTTTGGGAGAGAAAAAATGGAGCTTAAAGGACTAAAAATAAACTTTCTTGGAGATAGCATCACTGAGGGACACGGAACAAGCGATTGGGGAACAAAGCCATATCATCAGGTGCTAAGAGTGAAGGCAGGTCTTGCTGAGGCAAGAAACTACGGAAAGGGTGGAACAAAAATCGCACGCTTGCCCGTAATCACCGACAACCCCTTTGATCAGGATTTCAACCTTCGTGCACCATATATGAACCATGATGCTGATGCAGTAGTAGTATTCGGTGGAACAAACGACTTTGGACACGGTACAATTCCGCTTGGCGAAATGAAGGATAGAGATCCTCATACCTTCTACGGTGGACTTCATACCCTTTGCCAATACCTCATTAAAACATATGTGGATAAGCCAATTATCTTTATGACACCTCTTCATAGACTAAACGAGGTGCTTGATTACGAAAATAATATGAAGGCTTGTAACCCTAATGCACAGCCACTTAGTGCCTTCGTTCAAGCGATTAGAGAGGTGTGCGAGTTCTACTCAATCCCCGTGCTTGACCTCTATCGTGAGAGTGGAATGTATGGTCAGCTTTGGGCGTGGTGTGAGCGTCATATGCCAGACGGACTTCATCCAAGCGACTCAGGTCACGAAATGATAGCAGCCAAGCTTCAAAAATTCCTCGAAAACCTCTAAAAATCATAAAAAAGCCGACCAAGTGTCGGCTTTTTTGCTTTTTTGGCTTTAAAATTGCAAAAAGAGAGAAAAAGAACAACTCATTTCAAAGATGTAAAGATATTATGAACACGTACGCACAATGTTGAAAAACATTGACAAACACGCAAAAATATAGTAATATTAGAATGTAAAACTATTTTATACGCCCGCAGGTGCTGACCTGCAAGGAGAAAATTATGAAAAGAAGGTTATTCCTAACATTAGTTATGGTAATCGTTATCGCTCTTACATTTGCCCTCGTGGTATTTGCAGACGACACCTTTACCCATAACGGCAAGGTAGATCTAAATGCTACCGTAACCCTCGATGATGGAACAGTATGTAATTTGTTCGATGCAGAGGGAAATGCACTCATTTGGTACAAAAACGGCTCTACACTTGAATCCATTCGTGCCGATGACGAAAGGGTAATTTACAAATGTACTTATGCTTTCGGCGTAGGAAACTCTACTGTTGGTAGCGTTACAGCATACGAGGTTTCCGATATGTGGATTGCTCTTGATAGTGGAAATGTTTCCAAGGGCAACATTGTTGTTCTCAACCTAATGGACGATGATGTTTTAATTAACAATAACAGAGACATCGGACAGCCAGTTAACTGCTTGAAGACTATTGCTTGGGCTAACAAGGTTCTTGAATACGCTTTTTGTAGACTTGATACAGTAGCAATTCAACAGCAGGCGTTCAATGGTTGCCCAAAGCTAAAGTACATTAACCTCGAGGATTTGACTGAGCTTAGACAGATTGGTGGTAGTCAACCCTTCGGCCAAACAGCAGGAGAGACAGCTTTGTTCGCAGGTGAGGTTCTTGATTTGACAGGCACTAAGCTTTGTGCTATTAGTGGCAATGGTGCATTTAACAATGTGCCAGCAGTTGAAATTAAGCTTCCAAATACTGTTACAACCTTGAGTGATTGGAATATTCAAGGCACAGCTATTACAACCTTTACCTTCCCAACAGGTGTTGCAACAATCGCAGGCTCACAGTTCAATGACTGTAAGTCGCTAACGACTATCTATATCAATAGCACAACAACAAAAATTTCTGAAAGAGCATTCAATAATACTAATCTTGAAAAGGTGTTCTTTGTAGGTACGCTTGATCAGCTCAATGCACTTTTTGATAATACAGACTTTACCAACAATTCACCATTAGAGGCAGTTTTTGGTGAAAATAAAGCAAATGTAATCTCGTACGCAGACTACCTTGCACTCAATGATAAGAGTGGTAAATATGTAGTATACGGATATAGCTACTGTGAGGCTTACGCAGAGGGCGTTCACACAATTGAAGGCTCAACTGACTGTACAATCGGCGGAACATGTACTATATGTAATGCACTAAGCGAGGGCTTTGATGCACACGATATCGTTAACACACTCGTATACGCAAACGGCTTTGACAATGCAGGCGTTTATAACTGCTATTGTACAAGAGAGGGCTGTCTTGCAGTAGGCGATGTTAATAATGACGGAGTAGCTGACGAGTATGCAAAGGATAAGCAAGTATCCGCTATTATTACCTTCAAGGGCTATTCAAGAGCGTTAAGCAATGCTTACCTTGGAATTGACGCAGGCTACAAGGTAGACAAGGATTTGCTTGCCCTCTACAACGAGGTAAATGCAACCGATGCAACCCTTTCACTCTTTATGATTAACTCAAAGTACGGAGAGGTAAACATCTCAAAGATATTTAAGGATGGCACACTCGACCTTGAAACAAATGTAAAGGGAATTAATGTATCAATCACCTCAACTAACTATACCGACATTAGCGTAAGCGTAAGAGGCTTCAATAACGCTGATGAAACAGGT
>JAZNYH010000097.1:0-7154 GCA_045594305.1 Eubacteriales bacterium | reverse complement strand
CGAAAAAATTATTATACGAGGAAAAGGCTATGATAAGAGAAGATTTAAGAAACGTTGCCATTATTGCTCACGTTGACCACGGTAAGACTACATTGGTTGACGGTATGCTTGAGCAGGGTGGTGCTTATCACGAAAATCAGGCTACCACTGAAAGAGTTATGGACTCTAACGATCTTGAAAAAGAGCGTGGCATTACTATCCTTGCAAAGAATACTGCCATAAGATACGGCAATAAGAAAATTAACGTAATTGACACCCCCGGTCACGCAGACTTTGGCGGTGAGGTTGAAAGAATACTTAAGATGGTTAACGGCGTTATCCTTTTGGTTGACGCTGCTGAGGGTCCTATGCCACAGACACGCTTCGTGCTTCGTAAGGCTATGGAGCTTAACCACAGAATTATTGTTGTTATTAATAAGATTGACCGACCTGACGCAAGAATTACCGAGGTAATTGATGAGGTATTGGAGCTTCTTATTGATTTAAACGCAACCGATGAGCAGCTTGACTCCCCTATGCTTTTCTGCTCAGGCAGAAGCGGTACTGCTTCATTTTCTCCCGATGTTGAGGGCAAGGACTTAATTCCTTTGCTTGATACTATTGTTGACTACATTCCTGCTCCCGAGGGAGAAAACGAGGAGCCCTTGCAGCTTCTTGTATCATCTATCGACTACAACGATTACGTTGGTAAGATTGGTGTTGGTAGAATTGAGAGAGGTACATTGTCCGTTAACCAGGAGGTTATGGTTTGTAACTACCACTCCGACGCGGCTCCAAGACGTGCAAAGATAGTTTCCATTTATCAATTTGAGGGACTATCCAAGTCACAGGTGCAGAGCGCGACTGTCGGTGATGTTGTATGCTTCTCCGGTGTTGAGGAATTGAGCATAGGCGATACGCTCTGCGCACCGTCTGCTATTGAGCCACTTGAATTTGTTAAGGTTTCTGAGCCTACTATGGAAATGACCTTCTCTGTAAATGACAGCCCGTTTGCAGGCAAGGAGGGTAAGCTTGTAACATCAAGACAGATAAGAGAGAGACTATACAAGGAAACACTAAAGGACGTTTCCTTGCGTGTAAGCGACGGAGATACAACCGATTCCTTTAAGGTTGCGGGCAGAGGAGAAATGCACTTATCCATTCTTATTGAGAATATGCGTAGAGAGGGCTACGAGCTTTGCTGTGGCGCTCCTAAGGTTCTCTACAAGGAGATTGACGGCATTCTCCACGAGCCTATGGAGAGAGTTTCAATAGATGTTCCCGAGGAGAGCGAGGGCGTGGTAATGCAAAAGCTCGGTGCTCGTAAGGGTGAATTTGTTGATATGAGTAAGATTGGTGCAAGAACAAGAATTGAGTACCTTATCCCTTCAAGATGCTTGCTCGGTTACAGAAGTGAGTTTATGACCGACACAAAGGGCGAGGGCGTTATTAATACACTCTTTGACGGCTATCAGCCATTTAAGGGTGATGTAATCACTCGCTTTACAGGCTCGCTTATCGCATCAGAAAATGGCGAGGCTACCTCATATGGTCTTTTCAATACTCAGGATAGAGGCGCTATGTTCATTGGCGTACAAACACCCGTTTATGAGGGAATGATTGTTGGTGAGTGCCCTAAGATGGAGGATATTGTTGTTAATGTGTGCAAGAAAAAGCACCTTACCGCAGTTCGCTCTAAGGGTGCAGATGAGGCTCTTATCCTCGTTCCACCAAGAGTATTGTCACTTGAACAGGCTATTGAGTATATCGCAGATGATGAGCTTATTGAGGTAACACCTAAGTCACTTAGACTTAGAAAGAGAATTCTCAATACACAATTAAGATTGAAGGCACAGGCAAAGCTTAAATAAACCTCAGGCGGAGAAAACCTCTCCGCCTGCTTTTCAAGGGGGCTTTATGGACACCTTTTACACAAAAGAGGAATTTGACGCTCTTATGCTTGAAGCAACAGGGGGCGAGGCTATGGCACAATTTATTGTTGGCTATATTTATGAAACGGGAAATATCAAGGATATAACCGAGGCAGAGCGAGAGGAGCTTATAAATCTTGAAGAGGCTCTTGATTGGTACGATATGGCATCAAGCGACGGTTGGAGCGAGGCAGAGGACGCTAAGCGTAGAGTTAGGGAAATCCTGCTCGAAAAATCGAAAAAGTCAAGTGATGAGATTGAATTATCAATTGCTCTTGCCAAAAGAGGAGATTTAGAAAATCTTTATATTGCAGGCTGTGGACTTTTGCGTGGCAAGGACGGGTGGAGGCTCCAACCCGAAAGGGGCGAGAAATTTCTGCTTGAAGCAATTGATAACGGCTCATCTGAGGCGTGCAAGGCGCTTGCTCACTTGTATCTCTTTTGCCCAAGTCCGTCATTTGTGAGCAAGGAAAAATGCCTTGAATTTTGCGACCTTGCCGAGAAAATGGAGGGCAAGTCACTTCCCGAAATGGAGCTTCTAAGAGAGCTTATAAAAAACGATTTGATATAAAAATGGATAAGGATTGAGGCAACAAGTGAAAATGGCTATAATTCCAAACTGCGACTCGCTACGCTCGATTGCACCTTTTCCTCTTGCCATCAGGGGCTTCCCTGCCATTTTGTACTTTACATTCCGCATTTCATATCTAAGGAGGAACTATGTTTTCAGACAGACTTTTACAAATAGCGGCGCAGGCAGAAAGAGAGCTTGCTCCTATCTATTCTAAGATTGATTCAATTTCATTTGACAATACCGAGAGGGTGCTTGATGCCTTTCGTGAGTTCCGTGTAAGCGAGGCTATGTTTGCAGGAACAACAGGCTATGGCTACGATGATATGGGTAGAGACACCCTCGATAAAATATATGCTCAGGTTATGGGCGCAGAGAGTGCGTTTGTTCGCCACAATATTGTAAATGGCACGCAGGCACTCACAATTGGACTTTTTGGTCTTTTAAGACCAAACGATATTCTTCTCTCCGTTACAAATCAGCCATACGACACCCTTTGCGAGGTGATTGGTATAAACGGTGCAAACGGAGACGGCTCTCTTGCTGACTTTGGCGTAGAGTATCAGCAGGTGAACTTTACCCCCGACAAGAAAATTGACTTTGACGGAATTGCAAGAAAGCTAAGCGAGGGCGGAAAGAGAGTAAAGGTTGTATTTATTCAACGCTCAAAGGGCTATCTTGACCGTCCTACCCTTACAGTTGAGCAAATTGGCGAGATTTGTCGATTTGTAAAGGCAAGGAGCGACGCATATGTGGTTGTTGACAACTGCTATGGCGAGTTTACCGAAACAAAGGAGCCAACAATGGTTGGCGCAGATATGATAATGGGCTCACTCATCAAAAACCCAGGTGGTGGAATTGCAGAGAGTGGTGGCTATATCGCAGGAACAAAGAGAGCAGTAGAGCTTGCCTCATACCGTCTTACAACCGTAGGCACAGGTGCTGAGGTTGGAGCAAGCCTTGGTCAAAACAGAAGCATGTTCAAGGGCTTTTTCCTCGCTCCTCACATAGTTGCGCAAGCAAAGAAAACGGCTCATTTCGCAGCATATGTGCTTGAAAAGCTCGGCTTTGACGCATATCCACGCTATGATGAAATGCGCTCCGACATAATCCAAACAATCAAATTTGGCTATCCCGAGGGACTTATAAAGTTCTGCCAAGGAATACAAAGCGCAAGCCCCGTAGATTCCTTCGTAACACCAATGCCCTGGGCAATGCCAGGCTACTCCGATGAGGTAATAATGGCAGCAGGAGCCTTCACCCAAGGCTCATCAATCGAAATCAGCGCCGACGGACCGATAAGAGAGCCATATATAGCATTTTTCCAAGGGGCTCTCACCTACGAGAGTGGAAAGATAGCGATACTTACAGCCGTACAAAAACTTCTTGATGAAAAATAAGCTACAAACTTCTGCGTTGGGCTTCACCCACGACCTCTCGCATCATCGGGGTCCCCGTAAAAATCAGCAGATTTTTTGGGGGTTCGCAGGATTATGTGCTTCTTTTCCATCAAGCGAGCTTGATGAAATGTGCTACAAGCCTCTGCGTTGGTCGGGACGCCCGACGGGCGAGGTGTGTGGAAAATCTATTTTCGCTAATATTCGTATATTCATTTAGAAAGGCTTTTCTATGATTTTACTTAAAGGTCGTCCAAAGGACGAAAGTGGCAGAGAGGCGAGGGAGATTCGTGTTTACGACTACCTTGATTCTCTTGGAATAGAGTTCTATCGTGTGGATCACGCACGAGCTGAAACCATGAACGATTGCGAGGCTATCGACATAGCTCTTGAAACCGTTATGTGTAAGAATTTAGTGCTTTGCAACCGTCAGCACACTATGTTCTACCTTCTTATGATGCCTGCGAGCAAGGCATTTAGGACAAAGGATGTGTCGCATATGATTAATTCGGCACGCCTTAGCTTTGCAGAGAGCGAGTATCTTGAACGCTTTCTCGATGTTCATCCGGGCTCGGTTAGCATTATGGGACTTATGAACGACAAAAATCACGACATAAATCTACTTATCGACAAAGAGGTGTTAGAGCCTGAATTTATCGGCTGTCACCCCTGCGAGAACACGACAAGTCTAAAAATAAAAACGAAGGACATACTTGAAAAATACCTTCCCGCAACAGGACACACCCCAACAATTTTGGAAATCCCACGAGCAGAGGAGTAAGTATGCTAAGCATAAAAATAATCGCAACGGGCGATTTTAAGGAGAGCTATCTAAAAGAGGCGTGTGCCGAGTACAAGAAGCGTCTTGGGGCGTGGTGCAGGCTTGAAGAAATCATTCTAAAAGAGGAAAAGCTCCCCGACAATCCGTCACAGACACAAATAGACAAGGCTCTTGAAATTGAGGAAAAGAGAATTTTAGAAAAAACCCCTCAAAGAGCGTATGTTATCGCTATGTGTGTCGAGGGAAAGCAGTTAAGCAGTGAGGAGCTTGCCACACGCCTAAACGAAATAGCGACAAGTGGCAAAAACGAGATTTGCTTTATAATCGGCTCATCGTTTGGTCTATCCCCCGCCATAAAGCAAAGGGCAGACTACAAGCTCTCAGTATCAAGGCTGACCTTCCCGCATCAGCTCCTAAGAGTAATTTTACACGAAACGATTTACAGGAGCCTGAGCATTATAAACAACACGAAATATCACAAATAAGGAGCAGAGAATGGAAAACAAGGCGCAAATTGCAGTTGTTGGTGCAGGTCACGCAGGCGTTGAGGCTGCGCTCGCTTGTGCAAGAATGGGTATGGACACCATACTCTTTACAATGTCGCTTGATGCAATAGCAAATTTGCCGTGCAATCCATCAATCGGTGGAACGGCTAAGGGGCATCTTGTGTACGAAATAGACGCTCTTGGTGGGCAAATGGGACACAGTGCCGACCTTGTTACTCTCCAAGCACGCACCTTAAATCTTGGCAAGGGAGCTGCGGTCTATTCAAAGAGAATACAGGCAGATAGAATGAAATATCGCTCCATAATGAAGGGCGTTATTGAATCCACTCCAAGCCTACGCCTAATCCAAGCAGAAATTGTCGATATACGCACACAGGGTGAGGGAGATAAAAAGCGTCTTTGCTCGGTTATAACAAGGCTTGGCGAGGAGTTTTTTGTAGATTGTGCTATTCTTTGCACCGGCACCTTCCTAAACGGAACAATCCACACGGGCAACATTTGCTACACCTCGGGCCCTGACTCGTTAATGGCTGCGACGGGGCTTACTGATGCTCTTGTGCGTGAGGGTGTGTCTATGATGAGGTTTAAAACGGGAACTCCTGCAAGAGTTCACGCTGATAGCATAGACTACTCCAAGCTTGAAGTTCAAAATGGAGATAGCGATCAGCTCCCGTTTTCGTATCGTACCGATGAGGACAAATACGCCTCGGCTGAGCAAATCCCCTGTTACATAACCTACACAAACCAAAAAACACACGAAATTATAAAATCAAACATAAAGCGCTCGGCAATGTATTCGGGCAACATTCACGGCACAGGCCCTCGCTATTGCCCCTCTATTGAGGATAAAATAGTTCGCTTTGCCGACAAGGAGCGTCATCAGCTATTCCTTGAACCAATGGGAAGCGACACAAAGGAAATGTACCTACAAGGCTTTTCGACCTCTATGCCAATCGAGGTTCAGCACGAAATGATACGCTCGCTCGCAGGCTTTGAGAATGCAAAAATAATGAGATATGCATACGCTATCGAGTATGATTGCACAGATCCACAGGAGCTTTTGCCCACGCTTGAATATAAGAAAATATCAGGTCTTTACGGCGCAGGTCAGTTCAATGGCACCTCGGGCTACGAGGAGGCAGGCGCACAGGGACTTGTTGCGGGAATTAATGCCTCGCTCAAATTAAAGGGAGAGGAGCCACTAATTCTTCCACGCTCCTCATCGTACATAGGCACGCTGATTGATGACCTTGTTACTAAGGGAACGAACGAGCCATATCGTATGATGACCTCTCGTAGCGAATATAGGCTACTGCTCCGTCAGGACAATGCCGACCATCGCCTAACTCCAATTGGCAGAAGAGTAGGTCTTGTTAGCGATGAGCAATGGGAGCACTACACTAAAAAGCGTTCGCTTGTAGAGGCAGAGATTGAGAGAACAAAAAGGACAATTATCCGTCCAAGCGAGGAGCTAAACGCAATGCTTGACTCTCTTGGCACCTCGCCTATATCGACGGGCGTGTCGCTATATGAGCTTTTAAAGCGTCCTCAGCTCGACTATGATAATATGGCGAAATTCGACACATCTCGCCCCGAAATTAAGAAATCAATAGCCTTTGTAGCTCAAACCGAGATAAAATACGAGGGCTATGTAAAGAAACAGCTCCAAGAGGTTGCAAGGAATGAGAAATTGGAGCAAAAGCCCCTACCAAGCGACCTTGACTACACAACAATAAAGGGACTAAGAATAGAGGCTCAGCAAAAGCTAAACAAGGTAAAGCCCCTAACCCTCGGGCAAGCCTCACGCATAAGTGGAGTAAGTCCGGCGGACATATCTGTTCTATTGATTTATCTTGAAAAATAAACGGCGTTATACGGCGTTAGGTGACACTCCAAGATTTAGTGACTCTCGAAAACTTGTTTTCGTTAGCGTCACATATACAAGGGAGCGTAGCGAGTCGTAACACGAGCGAGAGCGAAGTGCGATTG
>JAZNYH010000096.1:0-30708 GCA_045594305.1 Eubacteriales bacterium | reverse complement strand
GTATTAATATGAAAATAAAAAAGGTGCATTTGAAAGCCAAATACACCGATTTTATTGCTTATTTTATAAGATGCACATCCATTTGTGGATAAGGGATTTCTACGCCGAGCTGGTCGAATGAACGCTTAACCTGCTCAATTGTAGCAAAGTTAACATCCCAGTAGTTATCCTTTCTTACCCATACTCTAAGCATAACTGTAATTGCACTTTCACCGTGCTCAGTGATGTATACAACTGGTGCTGGATCAGAAAGAATTCTCTCATCAAGCTTTGCAACAGAATAAAGAACCTTCTTTGCAAGATCAAGGTCTGTATTGTAGGATACCGAGAAATTGAAATCAAGTCTTCTTGTATCGTTAGATGAATAGTTAACGATTACAGAGTTTGAAAGTGCTCCGTTTGGAACTACTATTTTCTTGTTGTCAGGAGTTGTAAGGGTTGTGTAGAAGATTGCAATATCTGTTACTGTTCCTTGAACGCCGTTTGACTCAATGTAGTCACCAACCTCAAATGGCTTTAAGCCTACGAGTGTAACACCACCTGCAATGTTTGAAAGTCCACCCTGTAATGCAAGACCTATTGTAAGTCCTGCTGATGCGATAAGTGCACCAAGTGCTGAAATATCAAATCCAATTACGCTTGCACCGATTAAGCATACTAAAATGTAGAGTGCAACTGCAATTGTGTGGCCTAAGAATGTACGAATGGTTGTTGAAAACCTGCTCATCATTCTTGATTTGATAAGTTTTCTTGTGAAGACCTTTACGAGCTTACATCCAACAAAGATGATTAAAATTCCTGCTACTATAAGCAAAAGGCGTCTATATGAAGCAGGATTCGCAAAGAAGTCATAGATGTTTTGACCTAATTTTGTGAAAAAATCCTTCATTTTTCCTCCTATTAAATTTTATTTATTTTTTATTTTGTTTCATCAGTTGGTGTATCAACAACTATGCGTTCAAGTGACGCCTTGCATTTTGGACAAAAGTCCTTTGATGATGATACATACTCGCCACAGCTTGTGCACAAAACATCGCCATTTATCTTTGCGAGCTTTGCTTTGAGAGTGGCAATCTTTTCTTCAATTTCGCTAACCTCTAAGCGAGCCTTTTCTACACGCTCCTTCAATTCATCAGTAGCCTTTTCAGCGTACAAGGCGTACACCTTACCAAGCTCTCTTTGCTTTTCCTCAAGGTCAGCCTCCTTTGATTTTATTTTAATGTTCAATTTCAAAACGCTTGCAAGCTCGGTTGTCTTTTTAGCAACCTTGCGAGCAGTTTTCTTAACGGTGCGTGAAACCTTATCAATAAATTCAGCCATTATAAAACCTCCAAATTCACAAATAACACTAATAATATAATACTCTTTTTTATATACTTTGTCAACCTTTATTGAATAATTTTAGCTCTTTTGGATAGACTATTTTTGACAAAAAGGGGGGATATTTTTGAACAAGGATGAGTACAAGGAATATGTAAGCAGGCGAGCAAGACGCACATGCTCGTTAAAGAATTGCTTTTTTGCATTTATTTTCGGTGGATTTATTTGCGTTATTGGTCAAGCTCTGCACGATATTTATACCTATTTAGGTATAAACGAGCTAAATTCTGCAACTCTTACCTCTATTTCGCTTATAACCATTTCTGCAATTCTTACAGGCATTGGAGTCTTCGATAAAATCGCAAAGCTTGCAGGAGCTGGAACTCTTGTTCCAATTACGGGCTTTGCAAACGCAGTTGTTTCTCCTGCTATGGATACCAAGAGCGAGGGATTCATTTTTGGTGTGGGAGTTAAGCTATTTACCATTGCAGGACCTGTAATTCTTTATGGCATATTTACAGGCGTTATTTATGGCGTAATTTACTATTTATTTGGAGTTTTATAATGAGAAATATAATAAGGCTTGAAAGCAAGCCCAAAATCAGCTCATATTATAGCGTGGTTGGTGGTCAGGAGCATGATGGCCCTCTTGGGGAATGCTTTGATGAATTTTCCTACGATAACAAATTCGAAAAGGACTCTTGGGAAAAGGCGGAAAGCGAGATGCAACGCCTTGCAGTTTCTGGTGCGTTAAAGCGTGGCGAGCTTCGTGATACGGATATTGATATTTTGCTTGCAGGAGATTTACTAAATCAATGCGTTGGATCAAATTATGGTCTTGTAGATTTTGATATTCCGTATATTGGACTTTACGGAGCCTGCTCCACCTGTGCACTTGGTCTTGCTCTTGCATCTCTACTTTACAATGGTGGAGCTTGTAAAAGGTGTGCCTGTGTTACATCCTCGCACTTTTGCGCAAGCGAAAGGCAATTTCGCTTTCCTCTTGAATACGGTGGTCAGCGTACTCCAACCTCACAATGGACTGTAACAGGTGCTGGGGCGTTTGTGGTCGGCGAGGCTGGCAAGGTGGCAATAAATGAAATTGTCTTTGGAAAAAGCGTTGATATGGGTATAAATGATATAAATAACATGGGAGCTGCGATGGCTCCTGCGTGTATTGATACTATAAAAAGATATTTTAGCGAAAGCGAGCTTTCTCCTCGTGATTTTGATATGATTATAACCGGAGATCTTGGCTATGAGGGCAGTAACATTTTAAGGGAGCTTTTGCTCTCCGAGGGGATAGATATTCGTGAAAATCACGCTGATTGCGGGCTTTTGATATATGACTTAGAGCGTCAGGACAAGCACGCAGGCGGAAGTGGCTGTGGTTGTAGTGCGAGTGTTTTGGCGGGAAGTATTTTAAAAAAATTAGAGGTCGGCGAGCTAAAAAGGGTGCTTTTTATTGGAACGGGTGCTCTTATGAGTCCTCTTACTCTTTATCAGGGTGGAACTATTCCCGCAGTTGCTCATTTGGTTCATTTAGAGGGGGGATTTTGATGCTTTCAAGCTATTTATGGGCATTTATTGTAGGTGGCTTACTTTGTGTTATTGCACAGGTTTTGATAGACAAAACAAGGCTAACGCCCGCAAGGATATTAGTAATTTATGTTTGCTCGGGAGTTATACTGACGGCTATTGGTCTTTATGAGCCTCTTGTAAAGCTTGCAGGGTGTGGGGCGACAGTTCCCCTCTCGGGCTTTGGCTACGCTATTGCAAGGGGTGTTGAGCGTGCGATTGATATAGATGGGCCTCTTGGCATTTTAACGGGTGGGCTTAGTGCAACAGCTGGCGGTATTACTGTTGCTATTTGCTTAGGTCTTATTATGTCTATAATCTTTTCAAGCAAGCCTAAGGATTAACAAAAAAAGAGATTTTGCCAATGCAAAATCTCTTTTACTTTAAAATCTTCCGCCTCTACCACTATGGCTTCTTCCACCAGAGCTTGAATTGCTCTTTGGCTTTGCCCTTCTTGTTACATGGCTATATAGATACATATCTCTTGTTTCGGTCAGCTCAAACGAGCCATATCTTATATATTGCCCTGCGTTTCTTTGTGGTCTTGCATTATTCATTGCTCTTCTCATAACGACAATCGTTATTATGCCTGCAATAATAGCTACGATAACGGATATTACTACGCCAATCACAAAGCCACCCATATAAAAGCCATTATCGTTACTCAATATATCGCTTGCTGTTTCGCAAAAGGCTACTGACGCCTCATAAAACTCATCGCTTTTAAGGTGATCAACTATGGCGTTTTCGAGCTTACTTCCCTTAGTGAATGAAAAAATCTCAGTTGCCCTTCCTGTAAAGCAGATATAATATTCTCTCTTTGCCTCACTTATTAGTAAAAGCACTCCGTTTCCGTCACTTCCGTATCCGTATCCATTGGAATCGAAAAAGCTCTCTGCGTATTCATCAATAGAATAACCGTTAAATGTGCTTGTGGTTAAAACAACAAGCTCGCATTGGTACTTCACAGATGTCTCATAAAGCATATTTTCCAAATATGCCTCCTCGGTAGCGTCAAAAAGTCCCTCTCTGTCAACAACAAGCTCGTCCCTTGCACTGACTGCAAGCACCTGCACGCAAAGGAGTGATGTTATTGCTATGCAAAGGATTAAAAGGGTTATAGGTTTAAGCATTTTCTTCATATATACACCCCCTCAAAGCAAGCCTGCGAGAAGGGATATTAGCGTTCCAACAAGTGCTGTTGCGCCTGCGACAATGCTAAACCAGCCTATACTCTTTTTGGTTGAAATTGGTAGCTCTCCAACAAACTTTCCCGTTTGTCCGTTCATTGCAAAGGTATATTTCTTTCCCTCGTAGGTGGTATTTAAAACCCATACAGGAATAAGGGCATATTTTGTGCTACCATTTATTAGTCTTATGTTTGCACTTTGTGTATTGACAGTGTTATAGCCAAGGGTTGTTGCCCTAAACTGCTCCAAGGTGCTAATTTTTATACGCTCGTTTGCGTGATATGAGGCGTCCTTTGAGTCAACATCGTACTTTTCAGCCGTAAAGCCTGCAAGATATGGCATCTCAAAGTTAACAAGTCCACGATAATCAAATGGCTCTATTGCCTCCATATATGTATCATCCATTTTTGATGAGCCATCGGCAGGAACGCCCGCAAATGAGAGTCTGCCTGCACGAGTCAAGAGGTAATGCGAGGTCTTTGTATAGACATAATTACTGTCAGACCATGTGCGAATCCTTGTTGCTCTATATCTAATATGAGAGCTTGTGTCGCAATCATATAGCCAAAATGGAACATATACGCCCTCTATCTTATCAAGGGTGTGTCTTGCCTTAAAGTCGCTCGGTAAAAGAGGCTTTTTCTTCATAAATTGATTAAAGCCTGCTTGTGCCTGTGCTCTATTTACGGCAAAGGGGATTACATAGTCGGGACGGAATGAGCCCGATAGCTTTCCCGACATAATAACAGGTGAGCCACAGTATGGGCATAGGGTTGCGGCTGTGGTGGTATCAGCGACAATCTCGCCTGCACACGATGAGCAGGTGTAGATATTGAGCTCCTCGCCTTCCTTCCATTCCTCGCCCTTGCCTGTGTAATCATCCCACGACGGCTCGTGAGCGTTGCTCGCCTCAATTTCAGCCTCGTTAAAGTCCTTTACTGCCTCGATATCAAATTCGTTATGGCAATACGGGCACACAAGGCTTTGCGTTGTAGAATCAAAGCTTATCGCTCCGCTACAGCACGGGCATTTGTATTCAACAAGTGTATTGTTATTCACTCTAATTTATTCCTTTATTTAATGTCAGAATCATTGAAAGCATCTCCACAGTTTGGACAATGCTTAGGCGGCTTGCTTGGGTCAGCTGGCTCCCAACCACACTTATCGCACTTATAAAGCAATGCTGATGCAGGCTTTTTCGCTCCGCAATCCGAGCAGAACTTGCCCTTATTTATTGCTCCGCAAGCGCAGGTCCAGCCTGCGTCTGGCTTTTTTGCTCCACAGTTAATACAGAACTTTCCAGAGTTGTCTGCTCCACAGGTGCATTTCCATGATGCTGGAGCAGGCTTCTTTGCTCCACAGCTTGAACAGAATTTTCCTGTGTTATCAGCTCCACAAGCACACTTCCAAGATGATGCTGATGCAGTTGCCGATGCAGAGGCAGGGGTAGAGGCTGATGCCATCTTATAAAGCTCGCCTGCGTTCATTCCACCTGCGTTTTGAGCCATTCCCAAGCCCATAAAGCCCATCATAGCTCCACTGTCGTTTTCTGCCGCTGATTTCATAGCGTCAGCCTGAGCACCAACGAGGGTTGCGGCAGCCATTGAGGGATCTCTCATAACTGCTCTTCTTTGGAGCTCCTTTATCATATCCTCATCTTCCTTAGAGGCATTAACTGTATTAATACCGAATGAGGCAATCTCTATACCACGAAGATTTCTCCACTTGCCAGATAGCTCATCGTTAAGAGCCTCTGCAATCTCGGTTGTGTGTCCTGGGAGTGCTGAATAGCGTACGCCAAGAGCAGATATTTTCGCAAATGCTGGTTGAAGTGCAGTTAGAAGCTCACTTCTTAGCTGACTATCAAGCTCCGTTCTATTATAGGTGCTTTCAACATTTCCGCATACATTTGTGTAGAACAAAATAGGATCGCTAAGACGATATGAGAACTCGCCATTGCATCTTATTGAGATATCAACATCAAGTCCTATATTATTATCAACCACACGGAATGGAACAGGGCTTGGTGTGCCATATTTATTGCCAACAAGCTCCTTTGTATTGAAGTAGTAAACCCTTTGGTCCTTGCCTGTATCTCCACCAAAGGTAAAACGCCTACCAATCGCCTTAAAGGTGTCTACAAGGCTCTTTCCAAAGCGTCCTGCAAATACGCTTGGCTCTGTTGAGGTGTCCCAAATAAACTCGCCTGCGTCTGCACTAAACTCTACAACCTTTCCTTGCTCGACAATCATCATACATTGACCGTCTGCTACGGAGATTACTGAGCCGTTTGAAATTATGTTTTCCTCACCCTTTTTGTTAGATGAGCGTTTACTTGTACGCTTTTGTCCCTTTGCTACAATTGTGTTTGCATCAAGAGAGTCACAGTAAAAGTATTCCTTCCATTGGTCTGCAAAGGTTCCACCTATTGCACCAATTGCTGCCTTAATAAGTCCCATATTTTTTCTCCTTTACAAGTAAGGGCGTGCTTGCACACGCCCTTTTGTTAAAACTTTTTAGCGTTAGCCTTAATAAAATCAACAAGTGTCATTGTTCTTGCTGAGCTTTCTGGTGTTACAAAATCTGGCTTTGTTCCGTTGTTAATACAATCTACAAAGTATTGGATTTCGTTGAGATAGCCATTGTCGTTACCAATATTGATGCCAAGGTCGAGCTCGCTTGCCTCTGCCTTATCATCGCAAGCTACCTCCTTGCCATTTTTAATAAGCTTTTCTCCGCTTTCAACATATCCATTCTCAAATACTGCAAGATAGGTTGCGTGGAATGGAATACTTGCATTATACCAGCATCCCTCACAGCTTACGAGTGTATCGCCATAAAGCATATCGGTTTGAGCATAATCGCTATTGTTCTTTATTCCTGTATGGAATGATACAAGGCTACTTGGCATACCAAGAATGCTTTGAACAAAGTCGATGTCGTGGATAGAAAGGTCGGTGATTACTCCACCACTACGGCTTTCATCTCTCATCCAATCCTCCCAGCTCCATGCGGGAATGCTTGAAATACGCTTCATATCAAGGCGAAGAAGCTTTCCAAGCTCGTTTGACTTTATAACCTCACGAAGGTATGCATATGGTGCCATAAATCTTACAACATGGGCAGCCATAAAGTTCTTATCTGTCTTTTTTGTCGCTTCGAGCACACGCTTTGCCTCGTCGGCATTTAGTGTCATTGGCTTTTCGCAAAGAACATGATAGCCCTTTTCAAGGCAATCAATTGCCATCTCTGCGTGTAGATAGCTTGGTGTGCAGATGTCTACCATATCAAGCTCCTCGTTTTCGAGCATTTCCTTGTAGTCTGCGTATACCTTAATATCGGTGCCCTCGGTCTTTTCCTTTGCCATATCAACTCTTACATCGGCAACTGCAACAAGCCTTGCACCCTTTACATCCTTATAGTTTCCGTAGTGGCATCCACCCATTCCGCCGATGCCTATAAGTCCTACTCTTATATCAGCCATTTATAATATCCTCCAAGAATTTCTTTGCATAAATTATGTCCTCGATTTGCTTGTCGCCATCGATTTCACGCTCGATTGTAATTGAGCCATCGTAGCCGTGCTCAATAAGCTTCTTAATAAGAACTGGGAAGTTTACACGACCATCGCCAATTCTCTTTTCCTCTCCAAGATAAGCAGGATCGGTTGGGTACTCTCCATCCTTTGCGTGAACTCCTCTTACATAGTCGCCAAAAATGTCAACTGCGTCGCAGGGGTTAGCCTTGCCGTAAAGCAAGAGGTTTGCAGGGTCAAGGTTTATACCAAGGTTACCTGTGCCAACACATTGAATAGTTCTCTTCAAGGTTATTGGGGTTTCTTGACCTGTTTCAAAGAGAAGGTATTGTCCGTTTGCCTTGCAATACTCAGCAAGCTCACGAATAGTGGCAACTACTGCTCTAAATTCATCTGTATCGGGATTTTCTGGAAGGAAGCCCATATGTGTTACCATATCGGTAGCACCAAGCTTCTTTGCAAAGTCAGAGCCCTTTTTAAGCTCCTCTAATCTCTTTGCTCTAAAATATGTAGGAACAATACCAAGGGTGTTGTAGCCACGAGCGAAATTCCATTGAGCCTCACCAGTCCAGCCTACCCAAACGGCACTTATTTCAAGACCATTTTTCTTTGTTGCCTCGTTGATTTTCTCTGCCCATTCATCGGTGAAGAAATCGAAGTTCCAGCAACAGAGCTGAAAGGACTCAAAGCCTAATTTTTTTACATCCGCAATCTTTTCGATAACATTATCTCCAAGATGCACCATAGTTCCAAGTTTCATATAGCACCTCGTTAATATATTTTGTCTATTGACTACCCTCAGTATATCACAAGATAGACGCTTTTTCAATAATATATTGAAAATCCTTAAATTTTTTTGAAACAAAAAAGGACCTAAATGGTCCTTTTCGTTTTTAATTATTCAGCATCCTCAAAGGGCTTTTCGCACGCTGGGCAGATAACATCCTTAAGGTCGATGTCATTTACGAACATTACAGGCTCGCCACAGTGTGGGCACATAGCCTCAACAAGGTCGTCCTCGTCGCAGCAGCAATCACATTCGTCATCACAGCAGCAGTCGCACTCATCATCGCAGCAGCAATCGTCATCGCAGCAGCAATCATCAGCGTAGAGGTCCTCCTCAACTGCGCCAAGATCCTGATCAATTTCCTCGATATAGTCGCCAAGGGTTGCAACCTCGTCGTCGATATCAGCTATTGTTTCGCAAACATCTGAAAGAAGATCGATGATTGCTGAAAGAACCTTACCCTCAGGCTTGCTCTCGTCAAGTGCAAGTCCCTCTGCAAGTCCCTTTATATATGCTACCTTTTCAAGAATATCCATTTCCTGCATTGTTATATCCTCCTTAATTTTCAAGTGAGATTATTTGTTTACACGCTCAAGATACTCGCCAACTCTGGTGTCAATTCTAATAAGATCACCCTCGTTGATGAAGATTGGAACTCTTACTACTGCACCTGTTTCAAGAGTAGCTGCCTTTGTTACATTGGTAGCTGTATCTCCACGAACGCCTGGCTCAGTTTCAGTAACAACAAGCTCAACAAATGTTGGTGGCTCAACTGAGAAAATCTCGCCCTTAAGTGATGAGAGCTTGCACATTTCCATTTCCTTAACAAACTTAAAGTTGTCTCCGAGCTTATGTGCGTCTACGGGAATCATCTCGTAGGACTCCATATCCATAAAGTAGTAAAGGTCGCCATCGTTGTAGCTGTATTGAAGCTCTCTACGCTCAACTGAAACAGTCTCAAACTTTGCAGTTGGGTTGAATGAAGCCTCACGAATAGCTCCTGTAACAACATCTCTGTACTTAGTTCTTACGAATGCTGCGCCCTTTCCTGGCTTTACATGCTGGAACTCAATAACCTGATATACCTTACCTTCCATCTCGAAGGTAACGCCATTTCTAAAATCACCTGCTGTAATCATATGTCTTTTCCTTTTCTTGGCGTTTTAGAATTTTATGAGCAGTCCGCCACAACTGACCACTAAATTTACATTAGTATTTTACTATAAATTATACAATATTGCAATACCTTTTTAAATATTTGTGCAAAAATTCAATATATTTCGATAAGCTCCTTAGGGCTTTTTGTGAAATTACGGATATTTCCCTCCTGAATAAGCACCATATCCTCTATTCTACAACCATATTTTCCTGCGATATATATTCCCGGCTCTACTGTTACTATGTTGCCTGGGGCAAGTGGCTTTTTGTTATATGCCGAAAGATTTGGTCTTTCGTGAATTTCAAGTCCTACTCCGTGGCCAAGAGAGTGTCCAAAGCATCCCTTGTAGTCGACCTCGATTATATCCCTTGCGACCTTGTCGGCATCGGCACACACAACCCCGTCTCTTAGCATATCAAGAGCACTCATTTGTGCCTTTAAAACGGTGTTATAGAGCTTTTTCATTTCATCATCTGCCTTACCTATGCAAATAGTTCTTGTCATATCCGAATGATAGCCCTCATAAACTGCTCCAAAATCCATTGTCAAAAAGCCCTTTTTGAGCCTTGTGTCACTTGGAACGCCATGAGGAATTGAGGATTTTTGTCCACTTACTGCGATTGTTTCAAAGCTCTTGTCCTCTGCTCCGTGCTTACGCATATAGTATTCAAGCTCGGCTGCGACATCGTTTTCTGTCATGGTGGGGGTAATCATTTTTATAATGTGTGCAAATGCACCATCGGTAATTTCCTGTGCTACTGCAATTCTTTCAATTTCAACAGGGTCCTTTATATCTCGTATTCCCTCTAAAAGGCTTGGAAACGATACAAGCTCTGCTTTTAGCTCCTCGCTTAGTCTTTTGTGTCTTGAATATGAGAGCCTACTGCCCTCAAAGCCAATTCTTTTGATATTGTCCTTTGCTATTATTTCGTTTAGCTTATCCTCATTTAGGACGGATTCGAAGATTGTATAGGCATCGCCAAAGCCTCGCTCTGCCTCCTCGAAGTATCTAAAATCCTCGAAGGCGTAGCATTTTTCGCTGGTTATAAGAAGAGTGCCGTCATCGTTATTAAAGTCGGTATAATATCTATGATTTACTGCCGAGGTAACCAAAAATGCATCTACATTTATATCGGCAAGCATGCCTTGAAGCTGGCTTATTCTACCCTTAACATATTTATTCATACACAGACCTCCTTAAAATTCATCAATATTTTATCATAGGCAAGCATATCAAGTCAAGTGATTTGTTGACTTTTTAATGTATATGTGGTATACTATATACAAGCTCTTAAAAAGGAGATTACCATGTTAAAAAGACTTATTGCGATTACGATAATTTTATGCATTATGCTATTTTCGTTTTCTGCGTGTGCTTTTTTAGATGATGATGCTGATAGCTCATCGGTTGACAGCTCTTCAAGTAGCAAGGAAAGCGAAAAGGAAGAGACAAAAAAGCCCGACAAGGAATCAACAAGCAAGGAAAGCGAAGCCGAAAGCACAAAGGAATCCACGCAAGCCTCAACCACTACTACCGAAGCAGAAGGTCAGACAAGCACCCCCGAGCCTACTCCTGCTCTTACGGAATATGGTGGATTTTCTACGACTATTACAAAAACAGCAGAGTCTACTGACCGTCTAAGACAGGGCTCTATGTCGAGAAATGCATACAATGCAGGCTCGGCATATTCGGATAGCAAGCTAAGCTCTGTGCTTTCAAATGCAAAGCTTGTTAAAAATGGTGGAAATATGCTTGGATATACCAATGCGAGTGGCTTTATTGACCATTTTCTTAGCAACACGGGAACGGATTATACAATTGATATGAGCCTGTTTTTGGCTGACCAAAATGCTCTTGCAAACAGGAACAGCTCTCTTGGAGATGCTTTAAGGGCGAGCGAAAGGCTTGCTGTTAAGGGTGAGAGCGTTACGGCGTTTCAAAAGAGTGAGGTTGTCCACCACAACCTGCAAGGGGATTGGAAATTTGCAGTTGGCTCATACTTTTCAAGCATTGAAATTAGAAATTTGACCTTTGATGGTACAACCTACAAGGCTACCTTTGTTTATAGGATAACCGATTATTATAACTGGGATTCCGATGATGCAAATAGCGTTTTCTCAGGTATTGCAGGAGCACTTACCGGAAATATTTCTCCAAAGGATTTGCATCAGCTACACCGTGCAGGAATGGCAAAAGAGTTTTTGTCGGTTGGCGAGGTGTCCTATACTGTTGAATGGACCTTAGGACAAAGTGCATTTGATGTATTCAAATAAAAAGCAAGCACTCTTTGAAGTGAACTAAATGGGGTTTACTTCACTTGGTGCTTGCTTTTTTTATTTTAGCAAATCCTTAATCACCTCAGAGGCGATGACAAGTCCTGCAACTGATGGCACAAAGGCACACGAGGCTGGTATTCTCTTTCCGTGCTCGCTCTCAGATTCTATTTGTATTGGGGCTTCTTTGGAATATACGACCTTTAATTTCTTTACCCCTCTTTTTTTGAGTCTTGTACGCATTACTCTTGCGAGTGGGCATACTGAGGTTTTATATATGTCGCTAACCTCAAAGGCTGTGGGGTCAAGCTTATTGCCTGCACCCATTGCAGAAATTATCGGTGTGCCGACTGCCTGAGCCTGTACGATAAGCTCCTCCTTTGATACGATTGTATCAATGGCGTCAACTATGTAATCATAGCTTGAAAAATCTATTGCGTCGATATTATCGGGCGAGTAAAAAACGGTATATGTGGTTGAATTGATGCTCGGGTTTATATCAAGCATTCTTTGCTTCATTACCTCGGTTTTGTATTTGCCTACGGTTGATTGAAGAGCAATTATTTGGCGATTTATATTAGAGGTGGCAATTTTGTCATTATCCATAACATCAACTGTGCCAACTCCACTTCTTGCAAGTGCCTCGCACACATAGCCACCGACACCACCGACACCGACAACGAGCACTCTTTTTTTGCTTAATATCTCGACGCTTCCGCCACCTAAAAGCATTTCTGTTCTTGAAAACTCTTCCATAAAAGCTCCTATTTGAATTTCATTTACTTTATCATACCACACATTAAATCAAAAGTCAATTTTTATTAATTGGTCGCATATACATTTTACTGATTGTGTGGTGATTTTTATTAATAAGGCTCAAAAATATGCTTTTAATGGACTTGTCCTTTCCTGTGGGGCACTGATTTTAAGAGCGATAGGGGTTGCGTTTAATGCGTTCTTATCCTCTCATATTGGGCAAACGGGAATGGGACTTATAACCCTTTGTGCGGGGGTTTTTGGCTTTGCTATTACCTTTTCGTGCTCTGGCATAAATCTTGCCGTAACAAGGCTTATTTCGGCAAATTTGGCAACGGATGGGCACAGGTGTAGCTCTATTATGCGCTCGGCTGTGGCTTATTGTCTTTTTTTCTCGCTAAGTGCAGGAGTGGTGCTTTTCGCTCTCGCCGAGCCAATTGCGACCTCACTCCTTAACGAAAGGGCTCTTTTGCCCTCTATTCGGCTTTTCGCCCTTTCTCTTTGTCCTATTTCGCTTTCAAGTGCGTTTAATGGGTATTTTTGTGCCGTAAGAAGGGCGTACAAGAGCGTTATAGCACAGTTTTTCGAGCAGGGGATAAGAATATCGCTTGTTTCCTATTTTGTTTTAATTTTAGCTCCGTATGGGGTTGGTGCGTCCTGTGTCGCTGTAATAGGTGGGGGAGTTGTAAGTGAGATAGGTGCTCTGCTTCTTTCGATTCTACTCTATTTACACGATAAAAAACGAAATTTTAATGGAATTTCGCAGGTGCGTGAAAATCAGCTTGCAAGCATTGGGGCTGTGGCTCTACCTGTTGCAATAAGCTCATATGTGCGTAGTGCTCTTTCTACAATTGAGCATCTTGCTATTCCTTGGGGGCTTAGAAAATGTGGGATAGATTACGAGCGTTCTCTTGCGTCGTATGGAATTTTGCACGGAATGGTTGTTCCTCTCTTGCTTTTTCCGTCAGCTGTGCTTGGTGCGTTTTCCTCTCTGCTCGTACCCGAGTTATCAAGTGCTAAGGAGCTTTGCGATTTCAAGAAAATTAGATACATTGTATCACGAGTGTTCTCTGTTTCGCTCCTTTTTTCGCTTGGAATAAGTGGAATTTTCATTTCGTTTTCATATGAGCTTGGATATTTTCTTTACAGTAGCTATGAGGCTGGGGAATATATTCGCCTGCTCGCTCCGCTTATACCTCTTATGTATCTTGATGGTGCAGTTGATGCTATGTTAAAGGGGCTTGGCGAGCAGATTTACACAATGAGGGTAAATATCGCAGACTCGCTTATAAGCGTTTTGCTTATTGTTCTTTTGCTACCAAGAATGGGAATGTCGGGATATGTGGTTATAATTTTTATAACCGAGCTACTTAACACCTCGCTTAGCATAATTAAGCTACTTAATCTAACTGGGGTTAAGGCTCCTGTTTTCAGGTGGATAATAAAGCCTCTTATAACTGTTATTTTATCGACCTTTATTGTGCGACTTTTAGTCGATTTTAACATACTTGGCTCGCTCTTTGGGCTTGTTCCCTATGGCAAAGGATATGTTGCCATTGAGATAGGACTATGTGCGATTTTTTACATTATTATATCTTACATTATCGGTGCTATTTCAAAGGATGATATACGGCTTGCAAAACGGCTTTTTGGTAGATAGCTCATCAGCCTCTATGACACATATTCTGATTTTGGGCAAATTTCCAAAAGTGGGGCGTGGTTTAGGTATTGGTAATTATTGTTCCTTGATTTGTTTTTTGGTATATGATACAATGTTAGTGTAATTTGTTGCATTTTACAAATAAAATTATCCTTGCCGGCAAGAAAAGAAAGGATGTTTATTGAAAAGACTTTTATCATTTTCGCTTCTCTTTGTGATGCTATTTAGCCTTTTCACGATTTCAGCAGGTGCCTCGTCGGGTGTTAGCGTTTATATCGGTGAAAGCAGGTTCTATGGTGGTGTTAGAGTTAGTGACAATACCACCTATGTAGGAATAAGAAAATTCGCTACATCTATGGATTCAAGTGCTAAGGTGAGCTACAATTCGAGCACGAGAACACTAACTGTTACGACAAGTAAGCTCACGCTAAAATGCACAGATGGCTATAATTACATAGTCGCTAATGGTAGATATCTTTATTACGACAAGCCTATCTATATGAGTGGTGGCGTTATGTATGCTCCTATCTTAAATCTTTACAAGGCATTTGACGCTAAAATAAGATGGGATAGCTCAATTCACGGCTTTGTTGTGACTAAGGGTAGCGGTGGAATCAAATCAGGCGATGCTTTTTATCGTGATGATGAGGTTTATTGGCTATCGAGAATTATAAATGCAGAGAGTGGTGGAGAGGTATTTTACGGAAAAATAGCTGTTGGAAATGTTATTTTAAATCGTGTTAGATCAAAATCATATCCTAATACTATTTATGGTGTTATATTTGATAAAAAATACGGTGTACAATTCTCTCCTGCCTCAAACGGAACTATTTATAAGACTCCTAATGCCGATAGCATAATAGCAGCAAAAATCTGTCTTGAGGGGTATTCTATAAGCAATGAAATTTTATACTTTGTAAACCCACAAAAGGCCCCAAATAGCTGGATTAGTAAGAATTGCACATTTTACACAAAAATAGGCAATCACGCCTTTTATAAGTAAAAAAAGCCGAGATTTCTCGGCTTTTTTCTTTTTATTATAGGGTTGCGAGCATTACTGCCTTGATGGTGTGCATTCTGTTTTCTGCCTCCTCAAAGACAATTGATGCCTCACTCTCAAATACCTCGTTTGTTACCTCCATAGCATCTCTTCCAAAGCGTTCGCCCATTTCTCTGCCTATGGTTGTTTTGAGGTCGTGATATGCAGGTAGACAGTGCATAAATACTGCTCCGTTATCTGCCATACTCATTATTTTCTTATTTACCTGATATGGTGAGAGGTCCTCTATTCTTTGTGCCCAAACATCAGTTGGCTCGCCCATTGATACCCAAACATCGGTATAAATAACATTTGCATTTTTTACTGCGATTTCGGGGTTTGTCTCAAAGGTGATTGTTGAGCCGTTTTCCTTAGCGATTCTCTTGCACTCTGCGGTAAGCTCTGCATTTGGGAAATACTTCTCTGGTGCACAAGCAACAAAGTCAATACCCATCTTAGCACAGCCAACCATAAGTGAGTTTGCCATATTAAAGCGAGCATCACCCATATATACAAATTTGATGCCCCTAAGCTTGCCAAAATGCTCCTTTATTGTGAGAAAATCTGCAAGAATTTGAGTTGGGTGAAATTCATTTGTAAGTCCGTTCCAAACGGGAACCTTTGAATATTTTGCAAGCTCCTCTACGATTTCTTGACCATATCCACGATATTCAATACCATCATAGATAGAGGAAAGAACTCTTGCTGTGTCTGCAATACTTTCCTTTTTTCCAATTTGTGAGCCTGTTGGATCAAGGTATGTAACATGCATTCCAAGGTCGTGTGCTGCTACCTCAAAGCTACAACGGGTACGGGTGCTTGTCTTTTCAAATATAAGTGCGATATTCTTGCCCTTGCAATACTCGTGAGCCTCGCCATTTTTCTTCTTAGCTTTAAGCTCTGATGCAAGGTCTATAAGCCTTTCTATCTCCTCTGATGTAAAATCAAGAAGCTTCAAAAAGTCCCTTCCTTTAAGAAAATTCATATTATTCTCCTTTTGCACATTCCTTGATTATTTGGATTGCTTTTTTTAGCTGATCCATTGGGATATTGAGGGCAGGAAGAAGGCGTATTTTTGTTTTTGCCTTTATTGGCAAAATTCCTCTTTCCATACACTCTTTAAGAACGAGCGAGCTATCTCTTTCGGTTTCTATTCCTATCATAAGTCCAAGACCACTAACGCTCTTTATGCCCTGTGCGTCCTTCAACTCATTAAATATATACTCCGAGCGTTCCTTTACACCATCAAGTGTTATTTTATCAAGTCTTGAAATGATGCTGAGTGCTCCTGCACAGGCTATTGGGTTACCACCGAAGGTTGAGCCGTGTGAGCCTGCATTAAGAGTACCCTCTACTCTTTCAAAAAGCATTGTTGCTCCTATTGGGAGTCCACCGCCAAGTCCCTTTGCAGTTGATACGATATCGGGGGTTATGTCAAATTGCTCGTATGCGTAGAGTGTTCCACATCTACCGTTTCCTGTTTGAACCTCATCAACAATAATGAGAAGGTCGTTTTCCTCGGCGATTTTTTTGCACTCCTTAACAAAGTCCTTGTCAAGTGGCAATACTCCACCCTCGCCCTGAACCATTTCCATCATAATAGCACAGCATTTTTCACGCTTTACTATTTCCTTGACGCTTTCGATATTATTCGCCTCAGCGTACGCAAAGCCCTGTGGGAATGGACCAAAATCCTTGTGGAAAACATCCTGTCCTGTTGCCATAAGGGTTGTTATTGTTCTTCCGTGGAAGCTATTTTTCAAGGTGATTATTGTGTAATCTCCCTCGCCCTTAGTGTCCTGTGCCCACTTTCTTGCCACCTTGATTGCACACTCGTTAGCCTCTGCTCCCGAGTTGCCAAAAAACACCTTTTTCGCACCTGTACGCTCGCAAAGCTCCTTTGCAAGAAGGGTGCAGGGTGATGAATAATAGAGGTTTGATACATGCTGGAATTTACCAAGCTGAGCATTTACTGCCTCTATCCATTTTTCGTCGGCAACGCCAAAGGTATTTACGGCAATTCCCGTTGCAAGGTCGATATACTCCTTGCCCTTGTCATCGTATACCAATGAGCCCTTACCACCAACTATTTCAAGGTCAAATCTTGCATATGTGCCTGCGACATATGCCTTGTCGATATCCTTTATGTTTTGCATTTTATTTCTTTTCCTTAATTACCATTGTTCCTGCACCCTCATTGGTGAGCATTTCTATAAGTAATGCGTGAGGAACTCTTCCGTCAAGAATGGTTACCCTTTCAACACCGTGCTCGATAGCCTCGATACAGCATTCAACCTTAGGTATCATTCCACCTGATATTACTCCACTATCAAAAAGCTCTCTTGCTTCCTTGATATCTACACAAGGGATTATTGAGGCTGGATCATCCTTGTCCCTTAAAATGCCTGCGATATCGGTCATTGTAAGAAGTCTTTCAGCCTTCATTTCTCCTGCTATATATGCGGCAGCGGTATCTGCGTTAATGTTATACACATTTCCCTTGTCATCACAGCCTATTGTTGATACAACAGGAATGTAGTTCTTTTCAAGAAGGTCGGTAATTGGCTTTACATCTACCTTGGTAATCTTACCAACATAGCCAAGCTCCTCATCCTTTATCTCTGCCTCAATCATATGACCATCAAGACCTGAAAGTCCTACTGCTGTGCCACCATTAATTTGAAGAAGATTTACAAGGCTCTTATTAATCTTACCTGCGAGAACCATTTGAACGACCTCGGCAGTTTCCTTGTCGGTTACACGAAGTCCGTTATGGAATACGCTCTCCTTACCCATTCTTTTAAGCATATCGGTAATTTCTGGTCCACCACCGTGAACGAGAACAACCTTTACACCTATAAGGTGTAAAAGAACGATATCCTCCATTACCTGCTCTTTGAGGGTTTCGTTTATCATGGCGTTTCCGCCGTACTTTACAACTATTATTTTTCCATAGTATTTTTGAATATATGGAAGTGCTTGGGTTAAAACCTCTGCACGCTGAATGTTTGTAATATGTAGTGACATTATGTTCTATAATCTCCGTTTATTTTTACATAATCGTAGGTGAGGTCACAGCCCCAAGCTACACTATTTGCCTCTCCGTCGCCTAATTTAACGATAATTGTGATTTCATAATCGCAAAGAATGGTCTTTGCCAATTCCTCGGAAAAGTCTACTCCTGCTCCGTCCTTGCAAACAAGAATTTCTCCTTGCTCTGACTTGAAATATACATCTATCTTATTCACATCAACCTCAGCACCACTATAACCGATAGCACAAAGAATGCGTCCCCAGTTAGCATCAGCACCGAACATTGCAGCCTTTACAAGCGATGAGCAGATTATGCTCTTTGCGATTATCTTTGCATTTTTGTCGTCCTTAGCACCATACACCTCACACTCAATGAGCTTTGTTGCACCCTCGCCATCATAGGCGATATTACGACAGAGGTCAACTGTTATTGTATTAAGTGCCTTCATAAATGCATCGAATGCCTCGCCCTCGCTATCAATGAGAGCATTACCTGCCATTCCATTAGCCATTACGGTAACCATATCGTTTGTTGATGTATCTCCGTCAACGCTTACCATATTAAAGGTGCTTTGAATATCGGTTGAAAGTGCCTTTTGAAGCATTTTAGGGCTAATATTGCAGTCGGTTGTAATGAACACGAGCATTGTTGCCATATTTGGGTGAATCATTCCTGAGCCCTTAGCAATTCCACCTATTTTACATTCAACTCCATCTATTTCAAAGCTTACAGCCACCTCTTTAAGTCTTGTATCGGTGGTCATAATTCCCTCAGCTGCATCACGACTTGCACCAAAATCATTTTTCAAGCCCGAGGCAAGAGCTGGGATAGCATTTACAATAGGGGTAATATCAAGAGGCTGACCGATAACGCCTGTCGATGCTACAACTATATCTGTTGGAGCGAGCTTTAGCTCCTTTGCAAGTGCTACACAGGTGTTTTTTGCGACCTCTATTCCGTCGGCATTACAGGTGTTAGCATTTCCACTATTACAAATAACTGCCTGAGCGTATCCGTCGCTTACATTTTCCTTAGTAACGGTAAGTGGTGCTCCCTTTACCTTATTTGTGGTGTAAACGCAAGCTGTGCTCGCCTTTACCTCTGAATAAATCAATGCAAGGTCCTTTTTTGACTTATTCTTTCTTATTCCACAATGCACTCCGTTTGCATAAAATCCTTTTGCGGCAACTACGCCACCTTCAATAAATTCCATTTCTTCTCCTTAGAGTTCAAGTGTTTTTGTCTTTTCACAGCCGAGCTTTATGTTTAAGCATTCAACTGCGGCGCCTGATGCACCCTTGCCGAGATTATCGTATCTTGCAACGAGGATAATTCTATCATCGTTTCCGTAAACCTCTATGGACATTTTGTCCTTTGAGCTAAGCTTGCCTGCTGAGAGGAAGCCTGCCTCATCGTTTTGCTCCTTGTATGAGATTATTGGAGTGTTATAAAGGCTCTTGTAAATTTCCTTTATTTCCTCAATTCCACCCTTTAAAAGCTGTTTCTTGAAAAGTGGAACGGTAACCTCCATACCAGAATAAAAATCACCAACTATTGGACAAAATACAGGAGCGTTTTCAAGTCCTGTGATTTTTACCATTTCCGGAATATGCTTATGCTTTTGGGCAATGCCGTATTGTCTTGGCGCTCCAAGAAGCTCATCCCTCTCGGCACCTTCATAATCGGCAATCATTCCCTTTCCACCACCACTATATCCTGTTAAGGAATGAGCAGTGAGCAAGGCGTCCCTTGGCAAAATACCATTTTTAATAAGAGGATATACAAGTGCGATAAATCCGCTGGCGTGACAGCCTGGAACTGCTATTCTCTTACTATTTACTATTCTTTGTTCAAAATCCTCGCCAAGCTCGGCAAAGCCGTATGCCCAGTCGGGATTTGTTCTATGAGCGGTTGAGGCATCAATTACAACCACGCTCTCGTTTTCTATCATAGATACAGCCTCTATTGCGGCAGCATCGGGCAAGCACAAAAATACGATGTCAACGCTATTTAGCATTTGCTTACGAGCGTCGGGATCCTTTCTCAGCTCATCGGGTAGGGATACAATCTCGACATCATCACGAGAGCTAAGACGCTGTTCTATTCTAAGTCCTGTTGTTCCTGCCTTGCCATCTATAAAAATTTTCTTTTTCATTTCAAAAGTCCTTCGACATATTTAATCTGCTCTTCTACTGACTCGTAGCCTGTTGAGCCCTTTGATATTCTCTTTCTTACGCAGGTTTCAAGAGATATTTCCTCGTAAAGGTCCTCGGCGAATATTTCGCTATGAGCCTTGTACTCATCAAGGGTGAGCTCATCAAGGGTTTTATTTTCCTTAACACACTTACCAACAAGAGTTCCTACAATCTTATAGGCTGTTCTAAATGGTATGCCACGCTTGGTTAGGTAGTCAGCAAGGTCGGTAGCGTTTATAAAGCCCTTCTTTGAGGCGTTATACATATTCTCCTTGATAGGCTTCATTGTAGCTATCATTGGAATAAATACTTCAAGGCATTTCTTTACTGTTTCTACGCTATCAAAGATTGCCTCCTTGTCCTCCTGCATATCCTTGTTATATGCAAGTGGTATTCCTTTAAGCATTGTAAGGGTTGCAATAAGGTCTCCGTAAACACGACCTGTCTTTCCTCTTACAAGCTCTGCCATATCGGGGTTCTTCTTTTGAGGCATAATAGATGAGCCTGTTGTATAGGCATCATCAAGCTCTACAAACTTAAACTCCCAGCTTGACCAAAGAATTATTTCCTCGCTAAGGCGTGAAAGGTGCATCATTATTGTTGCAAATGCACTTTCAAGCTCTATACAGTAATCCCTGTCGGAAACACCGTCTATTGAGTTCATACAAACTCCGTCAAAGCCAAGTGCGACAGCAACCATATCACGGTCTGTTGGATAGGTTGTGCCTGCAAGCGCACACGAGCCGAGTGGTGAGTAGTTCATTCGAGCAAGGGCGTCCTTTACCCTTGTGATGTCACGAAGGAGCATCATACAATATGCGAGCAGGTGGTGAGCGAAGGTGATAGGCTGTGCCCTTTGAAGGTGGGTGTAGCCTGGCATTATTGTTTCCTTGTTCGCCTTTACCTGTTCAAGTAATACGCCGATTAGCTCTTTTAGCATTGCGATAACATCGCTTGCCTCATCACGCATATAAAGTCTTAGGTCAAGGGCAACCTGGTCGTTACGAGAACGGGCGGTATGGAGCTTTTTACCCGTATCGCCTATTCTCTTGGTTAGCTCTGCCTCGACAAACATATGTATATCCTCGGCGTTTTCATCAAATGCGAGCACACCATTATTTAAGTCAGCAAGAATTGAGGCAAGTCCCTCGGTGATTTGACCAAGCTCTTGCTCGGTCAAGATACCAACCTTACAGAGCATTGTTGCGTGCTCCATTGAGCCTTTTATATCCTGCTTATACATTTTTTTATCAAAATGAATTGAAGAGTTGAAGTCATCAGCGGTCTTATCGAGTGCCTTATCAAATCTTCCTGCCCACATTTTTTCCATAGTTAATTTTCCTTATTATTTCTTGTTATTTTTTGCATTTACCTGTGCTTGAACCTTGATTGGAAGTCCAAAGAGGTTAATAAAGCCTGCACTATCAGCTTGGTTATATACATTGTCCTCGCCGAAGGTTGCAATCTCCTCTGAGTAGAGTGAGTAGTCGCTCCATGCGCCTGCCTTTATCATATTGCCCTTGTAGAGCTTAATCTTAACCTTACCTGTTACATTCTCCTGTGTCTTGTCAACAAATGCACTAAGAGCCTCACGAAGAGGTGTGTACCACTGACCATTGTATACGAGCTCAGCAAAGGTGATTGAGAGCTTTTGCTTCTCGTGCATTGTCATTTTGTCAAGGCAAAGGGTTTCGAGGTAGTTATGAGCAAAGTAAAGGATTGCTCCACCTGGGGTTTCGTATACGCCACGACACTTCATACCAACAAGACGGTTCTCTACGATATCAAGAAGTCCAATACCGTTTTCTCCACCAACCTTGTTAAGCTCAAGAATGATTTCCTTTGCGCTCATCTTCTTGTCGTTGAAGGCAACTGGAATTCCCTTTTCAAAATCAAGGGTGATATAGGTTGGCTTGTCTGGTGCTTGAAGTGGGGATACGCCCATTTCAAGGAAGCCCTCCTTCTCGTACATTGGCTCGTTGCCTGCATCCTCAAGGTCAAGTCCCTCGTGGCTAAGGTGCCAAAGGTTCTTATCCTTTGAGTAGTTGGTCTCACGATTTATTTTAAGAGGAACATTGTGTGCCTCTGCATATTCGATTTCCTCCTCACGGGACTTAATTGTCCACTCACGCCAAGGAGCGATAATTGGCATATCTGGCGCGTATGCCTTAATAGCAAGCTCGAAACGAACCTGATCGTTACCCTTACCTGTGCAACCGTGACAAATTGCATCAGCACCCTCTGCAAGTGCAATCTCTGCAATTCTCTTTGCGATGATTGGGCGTGCGAATGATGTGCCGAGCATATATTCCTCGTAAAGAGCGCCTGCCTTTACTGTTGGGATTATGTAATCGTTTACAAATTCCTCTGTAAGGTCCTCAATGTAGAGCTTTGATGCGCCTGTTTTAAGAGCCTTTTCCTCAAGTCCCTCAAGCTCGTCAGCTTGTCCTACATTTCCTGATACAGCGATAACCTCGCAGTTGTTGTAGTTCTCTTTAAGCCATGGAATGATAATTGATGTATCAAGTCCACCTGAATATGCAAGTACTACCTTTTTAATGTTTTTCTTATCCATTTTAATTTTCCTCCGAAAATGTTTTTTTAATTTTATGTTACATATTATAGAACTATATCGTTGACTTGTCAAGGGCTTTTTGAAAAAATATTCAAAAATTGTGAAAATTTTTTCGCTTTATATAATATATAGCATTTTCGAGTGAATATTTTGTGAATATCCGTGAATAATATTCACTTTTTATGCATAAATACAAAAAATCCACCCTTTCGAGTGGATTTTTTGTTCTATACTGATGGGGGTGTATAGACTTATTCGAGTACATCGAAGCTCATCTCGCCGTACTCAAAATAGCTCTTTTCGTTTATCACTAAGCGAACACGGGTATTGTCTGTTACCACAAAATCGCCAAGTGACTCTCTTGGGATTATTATGTGGTCATCGTGATATGCATTAGAATTTGAGTCGTAAAGGTCATTCCAATCGCTTGCATCTCTTAGAACATCAACGGTTAGCTGTATTTCTCCGTCGACAATTTTGGCATCTCGATAGCCTAAGATATAGTGCTTTGTCCACGCATTATAGTAAATTTCTCTTCTTTCAATAACTATTATTATATTGTCATCAAAGATTTCAGCGTTTACCTCTACCTCGTCCCTTTCGGTTGGCTCATCAATTATTTCATCCTTTATCTTAGTCTCATCAATATAATTATTAGCATAGTAATTAATATCGTTTGTATATACCTTACCTGCACCAAACTCTGCAATATCGCTTTGTCCTGCGTGTTTGGTATCTGCAATTTGAGCAAAATATTCCTGTCTTACATAGCTTATGCTAATATCTGTCAGGTCTATTTTAGGGATTTTTTCCCTTGGGATTAGTATTATGCTAAGCTCCTCGGTTGCTTGCTCGGGGCTTGCTATGGGGGCTTGATATAGGTCTATTATGCCCCTTTCGTTTTCTACTCTAAAATTAGCAAAGCCAATGTCCTTATATTCTCTATTAATGTAGCCTCTTGCGGAAACGAGATAGTAGTAATTGCTCCATGTTATTTCCTGACAATGAATTGGATTAAAGCCAAAGCTAATAAGCTCCTCCTTGCTTGTAAATAGGTAGAATTTTTCGTATTCTCCTGTGAGATTAAAATCGGGCAAGAACTCACTTATACCATCTATTAGAGCAATTTCTGGATAATATCTATTCTCTATTGGTAGCTTATTATTACCAAAAATAGTGCTTGGCTCTACATAAAAATCATTTCTTGTGCAGACAAGCTCTCCACTTATACTCAGCTTATTAAAGTCAAGGGTTGAGTCAAATGCATTTATTACTGTATAGGTGTGTGTTTTTTCCTCGGGGATTGCCCTGTTATCAAGAAAAACTCTATTATAATCAACATAAATCGCTCCGTTTGAGCGCATACGAATATCAACATATTTCTGTGACACGGAATTGAGCCTTTTATAAGGCGAATAGTGAATTATTTGAATAGCATCAGGGTAACGCCTAAATGGTGTCTTATCTAAAATCTCAATGCCCGTTTCCTCTACAAAGCTATTAAAATCCTCTTCGCTTCGAATAAGCCAAAATTTATCCTGCTCAATAGGCGGAGCTGTTGGTGATGTTACCTCGACTATATCATAGGGTTTCTTTATATAGCTTTCTTCTCTTATTTCAAGATATACATGATAATTCATTGCGTGATGTCCAAGTCCATTTTGCTCTGTCTTTGGAATAACTATATATGTCGGCTTTATTGGTGCGTCGTTATACATAGGATAATATTCCCTTTTACCGATATCTGCCAAATACTCAATAGTTATTTCCATTTTATCATAGGTATAAAGAAAGTTCTTGAAGCCATAAATAACCTTATAATCCTCATTATATTGGTTATATTGATAATAAGGATTTGCTGAAATAAATATAACTATGTTATCATCAAACAGATATTTATCTGCTATTGGCAAAACGGTTGAGGAAAGTGATTTTTCATACTGCTCATATGTCCATAAAACCTTATAGCAATATTTTCCTTCTCTACGCATCTCTGCACCAAAATCGTTTTCGCCGTGGTCAAGCACCTCGTAATATTCCTTTTCTATAAGCCTTGGCAGCTTGTATTCTGCCACGCTTGGCTCGGTTGTATTACTTGGATTGCTTGTTGAAGGCTCACTTGTATCAGCATCGCTTGACGAGGTCGGTAATGAGCTTTCGCCTATCGAAGGCTCAATTGGTGCTTGCTCGCACGAGGATATTAGCGAAAGTAGCATCAAAAGAATAAGTGTTAGTGATAGTAGCTTTTTCATTTGGAAATTCCTCCCTTCTAATTACATTTTATCAAGTGCTTTTTGTGGTGTCAATTAGAGTGGATTTCTTTTCATTTTTCCGTCACTTTGTGAATATTTTGTGAAGTGCGATTTATCCGTTTGGCAAAAGGGCTAAGGGGGATTTTTGCAAAAATCAATTTTCAGTAAATGTTCACATAAAAATTTTGCATATTTTAAAGGCTATTGTGCATTTTGCACATATGGTGACATAAAAAAAGAGATGCCGAAGCATCTCTTTTATGATTTTTTATTTAAGCTTTGCAAGAAGGTCGAGCATATCAAGCTTATCTTGAAGTGCACCAAGCTCAGTCTTTTCGTCAATTACTACAAGCTCTGTATCTGTGAGCTTTGCAAAGAGGCGAATATCATCAACTGTAAGTGCGGTTGAAACAACTGTATGGTGTGCTCCACCTGCATAAATCCAAGCGGCAGCGCCTGTTGCGTGGTCTGGCTTAAGCTTCCACATAATTCTTGCAACGGGGAGCTTAGGCATAGCCTTTGGTTGCTTTACAAGCTCAATGCTTGCACAGATAAGACGGAAGCGATTTCCAAGGTCTATCATACAAACTGCTACTGCATCACCCTCAACGCCGTCAAATACAAGTCTTGCAGGTGGCTCTTTTCCACCAATTCCAAGGTGATGAACCTCAATCTTTGGCTTATTAGATGCAAAATCAGGAGAAACCTCAAGCATATGAGCACCGAGAACAACCTCCTCGCCCTTTGTGAAGTCGTAGGTGTAGTCCTCCATAAAGCCTGTTGAGCCCTTTCTGCCCTTTGCCATTTCTACCATAATAGCATTAAGTGCAGATGTCTTATAGTCACCCTCAGCACCAAAGCCGTAGCCCTTTGCCATCATTCTTTGGGTTGCAAGTCCTGGGAGCTGCTTCATTCCGTGAAGGTCCTGGAAGGTATCGGTATATGCACCAAAGTTACCTGCTTTGAGGAATTTTTCAAGAGCGATTTCGTATTTTGCCTGCTCCTTTACAGAGTCAATATCTGTTGTATTAATTTCGTAGAGGCTTGCATACTCTGCCATTTTGTCCTCTACCTCTTTATTGGTTACCTCGTTAACGAGTGCTACAAGGTCGCCAATTCCATAGTAGTTTACATTCCAGCCGTATTTAATTTGGCTTTCTACTCTATCACCATCTGTTACAGAAACCTCTCTCATATTGCTACCGAACATAGCAACATTGAGATTCTTTGAGAAGTCAACTGCTCTTGCAACATCAAGGAATTTCTTAATTTTCTCGATTACATCCTCGTGCTTATAGTAGCCAACTACAACCTCACGCTTAACGCCAAGGCGTGTTGCCATAAAGCCGTACTCTCTGCCACCGTGTGCAGTTTGGTTAAGGTTCATAAAGTCCATGTCGATTTCATCGTATGGAAGCTTTTCGTTTGCTTGTGTATGGAAGTGAAGAAGTGGCTTTTTAAGGAATTGAAGTCCCTTTATCCACATTTTTGCAGGGCTAAATGTGTGCATCCAGGTAATTACTGCGATACAATCAGCATCGTTTGTTGCACAAGCACATGCCTCAACACAGCTTGCCTCGTCTCTTACTGTGGACTTATAAACGATTTCTACGCCGTCGATTTTCTCGTTGAGATAGCTTGCAATAGTCTTACTATCCTCTGCTACCTGCAAAAGAACCTCCTCGCCATAGAGATCCTGTGAGCCTGTGATAAAATAAACCTTTTTCATCTTTATATCTCCTATAAAATTATTTACGCTTTTGCTCAATTGCCATAATCATATCTACCCTTGTTTGATGTCTTCCACCCTCAAAGGCAGTATTTAAGAAAATATCAGCAATATCGCAGGCAAGTCCTGCACCTACTACTCTTTCACCCATGCACAAAACATTGGCGTCGTTATGAAGTCTTGTAAAGCGTGCACTAAATGTATCAGTACAGCAGGCTGCACGAATACCCTTGCACTTATTTGCTGCCATACTCATTCCTATACCTGTTCCACATACAAGTATGCCAAAGTCACTCTTGCCCTCGTTTATTGCGTTACATACCTTTTCTGCGTAATCGGGATAGTTACAGCTCTTGCTTTCGTAGGTTCCATAGTCCACATATTCAACGCCCTGTGCGTCGAAATGCTTCATAAGCTCTGCTTTAAGATTTAAAGCAGCGTGGTCACATGCTATTGCTATTGGTTTCATTTTTCTTCCCTTCCCTGCTTCAATCTTTCATCTCTTTCACGCTCTGCCTGAGGCTTTCTCAGATAGTTTACACGAAGATCAGTATCGGTTGTATATTTGCCCTCTTGAAGCATTCTATATGCCACCTTACCAACACCATAGGCGTTAGAATATCGAAGTAGCTCTGGTGTGTGGCATTTGTTTTTTATTTCTCTTTCGAGTATCAGCTCATAGCCGTCACCCGTAAAGTAAATAGGCTCGTTATATTGCTCGAGCATTGGAATAAGCTCGTCAAGCATCATACAGCTCTGCTCCATTAATGGTGAGCCGTTTTTATATACACAGGTATACACCTGACCACGGCGAGCGTTCATTATAGGACACACAATTCCCTCGAAGCCATCAAGGTTTTGAGCGAGTGCCTCGGTTGTGGGAACTGCAACGCATTTTTTATCTCTACCAAAGGCAAGCCCCTTTATTGTAGCGACGCCAATGCGAACTCCTGTAAATGAGCCTGGTCCGTTTGCAACAGCGTAGGCATCTATATCATCCATAGATACGCCTGACGCCTCAATGAGAGATTTTACCATAGGTAAAAGCGTTTCACTATGTGTGTTTTTGGTGTTCACCGTGTACAATGCAATTAGGCTTTCATTTTCAAGAAGCGCCACGGTTGATGTATTTGCCGTGGAATCTATTGCAAGTATTTTCATTTTTAATCCTTTTCGATTATTATTCTTCTATGCTCGGTGCTTTGTGCTACTCTTTCTATCGTAACACGATATGCATCACTTGGGATTGCCCAAGGAATGTTTTCGCTCCATTCGCAAACGCAAATACCCTTTTTAAGGTAATCGTAGAAGCCCATTGAGTAAAGCTCATCATCGTCCTGTATTCTATAAAGGTCAAAATGAAAAAGCTCCCTTCCGTCCTTGCGATACTCGTTTACTATCGTATAGGTGGGGCTTTTTACAAGAGCACCTGGGCAAAGGACAGAGGCAAGACCTCTTACAAAGGCTGTCTTTCCTACGCCAAGGTCACCAAAGAGAGCAACAAAGTCGCTCCCTTTTAGTGATTTTGCAAATTCAGCGGCTAAATTTTCCGTTTCGAGCGTCGATTGGGAAAATAGTTCCTTTTTCATATTAGAAAAGTCCTGTAATCTTTCCGTTTGCGTCTACATCAATGTTAAGTGCAGCAGGAGCCTTTGGAAGTCCTGGCATTGTCATAATTGCACCTGTGAGAACTACCATAAAGCCAGCACCTGCACTGAGCTTAACCTCTCTTACTGTGAGAGTAAAGCCTGTTGGTCTACCAAGCTTTGTTTGGTCATCAGAGAGTGAATACTGTGTCTTTGCCATACATACTGGGAACTTCTTGTATGCAGGATCAAGAGCCTCAAATTCAGCGATTGCCTTTGTAGCAGAAGCGTCGAACTTAACATCAGCAGCTCCGTAGATTTCCTTAGCAACGGTGATAATCTTATCCTTTATAGACATTTCATCTGGATACAAGCAACGGAAGTCGCTTGGCTTATCGCAGGCTTCAACTACCTTCTTTGCAAGCTCAATTCCACCTTCTCCGCCCTTTGCGAATACCTCGCTAAGAGCAAATTCTGCTCCCTTAGCGATACAAATATCCTCAACAGCCTTAAGCTCAGCATCGCTGTCAGAGCCAAAGCGGTTGATAGCTACTACTACTGGAATGCCATACTTTTGAAGGTTGTCAATATGAGCCTCAAGGTTTACAGCACCTGCTTTAAGAGCCTCAACATTTTCAGCTCCGAGGTCAGCCTTTGCTACGCCACCATTGTATTTGAGTGCACGAACAGTAGCAACAAGAACTACTGCTGCTGGCTTAAGTCCAGCAAAGCGACACTTAATATCAAAGAACTTCTCTGCACCAAGGTCAGCACCGAAGCCTGCCTCGGTGATTGTGTAATCTGCGAGCTTAAGAGCAAGCTTTGTAGCTCTTACAGAGTTACAGCCGTGTGCAATGTTTGCAAATGGTCCACCGTGAATGATTGCAGGTGTGTTTTCAAGTGTTTGAACAAGGTTTGGCTTAAGAGCGTCCTTAAGAACTGCTGCCATAGCACCATTTACGCCGAGGTCACGACAGTAAACGGGCTTGCCGTCATATGTATAAGCAACCAAAATTCTGCCAAGTCTTTCTTTAAGGTCAGTAATGTTCTCACTTAGGCAGAGGATTGCCATAATCTCACTTGCAACTGTGATCATAAAGTGATCCTGACGAGGAACACCGTCCATCTTGTTTCCAAGTCCTACTATTACATTACGGAGTGCTCTATCGTTCATATCAAGAACACGGGAGAAAAGAATTCTTCTTTGGTCAATTCCAAGAGCGTTGCCCTGTTGAATGTGGTTATCAATCATTGCTGAGAGAAGGTTGTTTGCTGTGGTGATTGCGTGGAAGTCACCTGTGAAGTGAAGGTTGATATCCTCCATTGGGAGAACCTGTGCGTATCCACCACCTGCTGCTCCACCCTTAACTCCAAATACTGGACCGAGTGATGGCTCACGAAGAGCGATGATTGTATCCTTGCCGATTTTGCTCATAGCCATTCCAAGACCAACTGTTGTAGTTGTCTTACCCTCACCTGCTGGGGTTGGGTTAATTGCGGTTACGAGAATAAGCTTTCCGTCAGGCTTGTCTGCCATTCTATCAAGGAAAGCGTCTGTGATTTTTGCCTTATAGCGACCATAAGGCTCGTATTCTTCCTCACGAAGACCGATTTTTTCTGCGATTTTTGAGATTGGCTCAAGGGTCGCACCCTGTGCGATTTCGATGTCTGTTAACATTTTGAAATCCTCCTACTTAAAAGATATTATTAGTGATTTTATTGTAACATATATTGAGCGCAATTTCAAACATTTTTTGCATATTTATTTACAATTTTCTAAAAATGTGATATACTCTTAGTGCTTTCGCATATTTTTTAGCAAAAATAACCAAATATTTCTTCCCGTGGCACAGCTGGATAGCGCATCAGACTCCGACTCTGAAGGTCATAGGTTCAAATCCTATCGGGAAGGCCAAAAATCGACAAGTTTCGACAGAAGCTTGTCGATTTTTACTTCTTCACTTTTACCTCTTCACTTTTCACTCTTCACTTACGAAACTTGTCGATTAGGTAATATGTAAAAGTGAATAGTGAAAAGG
>JAZNYH010000095.1:0-7469 GCA_045594305.1 Eubacteriales bacterium | reverse complement strand
ACTACAAATAACCCCGCTGATATAATAGAAAAGCTAAAGGAGCTTGAAAAATGAACAAAGAAAAAATAATGCTTGTTGCTATGGACCTTGACGGCACTCTTACCCAACACAAGGAAAAGCTTGATTATGCACACAGACAGGCACTTGACAAGCTCGGCGCACGCTATAAGCTTCTTATGGTAGGAGCAGGACAGGTTCAAAGAATATTTGGACAAATGAACAATTATCCAATAGACATAATTGGTAACTATGGCTTGCAATATGCAAAATATAATCACGAAACGGGCACGATTGATATAATCCGTGATGAGACCTTCGAGATAAATCGTGATGAAATAGAGAAAAAGGTTACTTATTTTAGAGAAAAATACGGCTTTACTGAATACAGGGGCGATAATGTTGAATACCACGCCTCAGGCTGTATAACCTTCCCAATCCTTGGTACAAGGGCAATTCAAGAGGACAAGCTCGCCTTTGATCCAGATAGGCAAAAAAGGCGTGCAATATATGGCGAGGTGTGTGAGGCATTTAGCGATTATAATGTCTTTGTAGGTGGCTCCTCATCCTTTGATATGTCACCAAAGCCATATAATAAAAGATACGCCCTTGAGCTTTATTGCAAGGAAAATAACATTCCACACAATGCAGTTGTATACATAGGTGACGACTATGGCTTTGGTGGTAATGATGAGAGTGTATACAAAGCCGACTTCAACTATCTAACGATTGATAATTATGTAGACTTTCCTAAGATAATTTCAGAGCTAATAGAGGAATAAAATAATGAGACCGCTTATAACAATGACGGCAATTACAGGCAAGCCATCACAAAATGACATACTTGAATATCTAAAAGGTATGAAGAAAAACGGAATAAAGAGTGTGCTTATCTATCCAAGGTCGGGCTGCGAGATAGAGTACCTGAGCCAAGAATGGTTTGATGCTGTCGAGGCATTTATTTGCTCTGCTAAAAAGCTCGATATGGAGCTATGGCTCTATGATGACTTCAATTGGCCCTCGGGAGACGCAGGTGGCAGAGTCACAAAAAACGAAAAATATCGCCTTATGGCAATAAAGGCTCGTGGAGAGGACAAGGGCAAAATAAGCACAAAATCTCGACACAACTCGGGACTTTTTGGCGAAAAATACTTTCCAAATTTACTCTCATATGAGGCGGTTGATTACTTTATCACCTGCACACACGAGGAGTACTATAAAAGATTTGGAGAGCACTTTGGGAAAACAATAAAGGGCATCTTTACAGATGAACCATCAATTGGATATTGCTGCGAGGGCGACTTTATTCCGTACTATGAGGGCATAGAGGCTGATTACAAGACAATATATGGCAGTAATTTTAGCGATGACCTTTATTCGGAAAACGAGGATTTTTACTATAACGCCCTAAATCTAATCTCAAATAGATTTAATGATTGCTACATAAGTAGACTTCGTAATTGGTGTAGCGAGCATGGTATTATAATGACAGGTCATCTGCTTTGCGATAACGATTTTGTTGGTGCGACAAAGCACGGGGGACGCTTTTTAAAAAATCTTGCCTCGTTTGGAATGGCGGGAATAGATGATATTGAAACCTTCTTTGATAGTGAGAGTGAGCTTAGCTTGCTTGGAGCGTGTGAGTATGCAAGTGGTGAAAACGGAGCAATGGCAGAGCTTTTTGCACTTGGCCCGTGCGATATGAGCTATGCAAAAAAGAGGTGTATGCTTTATCTTGCCTCTGCCTTTAAAATTGACCATTATTTTCTTGCGGTATCTCATATGGATATGAGAGGAAATTTGCTTGTTACTGACTTTTTTAGCAATTTTAATAGCGACCAACCTGATTTTGAGGGAATGAGGCTCTTGTCAGCCGAGGCAGAGTCTGCATCTTTGCTCGCAAGGAAGGACTTTACTCCCGATTTTTACATAAGATATCCGTTTGAAAAATGTATAAAAGCAATCAAGGAAAATTGCGATTTGGACATAATAAAAACGCTTGTAAACACCCTCACCTATAACGGAGTTCAATGGAAATTCATCGACGATGAAAATCCAAATGATGCTCCAATAATCGAGCTTGGAGAGAATAATACTCCAATGATAGATGGCAAGGAGCTCGATATATCATTGGCTCGTGGCAAAATAATAATACAGGATGAAAACGCAAATAGAGTAAAAGGAATTTTCGTAAGAAAATATAACGATAACACTCTTTTGATATTGAATTTATTTGCACCCCGTGGCTATTATTATATAAATGGCGAAAGAATCTTTCTTGATGAGCACGCTGTACTGCACTCCTTAAAGCAGGCTTGCAACACCAAAAAGCAGATTTTTACTACCTTTAAGGTGAAATATTGTAATGAAAATCTTATTCGCACAATGCATATAAACGGTACAAGGGATTCGAATGTAATTTCAAGCCTTGATACACGGGTGCGTTTTTTTGTAAGAAATGACGAAAGCGTTTGTATAAATGGCATTCCAATCGAAGCAAAAAACGAGCCCAGCTCACTTTCAAAAGGAATGAGAGCACTCTATAAGGCAACAGACCCTATTACACTCAAATCAGGAGTGAGCGTTATCTCTACTCAAAACGATTTCAAATATCTACCAAGCGTGCTTATTTGTGGAGATTTTGCTTGTGAGAGCGTGAGTGACAAGGTCTGTCAAGTGATTCTAAATAAGCGAAAAAGCACCTACACCTGTGGCGATAAGCTTTATACCTACGGACAAATAGAGCTTGAGACTACGCTGAGCGTTCCAAACGAAGCCTCGGCAATTGAGCTTGTAGGAGATAATGCCTATACTAAGGTGTACGCAAATGAGAGGCTCATTGGCGAGAGAATTGCCGATTACATATACCCAATTGATAGCTCGCTTTGGGGCAAAAGCATCACTCTGAAAATAGTGAGATTTTCAAGCATAGCACCAATGTTCGGCGATGTGGAATATTGGGATAAAAGCACCGAAAATGTGTCTTGGAGAGGCACTCCCTCACCAAGCAATCGCTCTCTTGGAGTTGATAAGCTATATTGGCACTTTAATTAAAAAAAGGATTGCTAAATGCAATCCTTTTTGCTATTTATCAATGTTTCTTGGAGCTTGCTTTTTATACCCTTTAATATCAAGGCGAATAATACCAACAATAATAGAAATTAGATTTAGTATTTCACTTGCAATAGCACCAACTGAGCCACTAAAACAGTTATATGTGAGCCACATAGGAGAGCTAATAAGACTAAGCGAGCGAACTGCCTTAGCAGAGCCAAGTCGTAGGCTGATTGTCGCAATAATCATTGCTATAACGGGTAAAAGCTCTATTATAATATTTTTTACCGTAGGCTCTGTGTCAAAGGCGAGGAAGGTTAGTGGATACGATACTCCAAAGGCAAAAATAAAGAAAATTAACCAAGCGATGCTGTTAGCTCTCGTTTTTTCCTTGAAGAGAAAAATAATAGAACGAAAGGCGCCAACCAAATTGAGCACACCACCAACAACAGCGCCAAGCAAAAAATAGTTGACAGAAAAAGTAAGCGCAGCAAAAAATTGGCCTATCAAAACACCCCTTTGAGTCTTTTGCTGAAAGACCAATATGTTGAATATCATACCAACTATGCCAAACGCCTGTGCAACAATTTCCATTTCAAAATTCCTTGTAATAAAAAAGATTAAGCCTATTTTACTACATATTTTTCAAAATTGCAACAAAACGAGCACAATTAATATTTATTTTAAAATTAAGGGGATAAAAATTTTCAATATACTTGCTTTAAATGGAGAGATATGGTATAATTTTTTTGTAATAATTTGCTTTTGCAAAGGAGAAGAACATGTTACAAAATGAGCATCCAAGATATGCGACCTTTAATAGCGATTTTATGTCTGTAACACTCAATAAGGAGAACGGACGCATTGCCTTCTTCGGTATTGAATCTGGTGGTCGTGACAAGGATAAGCACGCAAGCTATAATTTAATGCTTCCAGGCTATGGAGCAGTATCAGGCGCATTCAAGAAAAAATCAAAAATAGAGCTTGAAGCAACGGATAACTGTGCAACCTTCAAAAACGCAAAGGGAAATAGCGTTTCCTACACAATGACCGATGATCATACCCTTGATATTGATGTCGATGGTGTTAGTGCAAGCGATATTTTTAGCACTAAATTTTCCATAAAAACAGCACCACCTACAATTTGGACAAGTAAAGCTCCTAAAAAGCTAAAAAGCAAAAACCCGCTTGTGCTTTATAAGACAAAATACGAGCTTCCCTTGACAATACATTTTCCCGATTTTGGTAGACTTGAAATTTCCTCTACATCAAGCGATATTTATTGCATAGAGGAGCTTCAATCCTCAAAGGACTTTACAGGAATAGAGCTTGGCTATCTAAACTACGGATATAGCCATAATAGAATGCACGGCTTGCATTATGGTAGCTCAGCCCTGACCTTTAAATCAAAAAATCCTCTTGATAAGGCACACCTAACCTTTAAGGTTCTTGATGAGTGCTATCCTGCCTTCCCATACGAGGATGATCCAAGATATAACGGCTTAAAGCGTAACTGGCTCAACGCCTTTGCTATGAATAGAGAGCTTTTCGATATGGCTGATAATATCTATTTCCACGGCACAGCACACCTTGCTATACATATGAAATCCGACCTTCTTGAAATTATGAACGAGGATATTGAGCAATTCAAAATCATTCGCCGTGTGTACGAAAAGCAGGTTGAAAGAACCTTTAAGGAGTCACAAGCCTATGACGGTGAGGTTAGCGTTAGCTATTTCCGTAAGGAAAAGGAAAAGGGCTTTGGCTGTGCAGTTGACTCAACGCCAGGAGCTATAATTTCCTTGGTTGGAATTTCAAAATGGAATCTACCACTTGCTAAGAGATTGCTTCCATACGCAGTAAAGGCAGCAGATTATCTTATGTCCCGTGACATAGACGGAGATGGAATATTCGAAACACCATTCCCAGGCGACTATATGGGACAGCCAAGCGAGTTCGGTCAGCAGTGTAACTGGTGGGATGACTTCGCATTTGGTCATAAGGATATCTACTTTAACTACCTCTGCCATCGTGCATTAAGAGAGATAAGCGAGCTTTTGGAGAGCGTAGGACAAAATGATACTGCTAAGAAATATAGAGAACAGCTCGAAAAATTCGATAAAATCTTTATGCAAACCTTCTATAATCCCGAAACAGAGCTTATGGCAGGCTGGATAAGCCGTAACGGAAGCGTTCACGACTACGGCTTCACCTTCGCAGTTTCAATGGGAATTAACGAGGGCTTGATTGATGAAAAGACAGGCAAGAAAATGCTTAAAAAGCTCCTTGCAATTATGCAAAAGGAGGGCTATGGCGACCTTCGCTATGGTATCCCTGGAAATGTTATGCCAGTTGCTCAAACAGACACCTTTGATTGGCCCTGTATGAGCGATTGGGGACAATACGAAAATGGTGGCTTAAATGGTATGAACGGCTTCCACTTCCTAACCGCTATGTATAAGGTTGGGCTTGATAAGGAGGCAGACGAGATTTTGTTTGCTATTCTAAACACCTACGAAAAGTATATGACACACTCAGGACTTATGCCAGGCTATTGCCAAAGCGTCGATTGGAGAACAAAGCACGGAGTTCCCTGTGGATATAACTACCTTGCAGATAACTACTATTTCTTGCTTTCAATCTATGTCGGCAAGCTAAAAATGCCTCACTCCGCATATGTAAAGTAATATACCAATAAAAAGCACTCACTTTTTGGTGGGTGCTTTTTTACATTATAGCGTGTCGTGCTTTTTGTACACCATACGCTTTGCAAATTTGTTTTATGGTGGTATAATAAAATAAAAAAGAATAAGAGGAAAAACAAATTGTGAAGCAAGCGACTTTAACATTAATAGAAGAATTTAATAAAAAATTGGCAACTGCTGAAAAATTCGAGCTTCTTGTTACGGGATTTTTCAATCCGCAAGAGCCAATCGAAATAACCTTTGACAAGGAAAGGGCAGTTCGTCATCAAAATAGGCATTGGGAATATGCTGACGTTGATATAGAGCCTGCCTTCGATATAAGCAAGGAAGAATTTATAAGCAAGCTCACAAGCTTAAATATCGCCTTGTGGCAAAGAGAATATGTAGATTACGGCGTTTTAGATGGTACACAGTGGGAGCTCGTTATCCATTATGGTAATGGGGAAAAGAAAAAATATGAGGGTTCAAACGATTTCCCAAATGAATTCGGTGATTTGTGCAAGCTTTTTGGAATAGATTTCGACACCGATGATGAGGATGAAGAGCATGAGGAGGATTAAGGCAAGCAGGCTTTGCTCGCCAATTCATTATTCAAAAACAAAAAACGCACCCAAAAGGGTGCGTTTTTATGGTCGAAGTGGTGATACTCGACTCGAACCCTGCCAGAAAAAGTGCTTTGAAGCCTTTTGTCATAAGGGATTTTGAGACTTTTGAAAACGGTTGATTTTTGGGCGAAAATGTAAAATTACTTGCTGAAAAATAGTAAAATTATTTTGCTCATTTACATTGTGTCGCATTTTTAAGACAGGTGAAAATTGACAAGAGAACGGTTGCTTGCTATAATTTTATTGTTCAAACAAAATAAAGCTTTTAAATTTTAAAAAAAGCAATTCCGAAATATGCTTGACGTAATTTAGCAACAAATTGTTAATATTTTTAAGATATAGTAAAGAAAAAAGGAGGACAAATATGAGTACAAAAAACAGAAATTTTTCAAATAAATTTTCTCTTGTCGAGAATGAAGGTAAATATGGCTTAAATAATGGAAAAAATGTAGTCTTATACCCCGTTTATGATTCAATATGTGAGCTTGATAACTTTGATTTTATAATCGAACAGGACGGCAAATTCGGATATGCTGATTATAATGAGCAAGGCGAAAGAGAGTTGCTTTTGCCACTCTATGATGTTATAATGAAAAAGGAGCATGGGCTTTCTCTAATGAAGCGAACCGAACAAGGAAAAGAGTATTTTTGGTATGACATCAAAAATCACACCTTGCACCCTAACATGATGTGCATTCGTTCATTTAGAGAGTACGATTTATTTGTTTCTACAAAAAAATGTGACCATAAAAAGCCCCCATTTCTTAAAAAATGGGGAGAGAATATTTATCTTGAAATACCATTTGATGCTAATGTAGATATTCTTTACGAAATACCCTGTGGCTCTCTTTCGTTTTTTGTTGTTAATGAGGAAATTGATAACGAAAAGTACGAATGTTGCTTTTTGATAACAAAAAATGACGGACATTATACATTTACAGCGTCAAAAAGCAATCTTGAAGAATTATATAAGACAATACCCACTTTAATGGAGGACATAAAATGCAACTCGAAAATAGTATGGCTTTTGCCAAAACAGAAATAATTTGTCACGGTGCAAAAGCAACAAGAATCGGCGAAAGGCTTTTGCACAAAGTATGGAAATACC
>JAZNYH010000094.1:0-4250 GCA_045594305.1 Eubacteriales bacterium | reverse complement strand
TATTTTGCACCTCATTAAATAGTTGATAATACTATTATGAGGCACAATGTCGAATTTTAGTAGTTGTAAGAAATTAGGAGGGAAAATGCCAAGCTTTGAACAAAATGAGAAAAACAAAAAATGGTCAGTGCGCTTTCGTGCCATAGAAGACGGTGTTGAAAAGAATAAAAGGCTATCAGGATTTAAGACTAAAAAAGAAGCAAACCTGGCATATTTAGAATTTCAAAGCGAGAATAACAAGAAAATAAAAAAAGAGGCATCGAAAAACGAGCCCCAAGAAATGCTGTTCAGTGTTTTAATAGATGGCTTTTTACAAAATCAAAAGACAAGGGTGAAGGAAAGTTCTTACCTTTCGAATAAAAGCAAAATAAATATTCATATTGCGCCTTTTTTTGGAGAAAAGAAAATAAAAGAGATTACGCCACTTGTTGTTTTGGAGTGGCAACAGAATATAATAGGTGATTATTCATACACTCATAAAGCAAATTTGAGAACCTTGCTTTCCTCCATATACAAGTTTGGTGAGCGATATTACGATATTCAAAATGTAATGGTCAAGGTTGAACCTTTTAGAAACACAGAGCCTCCAAAGGAAATGGAATATTGGACAAGGGAGGAGTTTGACAAGTTCCTTGCTTGTTGCAATGATGAGGATATGAAGGTGCTTTTTAAGTTCCTATATATCACAGGCTGCAGAAAGGGAGAGTGTCAAGCTGTTACTTGGAGAGATATTGATTTTAAGAATGCAACCGTTAGAATAAGCAAAAACATTACAAGAAAAACAACAGAGGGCACATACAAGGTGGTAAGCCCTAAAAATGTTTCAAGCAATAGAACAATAGATTTGCCAAAAACATTTTGTGAAGAGTTGAAAAAATACAAAGGCAAAAATCTTGATGAGTTTGTTTTCGGTGGCGCGCATCCTGTTCCTGACAGAAGAATAGAGCGAGTTATGAAGAATAGCGCAAGGGAAGCTGGCATAAAAATTATAAGGGTACATGATTTACGTCACTCGTGCGCATCGTTGCTGATTTCTCAAGGAATATCTATTGTAGCAGTTTCCAAGCGCCTCGGACACAAAAATATAGAGCAGACACTTAATACTTATGCGCACTTGATGCCACAAGAAGCCAACAGAATAGTGGAAATTCTTGAAAATATATAGCCTTTGTACCTAAATTGTACCTGCATTTTGAAAACCACAAAATATAGCGCTTATAAATAAGAAAACACCACAAAATCTTGTGGTGTTTTCTTATGGTCGAGATGATAGGATTCTAATCTGAGCGTAAAAAGGGTGAATTTATGCTTTTTTAGGCTTATTTTGCCTCAAAAAACACAGAAAAACGCAAAAAAACGCACTGAAAATTATTATTTTGTACCTAAATTTGTACCTAAATTTTAAAAGAAAATGAAAAGAGGGACTCTGAAAATGGAGTCTCTTTTTTGTTGCTCCGCGCGCCTGCAGACGTGAATATTACACGAGTTAATATAATATTGGAGTTTGCAATTTTTTTGCATACAAATAGGTATGTAAGTAGGCAATTTTTTTCAAAAAAAGTGTGTTAATATGAAATAAGAGAGGAGGGCTGCAAGGATGAGCACGACTAAAAAGAAAGAAAAAAAGAACACCAAAAACGAGCCTGCGCCAAACTCAAAGGGCAGGGGCATAAGAATAGATGAGAAGATAAAAAGCGAAGCTATGATTATGCTATCTTACGGTGACACCGTGTCCTATATATGCGATAAGCTTGGGCTTAAGGATTCAACTGTGCGCACCTGGGAAAAGGCCCTCAAGAACAATCCTGAGTTCGTGAATTTTCGTGACAATATTATTAAGGAGCGCAGAGATGCTTACTTGCTTGAGGCTTGCGTTTGCCAAGGAAAGGCGCTTAAGGTTATGCATCAAAAGCTTGATAATGCTATCATTTGTGAAGGCAAACGAGCTGAGCTCATTAAAAAGCTATCAGAGTGTGATGAGGACGATGAGGAAAAATTGAGTGTGGAAGAGCTTAAAAAGGCTATTACCTATTTTCTGCCTGAGTCACTTGATTCTATGGTGCGTGCGTTCAGCATTTTAACAGAGAAGGTGGCTTTGCTCAATGGAGACTCTACACAGAACATTAATGTTAAATTTGAGGATTTATGAGTTACAAGATAGCTGATTTTGTGACAAAACGGAAAAAGCGCTGGGAGGAAAAGCACGATATTGAGTATGACGAGGTGCTTGTACGTGCCATTGCAAAGGAAATATTATCCTCTCCTGAGCTTGTAGCTGAGGTAAGGGCCAAGCCGCACTTGCTCATTGAGTGCTGCTTCTCCTTAGTTGATAAAAACAAACGAAACGTGCCGTTTTTCTTTAATGATGTGCAAAGGGATTTTATTGAGCAGATAGAAATGCACGGCACCAAAAAGCCTTTTTATGTGCTTAAGGGGAGACAACAGGGCTTTACCACTATTGTTACCGCTATAGTGCTTGCTAATTCTATTGTCAAAAAGAACTTTGCAGGCTTTACTCTTGCCGACAGGGATGATAACACAAAGGCGATATTTACTGACAAGGCAAAGGTAATGTATAATGCGCTCCCCGATATATTAAAGCCTACGGAAAAATTCAACTCAATAAATGAGCTGTATTTTGAGAAGCTTAACTCCTCCTGGCGTGTTGCATCGGCTTCCGCCAACGTAGGTAGAAGCCGAACCTTGTCGTTTATACACTATTCTGAAATAGCATTTTTTAGATGTAATTTAAGTGATTTGCAGAAATCTATTGCTCAAGCTGCGACAGAGGATGCGCTATGTATTTATGAGACAACTGCAAACGGATTTAATGAGGCAAAGGAGCTTTGGGACAGTGGCTCTTGTGTGAACCTATTTTACGAGTGGTGGCGCACTAAGGAGTATGTTTCAACAGAATACGAATACACAGACGAGGCGGATGGATGGTTAACTGACAGGCTAAATTCACTTGAAAAGCGGGGGCTTAGCCGTGAGCAATTAGCCTGGTATGCGAAAAAATACGCATCATACATAGATAAAAGTGCAATAAGGCAGGAATATCCTTGCACTCCCGAGGAAGCATTCGTGGCATCGGGCGATTGCATCTTTGATAAGGATGCTATATCTAACTATTTAAGCACATTTGATATTAAATCGCGACTTGGATATTTTGAATATAAAAAGGTGCCAAAGGCACTAACGGATGACTACGGTCGAGTGCTTGGTTATACTGAAACAATTGAGAATATTGAGTTTGTAGAAAGTAAAAACGGCTATATTTCAATTGTAGAGGAGCCATTTAAAAGTGAAAAGGACGAGCCAAAGCAGGAAAAGCCTTATGTAATTGGCGCTGATACAGCTGGTACGGGTCTTGACTATTTCACAGCTAAGGTAATAGACAACACCTGTGGGCGTTGTGTGGCGACCTTGAGAAAGCAAAAGATGGATGAGGACCTATTTGCCGAGCAGCTGTTCTGTCTTGGTAAATACTACTCGGATGCATATATAGGCGTTGAAATCAACCATTCAAGGCATCCTGTCAGGGTTCTTCGCAAGCTGGGATATATCAACCTATATTTGAGCAAAAAGCCAACTACCTATGGCGAGGTGCCAGAGAAGGACTACGGCTTTATTACATCTTCAATCACAAGACCGATAATAATATCGAACCTTGTATCAGTAATGCGTGCTGACATTAAGCTTGAGACTGACCGCCAAACGCTTCTTGAAATGACAACCTTTGTAAAGAGGGATGACGGAAAGAGTGCAGCTGCAGATGGCGCACATGATGACCTTGTAATGGCAAGTGCTATTGCTCATTACATAGGTCAGGACTACAAACACGAAATGATTGACAAGGAGCAAGAGTATGATGCACTAAAACACAATTTCCACGTCCAAGAAACAGAGGACACATACATTGAATGGTAATTATATTATAAATTCGCAAACGGTTGTGAATTTGAAAGGATAAATTATGTTTGGAAGAAGAAAAATCAAAGAGCTTGAAACAAAATTAGCAAGCTTAGAGGAAAAAGTAAAGGCTCTTGAGAATCCATCAAAAACAACTCAGCCGCCAAAAGCAGATAGAAGCAATGAGGCGAACATGGGCATCATTTATGATGAATGGCTTAATGGTGAAAGGAAGGGTGAAAACAAGTGACAAAGGAGCATACAGAGGATATCACTGAGCTTTGGAAGCTTTATAGACAAGGAATTGATTATCAAAATTCCATAGGAATCAGAACAGA
>JAZNYH010000093.1:0-1587 GCA_045594305.1 Eubacteriales bacterium | reverse complement strand
CATGGCTACGATCCGACTTATGTGCGTGACGGTGCAATTGTTGCAGATATAGGAACAGATCACGCCTACATACCAATTTTTTTGACATTAGAGGGCAGAGTTAAGCACGCTATTGCCTCTGATATCAACGAGGGACCTATTTTGCGTGCGAGAGAAAATATTCTTGAATATGGTCTTGAAGGAAAAATCACGACTCGTATTTCGAATGGTCTTAATGGCATTGAGGAGTACGAACCAACAGACATACTTATTTGTGGTATGGGTGGGGAGCTTATTGCTGATATAATAGATGCGTGTGAATATGTAAAAAAGTCTAACATTAGGCTTATATTACAGCCTATGACAAGCATTTATGAGCTTAGATCGTATTTGAAAAATGGATTTTTGACAATTGACGAAAATATAGTATACGAGGACGGCAAGTTCTATCAGATAATATGTGTAGAGTATGATGGTATTACTCGATCATATAGTGATGCAGAGCTTGAGCTCGGTAGCATGAACATCAAGAAAAGAGAGCCTGTGTTTTTGGAAAATTTAAAATTTCTTATTGAGAAAAAGAGAAAAATTATGCAGGGTATCAAAAAAGGTGGGGGCAATACCGAGAAAATTGAAAAAAATATAAAAGAATTGGAGATGCTACTATGACCTTTTATGAGCTTTATAAGGGCTTAGAGGCACATTTTCCTAAGGCTCTTTCGTGTGATTGGGACAATGATGGGATAATGTGTGCAGACGAGCTAAATAAACCAGTAAAAAAGGTGCTTATTGCCCTTGATGTTACCGATGAGGTGGTTAATTTCGCTATAAAAAAGGGATATGATACTATTATTTCTCATCATCCACTTGTTTTCAAGGCACAGGACAGGCTTTGTGAGTGTGGATATGTTCAAAGAAAGCTTATTTCTCTTGTGAAAAACGGTGTACGAGTAATGTCATTCCATACAAGGCTTGATGCTGCAAGCGGTGGGGTAAATGATGTTATTGCAGGCAAGGTTGGATTTTCAAGGGTTGAAAAGACTTTGTTAGATCCAATTGCAAGAATTTGCGAGCTTGATGATGCTATGCCAATTCAGGTATTTGCGAAAAAAGTGAAAAAAACCTTCTTGGCACCGTTCGTAAAATATATTGGAAAAAGAGATGTAAAGCGAGTTTATGTTGTAGGTGGAGATGGCAAGGATTCAATTGATGATGCTATCGAAAGTGGAGCTGATACGCTTCTTACGGGTGACACAAGCTACAACTCAATGCTTGATGCCGATGAAAAGGGAATTAATATAGTTGAGGTAGGACATTTTTATTCTGAAAATCCTGTTTGTGAAGCACTTGAAAATATCGTAAACATTCTTGATGATAAAATAAAGACCGAAATATATACCTCTAACAAAATAGAGGTAATATAACGACTTAAAAAATTAAGCCACCGATATAAATCGGTGGTTTTTCTTTTGCACAAAGGGATTACGAGGCTTTTTTGAGAAGGGATTTTTGTGAAAAGGGAAAGTTTTAAAGAGTGAGATAGTAAGAGAGACAAGGTGGAGGACAAAAGGGGGTGGGATGGTGCCTCCACGGTGGTGTCAGCACCAT
>JAZNYH010000092.1:0-86688 GCA_045594305.1 Eubacteriales bacterium | reverse complement strand
AAGCATCCGTATTTTAGCTCTTTTATGGAACTGTCATGCTGAAAAACCACGGCTAAAATCACATAGTCTTTAAATGTGTCAGCGGTTATTTGCTCGGGCAGAAAAGAGCCTTCGCTCCATCTATCCGTTGCATATGTGTTGAAGAACTCAATGTATGAATTAAAATCCTTGAAAAGCCAATTCTTATAGACGAAAAAATCAGAAGTTGTCCTCAAATGCTCCCGCTCAAAAGAATTGCTCAATTTTTCTAATGTATATGTCGTGTATGCATTTTCTATCATTGAAGGAAACTTTGGCGGTTGAACGCTTGGCACCTCGCTCGTGCTTGATTCCTCGCTTGATGAACTACTCGGTGCTTCCTCTTTTTCGCACGAAATCAAAAATGAGAAGCACAAAAGCAGGCAAAGTATTAGTGATATTAGTTTTTTCATAGTCAGCCCCCTTTCCTGTCCTCTATTTTTATTTTATCATATTTAGGCAAGGGTGGGTGAGAATTTAAGAATTTTCGTTGACTTGCACAAAAAGTGGGTGGTTTAGTTTTTTTGAAAGGGCTTGTTTTTGGTTAATTTTACGAAAAATTTGGCATTTAGCGTAGCTAAGGCAGAAAAAATCCCAACCGTGTGGGTTGGGATTTTTATGCTATTTTTCAAATTTGAATGAGCTTGAAAGAAGGGTTGTTAGCTCCTTTGTGACGGTCAATAGTCCACCGTCGGTTTTAGCTATCCTTTCCTCATCCTCATCGATTTCAATTTTACATTCGCAGGGCTTTATAGCGGTGACAAAGGGGATATGTCCTGCCATTATAGCAAGCTCTCCCTCGATGCCTCTTAGGGTTATTTTAGACACCTCTCCCTCAAAGACCTCTCCGTCGGGTGAGGATATTACAAGCTTGAATTTATTCATTGCTCATTCCCTTAGCCTTTTGCACAGCCTCATCTATTGTACCAACAAACAAGAATGCACTTTCAGGCAAGCTATCGTGCTTACCCTCGACTATCTCCTTAAAGCCTCTTATGGTTTCACTAAGTGGAACATAGGTTCCCTCTATGCCTGTAAACTTTTCAGACACACTAAATGGCTGAGATAGAAATCTTTGTATCTTTCTCGCTCTTTGAACGAGCAATTTATCCTCATCGGATAGCTCATCCATACCCATAATAGCGATTATATCCATAAGCTCTTGATATCTTTGGAGTATTCTTTGTACCTCTCTTGCAACCGAGTAGTGCTCCTGTCCCAAAATATCGGGTGAGAGAATACGGCTTGTTGATTCAAGAGGGTCAACTGCTGGGTAAATTCCCTGTGACGCTATGCCTCTTGACAAAACTGTTGTTGCGTCAAGGTGAGCAAAGGTTGTTGCAGGTGCTGGGTCTGTTAGGTCATCGGCCGGAACATATACTGCCTGTATTGAGGTGATTGAGCCCTTTTTAGTTGAGGTAATTCTCTCTTGGAGAGCGCCCATCTCATTTGCAAGCGTTGGCTGATAGCCTACGGCTGATGGCATTCTACCAAGAAGCGCAGATACCTCTGAGCCTGCCTGTGTAAAACGATATATATTATCGATAAACAAAAGCACATCCTGTCCTTCCTCATCACGGAAATACTCCGCCATAGTAAGACCTGAAAGGGCAACTCTCATTCTCGCCCCTGGTGGCTCGTTCATTTGTCCGTAAACGAGAGTTGTATTTGACAAAACTCCCGATTCCTTCATTTCATTATAGAGGTCGTTACCCTCTCTTGTACGCTCACCAACTCCTGTGAATACGGAAAGTCCTCCGTGCTCCTTAGCGATATTGTTGATAAGCTCCATTATAAGAACTGTTTTTCCTACGCCTGCACCACCAAAAAGTCCTATCTTACCACCCTTTGAGTAGGGGCAGATAAGGTCGATTACCTTAATTCCTGTTTCAAGAATTTCAGTAGAGGTGGAAAGCTCATCGTAGTCTGGTGCGCTACGGTGAATATCCCAAAGCTCAGCGTCCTCAGGTGCTGGCTTATTATCCACGCACTCTCCAAGAACATTGAATATTCTTCCAAGCGTTTTTCTGCCGACAGGCACACTAATTGGCATACCCGTATCTATAACGGGCATATCTCTTTTAAGCCCATCGGTTGATGCCATAGCGATACAGCGTGCAGTATTATCTCCTATATGCTGTGCAACCTCAATGGTGAGCCTTTTCTCGCCATTTTGTATCGTTAGGGCGTTATTTATTGAGGGAAGGCTTCCCTGCTCGAAGCGGACATCCACGACAGGTCCCATAACCTGCGCAACTCTGCCCGTTGCCTTATTTGACATATTATTTCTCCTTTCGCCTACCCTTTAAGCGTTTGCTCCCGCTACTATCTCGGTAAGCTCCTGAGTTATTGCTCCCTGTCTTGCTCTGTTGTATTCAAGACCGAGCTCATCTATCATCTGCTGAGCGTTCTTGCCCGCAGAATCCATAGCGTTTCTTCTTGATGCGATCTCCGAGGCAAAGCTCTCTCTTATCGCACTCATTATGCGTGCGCAGATATACTCTGCTATGGCAATTGACATAATTGACGCCTCATCAGGCTCAAATATTGTGCCGTGCACGCTATTATCCTTATCTCTTTCAAGTGGTAGTAGCCATCTTATCTCTGGCTCTTGGGTGAGCATTGACACATATTTTGTGCATAGAATACCAAGTGTGTCGTATTTCTCGCTCTTAAAGTCCTCGCAAAGCTCCTTAGCAAGTGCCAAGGCATCATCGCTTGAAAAATGCTCCGAGCTGTTTGCCTCTCTGCCAAGCTTATCGCAGGCACGCTTACCTATTGGTATGATTTCAGCATCGGGGTATTCTCTTAGGGCTCTAAAAATGTTGGCGTTATAGCCACCTGCAAGTCCTCTATCGCCTGCTATCACTATAAGCCTAATCCTTTTACCCTCTCGCCTTTGCATATAAGGGCTTTTTTGACATTCGGGGCTTGCGATAAGAGCGTCCATAGCCTCGCAAAAGGCTCTTTCGTACTGCTTGCTCTTGTTCATAGCATCAGTTGCTCTTCTTATCTTAGAGGATGCGACAAGTCCCATAGCCTTTGTGAGATGAAGGGTTGAATCAACGCTTTTTATACGATTTCTAAGCTTTTTGATGTCAGCTCCCATTATTTCATCTCCCCGAGCGCTCTTTTAAGCTCCTCGATATCATCATTATCGAAATAGCCCTGCTCGATGCGATCAATAAGGTGCATAAAGTCTCTTTCGAGCCTCTCGTAAAGCTCGCTCTCATACTCGCTAACCTTACTTACAGGCACCTTGTCAAGATAGCCATTGATTACGGCATAAACTATCGCTACCTGACAGCCTACACGCACGGGGGCGTTTCTCTTTTGCTTTAAGACCTCAACTATTCTCTCTCCGAGAGCCAAGCGAGCCTTGGTATCAGCATCAAGGTCACTACCGAATTGGGCAAAGGATTGAAGCTCTCTATATTGAGAATAAAGAAGCTTTAATTCTCCCGCTACCCTCTTCATCGCCCTTAGCTGAGCTGAGCCACCAACACGGCTAACTGATATACCTGGATTTATAGCAGGCATAATTCCTGCGTGGAAAAGCTCGGTTTCAAGGAATATCTGTCCGTCTGTTATTGATATTACATTAGTTGGAATATATGCAGATACATCTCCTGCCTGAGTTTCAATAATTGGCAGAGCTGTTATAGAGCCTCCGCCATACTCGGGGGCTACGCACGCTGCACGCTCCAAAAGGCGTGAGTGTAGATAGAATACATCTCCCGGATATGCCTCTCTGCCTGGTGGACGACGGATAAGAAGCGACAGGGCACGGTATGCAACTGCGTGCTTTGAAAGGTCGTCGTAGATTATAAGCACATCCTTGCCCTGCTCTCTAAAATATTCAGCCATAGCACAGCCCGAATAGGGTGCTACATATTGAAGTGGTGCTGATTCAGATGCAGAGGCTGAAACGACAATGGTGTAGTCCATAGCGCCGTTTCTTGTAAGCTCGTTTACGAGCTGAACAACAGAGGTGTTCTTTTGTCCTATTGCTACATAGATACAAATTACGCCTGTGTTTCTTTGATTTATTATTGTGTCAATTGCTATCTCTGTTTTACCTGTTTGACGGTCACCGATAATAAGCTCACGCTGACCTCTACCAATTGGTATCATACTGTCGATAGCCTTAATTCCTGTTTGAAGTGGCACAGATACGCTCTTTCTTTCGATAATTCCAGGAGCCTCGCTCTCTATGGGGCGTGTGTCTGTTGCCTCGATTGGTCCCTTGCCGTCGATAGGGCTTCCAAGAGCGTTTACTACTCTACCAAGAAGAGCCTCGCCAACTGGCACGGAGAGAACCTTGCCTGTTCTTTTAACCACTGTTCCCTCTCGAACATCGTTTTCGTTTGAGAGTAGAGCAACGGATACAGTTTCGTCCTCAAGGTTTTGCGCAAGACCAAGGCTACCGTCCTCGAACTCCAAAAGCTCTGACGCCATACACTCACGAATACCATAAACCCTTGCGATTCCGTCGCCAACGAGAATAACGGTTCCTGTTTCCTTCATCTCGATACGGGATTTATAGCTCTCAATCTGCGCTTTTATTATGTTACTGATTTCCTCAGGTCTGCTCATTTACTAATCACTTCCTTTATATCCTGAATGCGATGGCGTAGAGTTCCGTCGAGCACTCTGCCGTCCATTTCGACGACAAGTCCACCGAGGACGCTCTCATCAACTGTACATTCAAGCACAACGGTATTTCCACTAATTTTTTCAAGACGGGCTTTAAGTCTTTCCCTCTCGCCCTTGGTAAGCTCAACACAGCTTGTTACCTTAGCGATAAGGATTTTCTTATCCTCATCATAAAGTCGGTTGTATTCTATTACGCTCCCCTCAAGCTCACGGATTCTACCTCGCTCGCAAAGAAGCCTTAGAAAGGCTACAACCATATCGGGCATTGATTTAAATGCCTCGTCAATTATTTCAAGACGCTCGCTTTTTGATATGCTTGGGCACGCCAAAAGCTCATAGTAGTCGGGGTTTGCCCTAAATAATTCTACTATTTCTTCAAGTGCCTTAGCGTATTCCTCGGTTGCCTTGTTTTCCTTGGCAAGAGTGAAAAGCGCAGTGCCGTATTCCTTACTCATTTCCGTCATCGCTATCTCCTATTTCATCAATAAACGAATCAATGAGTCTACGATGGTCGCTCTCACTTACCTCTCTTTCAAGCACCTTTTCGGTAAGTGCGGTTGAGACCGTAACAATTTCCTTCTTTATGTCGTCCTGAGCCTTTTTTCTTTCAAGCTCAGCCTCAGCTCTTGCTTGACGAACTATCTCGTCTGCTCTGCCACGGGCGTCCTCGACGATTGCATCGCCTCGCCTATGTGCCTTGTCTGTTGCGTCCTTGATTATTCTCTGCGCTTCGCTATCTGCCGTGTCAAGCCTTGCCTGCCACTCGCCTTGACTCTTTTCTGCGTCGTCAAGTGCATCCTTAGCGTCTGCGTATTGCTTATCTATCTCGCTCCTTCTTTGGTCAAGCATTCTTTTAAGTGGCTTGTAAAGGAACTTCTTTACGAGAAAGAAAAGTATTGTAAGGTTTGCAAGAGAAATCAATATCTGCCACAGATTGACAGAGATGACATCTAATGTTTGTACCATATTTCTTGTCCTTTTAAATTATAGTGCTCCGAGCAAAACATTTACGAGCATATTTGGAGCTACGAAAATAAGCAAAATTGCGATAACAAGTGCGTAAAGACCTGTTGTTTCTGCGATTGCACATCCCATAAGCATTGTTGAGGTTACTGAGCCCTTGCTCTCTGGCTGACGGCCAATTGCCTCACACGCCTTTGCAACTGCGTTACCCTCACCAATACCAGGGCCGATACCTGCAATCATTGCCATACCTGCGCCAAGTGCACAGCATCCCAAAATAATACCCATTGCTAATTCTAACATTTTATTTTACCTCCGTTTTAGATGGTTTATTTTTCTCTTTTTTTGCCTTTTGGCGAAGTGCGTATTTTTCTTGGTCGAACGCACCACCGACATACATCATTGTAAGCATAGCGAATATATACGCTTGTAGGCATCCGCTAAATACATCAAAGTAAATTGAAAGTATTGCGGGCAAGCCTATTTGTAAAAATGGAAATTCTCCAAGCACGCCTGGTAGCCAGCCAAGAACTATCGCTGATAGCCCTTGTAGTCCGTATGCGACAAGCACGGCAATAACCGAGCCTGAGAGAACATTTCCATAATGACGAAACGCCATTGAGATAGGTGTTGCAACCTCACTTATTACATTAAGCGGGGTAAGAGCGATTGGCTTTGCAAAGCTCTTCAAATACTCGGCAGGGCCACACTTGAACTTGTAGTAGGTTATAAGCACAAATACTAAAACCGCCCAGCCACCGACAATGTTTATATCCGAGGTCGGTGGGTACAAGCCGAATAGTGAAAGAAGGCTTGAAAACGCCGAGAGGGCTATTATCGAAACGATAAACGGAGCAAAATGAGCAAACACCTCGCCCATACTGCCATTTACCATTCCCTGCACCTTTTCAATTGCCCATTCTGCAAGTAGCTGTCGCTTGGTAGGCTCTTTTACGCTAATGCCGTGTGTTAGGAACAGGCAAAGAGCGAATATCGAAATCATAACAAGCCACGAGTTTATCTGTGCCTCGGTTATTGGAAGGTCTTGCAGTGGCATCGGTATCGTAAAGTAGATACGAGCACCTCTTATAGATATCCCCTCGCTCGGTGGAGTAAGGAGCACCTTCAAGACAATCATCGTAAGCACAGGTGCTATCATCATAGCAATCAGCAATATATCCACCGCCTTGAAAAGACGGCTATTTCTATTCATTATATCACCTCTGTTTTGTGATTTTTTCCTATTTATTTTTGTTTGCAAATGCCCTAAATATCATAGCAATTCTTGGGAAGAATATTGGAATTATTGTTGTCCATGTGCTAAACCACGGTAGGACAACTCCAATTACAATGACGACAAACATCATAAGCGTACGCAGAGCCTGCGATGCCTTCATTGTACTTTTGGCGTCCTTTTCCTCCTTGTTAACGGCAGATTGCACGGTAAGAGCCATAAGGAAAAAGTTAAGTATTGATATACCGCCACTTAATAAATTTCCTGTGAGCACCGTGTAATTCCACTTGCCTATTATGAGAAATATCGCTTGCATAACCATACTTAAAATGCCTATCCACATAGCGATATATAGGGTTTCTTTTTTTATTGCAGGATCAATTTTTTTCATAAAATCCCCTTTAATGCTTCAATTTATATAAGTATATCACGCTTTTTCTAAAAAATCAATATTTTTTATATTATACGCACAAATCAAACAAAAAAACGCCGAGAGGGCGTTTTTTGTAATATTAATAATCGTGACCTGCGTAAATTGTGTAGCCATCCTGACAAAGAGGATAGAGCCTTTGCAGGGAGTGATACAGCACCGAGGCATCTCCATACTTAAAATCGGTTCTGCCATAGCCGTTTTCAAAGAGGGTATCTCCTGTTAAAATCGCCCTCTCGCTCTTGCAAAGCAGACATATTCCGCCCGGGGTGTGTCCTGGGGTGTGTAGCACCTCAAAATCAAGCGAGCCAACACGAATAATTTCGCCCTCGCAAACGGTCTTATGGGGCAAATCAAAGACTATTTCTCCTCTGCCAAGCCACAGCGAAAGATTTGCCTCGGGCTCGATAAGCACCCTATGCTCGTCCTTGTGGTATATCAGCGTGGCGTTAGGAAACATCTCTAAATATTCTTTAACACAGCATATATGGTCAAAGTGTCCGTGCGTTAGGACGATATATTTGACCTGTAAATTTTCATTTTTTATTTTTTCAAGCATTGGATTTGGCAAGCCACCGCAGTCAACTATCATAGCCTCGCCACCGTCGCTTACAAGAAAAATATTCGAATTAAGCATTCCATATGGATAGGATATTATCATAAATGCTCTCCTTTTTACTTACTGTAAGTATTTTACCACATTACAAATGAAATTTCAATGGTGATATATATCACACATTTTTTATTTTGTCAAGTCCTTTATGTCGTGCTTTTACGACACCAATTTGCTATCCCTCGACATTCCTCGTGGTAGAATAGAATAACCCACCACGAAAGCCATACACAAAAGCCATAAAAGGCGGTCCTAAAAATGAGGACAAATGGCATTTTGGCTTAGCGTATAATGATAAGAGGCACCACGAGGGGCAAGGGCTCTACCTTTGCAAATATGGGTGTCAAGAGCGATACACAAAAGTCATAAAAGGCGGTCCCCAAAATGGGGACAAATGGCATTTTGATTTGTTGTAGAATAGTAAGAGGCAGAAAACCAACAACCGACTTTTTGAAAGGAGAAATCAAATGAAGCTATCACAAAAGTATTTAGAGCTATTCCTAAACGAGCTAAAATCATATCGAAAGCTAAGCGTTGATGATATGAACTACTATGCTCAAAATCCTCAGCTTCTGCTCGAGGAGCTTCGCACCCTTCGTGAAAAGAGGCGTCAGGAGAAGGAAGAGCGTGAAAGAATGGCAAGCAAGACCGATATTGGTGGTGATGCAAAGCGTCGCACCGATATTCTTAACGAGCTTGATACGATGGCAGAGAAAAGCGCTGACGAGGCAAGAGCTGAGGCTGAGCGTATAGCAGAGATTACCTCTATGGACCTCCCTGCCGACTTTGAGAACCTGTATACGCTTGACCAAAGAGTTACCGAGCTACATACGGAAAGCATTGGTGATGCTCTTATTCTCTCTCTTTCCAATCTTGGTCGAGTAGATATTGAGTACATTTCAGCAATAACAGGCGAGGATTATAAGACAGTTATATCAGCCTTAAAGGGCTCAATCTATCAAAACCCTGAAGCATGGGATGAGTGCTTTTACAAGGGCTGGGAGGATGCAGAAACCTACCTTAGTGGCTCTCTTCGCCAAAAGTGGCAGATAGCAAGCGAGGCAAACAAGAAATACAACGGCTATTTTAGCGACAATATAACTGCTCTTGAAAGGGCTATGCCTAAGTTTGTGCCAAGCAAGGATATTTATGTAACCCTTGGCTCGCCATGGCTTCCTACCGATATAATAGATGAGTTTATTACTCATCTAATCGGCTCTGTAACCTTTAACAACCCTGCAACAATGGCTACCCGTCACGATGAGCTATCAGGCACATGGGAGATACCAAACAAGTCAAGATATAGATACACACGCTTTAACAGCGTATGCGAAAATTCATACGGATATAATGAAACAAATGCTCTGCAAATAATCGAAAAAACGCTCAACCAAGCGAGCCTTGCGGTCTATGATGAGGTCTACACTCGTGACCTAAAAGCCAAGAGGGTTTTCAATGAGGTTGCTACTATGTGTCTTGTCGAAAAGCAGAACGCTATTTTGCGAGAGTTCAAGGCTTGGATTTGGAGAAATCCTAAAAGGCGTGAGCGTCTTGAAAGGATATACGATGAGAGATTTGGCTCGACTAAGGTTCGCCATTTCGACGGCTCGTTCCTTACCTTTCCCGGTATGGACCCAAGCATTTCTCTTTATCCCTATCAAAAGAATGCTGTTGCGAGAATACTCTTTACCCCAAATACCCTGCTCGCCCACGATGTAGGCTCTGGAAAGACCTATATTATGATTGCGGCGGGAATGGAGCTACGCAGAATGGGTATATCTAAGAAGAATATCTATGTTGTTCCGAACAACCTTGTAGGTCAATGGAGCGATATATTCCACAGCATGTATCCAAGTGCTAAGGTTCTCACCATTGAGCCAAAGAGCTTTACCCCAAAGCATCGCTTTGAGGCACTTCGTAAAATCCGTGATGAGGACTACGACGGTATTATAATGGCGTATAGCTCCTTTGAGCTTATTCCTCTATCCAAGAAGCAGAAAATAGATATGCTTGAAGCAGAGCTTGAAAAGTATAATCAGGCTACTGCAAAGCTATATAGCGACCGCTTTTCAAGGCAGAAGAAATCTATTGAGAACAAGATAAAGCGTCTTAACGAGGAGATTGAGATAGCTTTGGGCAAGATATTCTTTGATGAGCTTGGCATAAACACAATCTTCCTTGATGAGGCTCACAACTACAAGAACGTTCCCCTTAACACCCGTGTTGAGAGAATGAACGGCATTAGCTGTGCTGGCTCTGCACGCTGTCAGGATATGCTTGACAAGGTTTCTATTGTGCAATCAAGAAATAACGGCAGAGGCGCTGTATTTGCGACTGGAACACCTATTACAAACTCTATAACCGATGCATATACTATGCAAAGATATTTACAATATGGAGAGCTTAGAATGCTTGGACTTTCAAGCTTTGATGGCTGGATTGGTATGTTCGCTGAAAAGCACACCGATTTTGAGGTTGATATTGACACAAGCTCGTATCGACTCACCACTCGCTTTTCAAGATTCCACAACCTACCCGAGCTTACTGCTCTATTCGCATCAATTGCGGACTTCCATATAGTTGACAAGAGCATTGGTGTTCCCGATTTCAAGGGCTACACAGACACAATCTGCTCGCCTGACGCAAGCTTTACTGACTATTTAAAGGTTATATCTAAGCGTGCTGACAAGGTTAGAAACGGCAAGGTTTCAAAATCAAAGGACAACCTTCTTCTTATCACAACAGACGGAAAAAAGGCTGCTCTTGATATGAGACTTATTAATGAAAGGACCAAATGCAAGACAACCTCTAAGGCTATGCTTTGCGCCAAGAATGTATATGACCTCTATGTAAAGTATGATAGCATAGACGCTACACAGCTTGTATTCTGCGATTCCTCAACTCCAAAGGACGCCTTTAACCTCTATGATGAGGTTAAGGACAACCTTATTGCCCTTGGTGTTAAGCCTGAGCATATTGCGTTTATCCACTCTGCAACAACCCCTAAGCTTCGTGAGAAGATGTTTGAGGCAGTACGCAGAGGCGAGATAAGAGTGCTTATTGGCTCTACCTTTAAGCTTGGTCTTGGCGTGAATGTTCAGGACAAGCTAATAGCAATTCACCACCTCGATGTGCCGTGGCGTCCTGCCGATATGACACAAAGAGAGGGTAGAATCCTGCGTCAGGGCAATACCAATCCCGAGATATTCATTTATAGATACATAACAACAGGTAGCTTTGATGCCTACTCTTGGCAGCTTCTCGAAACTAAGCAGCGCTTTATAAGCTCTATCCTTTCAGGACACCTAAGCGAGCGTGACGGAAGCGATGTTTCCGATACTGCTCTTTCCTACGCTGAGGTAAAGGCGATTGCAATTGGAAACCCTCTTGTAAAGGAGCGTGTTGAAACTGCAAATGAGCTTGACAGGATAACTATTCTTAAAAGAGAAAGAGCCAAGGAGCTTGACGCTATGAGGCAGGAGCTTGAAAGCTTGCCCTTTAAGATACAGGCTCAAAGAGATGTTGTCGCACACGCAACTGCTGATAAGACCTTTGTTCTTTGCGACACCGATTTTCCAAGCAAGGAGGAGAGGCGTAGCGTGCGTGACGCTCTTGAATATGGCGTTAGCGAGAATGTGCTTGCCACAAGCGAGAGCGAGTTGCTTGAATACAGAGGCTTCAAGATAGTTCTACCCGCAGGAATGAGCGAGCAAAAGCCCTTTATTTGGCTTGAGCGTGCAGGCAAATATTATGTTGAGCTTGGCGATGCCAAGGGTGGCTATCTTGCCCGTATTGACAACTTTATTGATAAGCTACCTAAGCATCTTGAAAGGCTCGAAAACGGTCTTGAACAGCTCGTTTCAAGAAAATCATTCATTGAAGGCTCCTTAAACGAAGGAGATAAATACTCAACCAAAATAGACTCGCTAAGAAGAAAGCTCGAGCGTATCGACAAAAGCCTTGGCGTTGCATCTTAATTAAAGGAGATTGCCTATGAAGGACATAAAAAACACCAACATATCTACTCTTAGCGTTGACAAGGCGATTGACACTCTGTCAACACTATACATATCAGCAATAAAATCAGGCACGCCCTTTCGCTATGTTCCCTCTGTTATGCTTTGGGGTGCGCCCGGTGTCGGTAAGTCGCAGGCTATTCGACAAATGGCTGAGAAAATAAGCGATGCAACCTCAAAGAAATGCGTAATTACCGATGTGCGTCTGCTCCTATTTAACCCTATCGACCTTCGTGGTATTCCTACCGCTAACGAGGATAAGACCTTGGCGGTATGGTTAAAGCCTAAAATCTTCGATATGGATAAGAGCGACAGGATTGTAAACATACTCTTCCTCGATGAAATATCGGCAGCACCTCAATCGGTGCAGGCTGCGGCATACCAAATTACTCTTGATAGAATCATAGGCGAGCACGCTCTACCCGAGAACTGTATAGTTATCGCTGCGGGTAACCGTGTAACTGACAAGAGCGTGGCGTTTAAAATGCCTCGTGCTCTTGCCAACCGTCTTTGTCACTTAGAGATTGAGTCAAGCTTTGAATCGTGGAAGAGATGGGCTATTCGCTCGGGAATTTCTCCAAAGGTTGTGGGATTTTTATCGTTTAGAAACGATATGCTCATTGAAAATGAGAGTCAAAGCGACTCGCTTGCCTTTCCTACCCCTCGTTCTTGGGAGCTTGTGAGCAGAATTTTGGCTCTTAACAACGATGATGTAACGGACATTTATTCCTTGATTGCAGGCTGTGTCGGTGGTGGCGTGGCTCACGAGTTCTGCTCGTGGTGTAGAATATTCTCCTCGCTACCAAGCATAGAGAATATCTTCGCAGGCAAGAGCGAGGCAGTTCCAAAGAGCACCGATGTTCTCTACGCCCTTGTGTCCTCTATGACCGTTTATGCAAGGGAGCATAAGGACGACCTTAAAGCAATCGAAAACTCCATAGCATATGCTATGAAGCTACCTACGGATTTCTCGTTTGTGCTTATGAAGAACTATATGGCAATAGATGAGGACTACAAGACAACTCTTATGAAAATACCAGCGTTTTCACGCTGGCTAAGTACAAAAGGAAGGTATTTGAATGGCAATTGATCAAAGCAAGGTGCACGAATACGCTACCCGACTTTTAAAGTCGAGAATGAGGATTCTTGCGGATAATGGCTTTTATGGCTTTCTGCTTGAGCATCTGCCCTTTGCCCTTGATGAGGATATTGAAACTGCCTGCACTGATGCGGACAAGATATATTTTAGCCCCGATTTTCTCGATAGCATAACCGATAGCGAGCTCGACTTCGTGCTTATGCACGAGGTGCTCCATGTCGTGCTTCAGCACTGCTTTAGATATACAAATAAACCAGTTGATGAAACGCAATTCAATATTGCGTGTGACACGGTTGTAAACTCGACCATTCTGCAAGCCTTTGACGGTGATTTGTCTAAAATCTCAATAGGCTCGCTCGGTGGTGAGCTATACCATATTGCTCCAAACGGCGAGGAGGGCTATAAGTACACCGCCGAGGAGATATATGAGATGCTTATGCTACAAATCAAGAAGGAGCAAGGAAATGGCACCTCGGAAAAATCAAGTGACGACGGCATAAACGGCAACAAAGGAAAGCCAAAAAAGGGCAAGAACAAGAGCCAAGGTCGATTTAAGGGTATGCCCTCCGAGGACGATACCACCCTTGATAGCCACGATAGGTGGACCAAGGATGAATCGGGTGAGAGGGGCGCTAAGTGGCAGGAGTATTTAGAGGACGCTATAAAGTCAGTCAAGATTGACAAATCCTCAAAGAGCCGTGGCACTATCCCTGCGTTTGCAGAGAGATATTTAGAGGAGCTTAGCACAGCTAAGACGGATTGGAGAGCCGTGCTTTGTGAGTTCGTTCAGGAGGAGATTTGTGACTACTCCTTCTCTCCCCCGGACAGACGCTTTGGCGACTCTGATTTCTTCCTACCCGACTTTAACGAGAAGGAGGAAAGCGTTAAAAATCTGCTCTTTATGATTGACACCTCAGGCTCTATGAGTGATGAGCTTGTAACCGAGGCGTTTAACGAGGTGCGTGGCGCTCTTATTCAATTTAACGAAAGGCTCGAGGGCTTGCTCGGCTTCTTCGACGCAGTTGTAGTTGAGCCTAAGCCGTTTTCAAGCATAACCGAGCTTGAAATCATTCGCCCTAAGGGCGGTGGTGGAACGAGCTTTGATGTTATCTTTGATTATGTTGAGAATAAAATGAGCGAGCCACCCTACGCTATCATAATCATAACCGACGGCTATGCTCCGTTCCCGAGTGAGAAAAGGGCAAGGGGTATTCCTGTGCTTTGGATTATAAATAACGATGATGCTACTCCACCGTGGGGCAAGGTTATAAGAATTCCCTCGCTATAAAACAAAAAGACACAGATTAGCGTGTTATCCTTAACGGAGAACACGCGGGTGAATTGCAACCTTACGGTTGCGTGAATTGAAAGCCGTGCTTTCGTGAATTGCCTGTGGCATGAATTGTGCCTTACAGCACATTGGTTGCAATTCAATTCATGGAGCGAAGCGAGAAATCATGGCGGAGCCAATTCATGATGAGTCAGCATCAATTCATCAATAAAACAAACAGAGCAAGAATAGAAGGATTGGTTTCCTTTTATTCTTGCTCTTTCTGCTTGTAATTTGGGCTTAGCCCATAATGCGTTTGACCAGTCAAATGCGATGCTCGTGCTTAGCGGTACTTTTAAATTCTCCGCTAAGGACATCACCACTTCCTGTGTCTTTTTTCTATTTTTGAGTTAGTCTTTTATGGGCGAGGCTATACGAAATCAACGCCTGCGAGGGAACATAGAATATCCACGCAAGATTAAATCCTGGGTGAATTATGCTATACAGCAATCCACCCTCGCTAACGGGGATATAAAGCTCTGCCATTGTGCTAAGACCAATGACTGCATCGCACATAGCGAAAAGCACAAGTCCTATTGCGAAAATGAGCATCTTTCTCTTTTCCATAAGTGCAAATACAACGCTTGTTATAAGGTTTGCGTAATAGAAAAGCGAGATGAGGCTAAGAAAATCGGTATCCCTACCAAGCACAAGCACGGTTGCGACAAGGGCTACTATAATCACTCCAAGCCTTACAAAAAGGTGAGCCGTTCTTCTTTTCTTATCCTGACAAAGGTAGATTTTTACAAAATAGCAGATTTGAGCTATTGAGAAAAATACCATTCCTGCCTCTCTATTCATAGGCTCTAAGACAACCAAGAACAAATCAGCCATTACGGTTGCTACAAGTGCTCCCTGCGTAAGGGCGTAATCGACGCTTTTCTCACACATTAAGAGGGCAAAGAGGCACGAAAGCACCACCACTCCAAAGGAAACGACGGTGTTAGCTGTGCCAGAGGCTGTTTGCACGAGAACGAATAGTACAAGCTCTATTGCCAAAAAGACAATGCTTGATATTTGGATTGCTTTTTTATTACTTAGCATCGGCACGACTTCTCTTTACCTTGTCGACAAGAGTGACAATTCCCTTTGATGCGTAGAAAACGATGGCACTAACCAAGCAAAAGCCGAGCACATACATAAGTGCAAACACAATATATGGCACATTTGGATAGATAAGCTCCAAGAGTGGGAGCGTGCAGGCGTGATGTGGTCCTACATAGAACATATTAAATCTATCGCCTATTCCGTTTGCTTCAAGCAAGGGGCAAACGATAAGATTGAGTGCAAAGGCAATACCGACCATTACGGCAAAAACAGGAATTGCTGACACATATCGCTTGAAATTAAGGCTTGCTCTATTGCGAGCGATTAGGAATATTCCTATAACCACCTGTGTTCCGTGATGTATCATTGTTTGGAAGTTAATAACCACGGACTCGATAAACACATCGTTTGGAAAAACATAAACTGCGAGTCCACCAAATAGTGAGAAGGTCATAAGATAGGTAATCATAGCCTCTCTTACCTTGCCGTCCCTTAGCCATACAACAAACGGGAAAATATAAAGTGGTGTTGAGCATAGCTGATATGGGAAGGAGCCCCAATCGTAATCCCATCTTGCAGTTACTCCACCGTCGCTTGAACCAATAGCGAATGCAATCTGCTTATATATTTCAAGCACGACCATTACAATCCAGCAAATGAGTATAATTCGCCTAACAATTTTGTCGTCACTATCCTTGTATTTTATACAAAGGAAGGTGGTAAGAGCAATTACAATTGCGATAAACATAATATGAAACCAGCCATAATTTGTTGGCTCGGTCATATCAAAATTGTCAACTGCATAAAAAATCTTCTCAAATAAATTCATAATACCTCTCTACGCCAATGCGTTTTGGTTTTTTACCCTTTTATTTTATCACGGGCGAGGCAGAAAATCAATATATAACTTAAATTTTACTTAAATTTTGTGCTTGGCTTACTTAAAAAAAGAATATCACACGGCAAAAACCGTGTGATATGTGTCGATTATTTGAATTTTTTGTACTTAAAGGGCTTTTAGCTTAGCGATAATTTCGGGGCTTGTGTCCTCCGGCTCATATACGACCTCGGTTGTGCTTTTGCCTGTAAAGAACTTATACATTGTAAGTCCTGCAAGGTATCTGCCATAGTCGAGGGAAAGGTGAAAGCCGTCACGATTTATCGACACTCCCCCCTTTGAGGTGTCAAACTCTGGAAGAGCACGAGCCCTTTGGATTGCAGTTGCGTTATCAATAACCCTTAACGAATACTTATCAGCTATTTTTTGAGTTGCGTCCATAATACGCTCGTACATATACTGTGTGTCGTTGTTGTAATTTACAAAGCCACCGTGGTCTGAGGCGGGATCATACGCCCATGTCCTATGAAAGACAATCTCTGCACTTGGACATTCCTTTTTTATGTAGTCAATTATAAAGCCCACATACGGCTCGTAGCTTTCTACAATTCCCGAGAGCTGACTCACCTGCTGTATAGTCACATAGTCCCACTTTTTCTTTTTAAGTGCGTCATTTATTGATACCATTTTGAGCATTCTGCCGTTTTTTTGATACTCGTAAAATTTGTTTGCCTCCTTGATATTATTCATATGTGCTTCAAGGGAGCATCCGCCTATATAAAGGTTGCGAACAAATATCTCATCGTTTGATATTTGATGCAAATATCTTGTCGCATCCTGTGAAAAGCTATTTCCTATGCATAGAACATTCATTTTTGCTACCTGCCTTTTGTTTTATAAATTCATTTTACCACTACAAGCTACCTTTTTCAAGCGTTTTTGTCAAATATGCGTATATTAATTCTCGCCCCTGCAAACACTTTAAGATATAAAAGCATTTAGGAGCTATTATGATAAAATTAAAGGGCAAGGGCGTTTGCACAGAGATTGCAATCGGCAAGGCAAAAATAATAGGAAAACAAACACAGGTGGCACAAAAACGCCACATTGACAACATAGAGGCAGAGCTTTCTCGCTACTTAGAGGCTCGAGCGCTTGCTCGTGCTGAGCTTAGCGAGATTTATAAAAGGGCTCTTAAAGAGGTCGGTGAAACGAGTGCTCAAATCTTTGAGATACACAAGATGATGCTTGATGATGAGGATTATAACGAGGGGGTTGTGTCTATTATTCGTCAGGGCATCAATGCAGAATACGCCGTTTTTTCAACCGGCAAGAGCTTTTCCGAGCTTTTAGCGTCTATGGAGGACGGCTATATGAGAGCAAGAGCACTTGACATAAAGGATATATCAAATCGCTTGATTTCTTGTCTAAAAAACGAGAAAAAGAGCGAGGATGTGGCTGAAAAGTGCATTATTTGTGCTTATGACATATCTCCGAGCGAGGCGGTTTTGCTCGACAAGGAGCAGGTGCTTGCGTTTGTTACGGCTCACGGCTCGCAGACCTCTCATACTGCTATTTTGGCAAGAAATATGGGAATTGGAGCTGTTGTAGGGGTTGGCGAGGAGCTACTCGATAGCGTGTGCGAGGGTGAGCTGATTTGTGTTGACGGCTACACGGGTGAGGTGATTATAAGCCCGAGCGAGGAGCAAATCAGAGAAACCGAGGAAAAAATCGCACTTAGCAAGAAAAAGAAGGAGCTTTTACGAAGCCTGCGTGGCAAGCCAAGCGTAACTCTTGACGGCACACGAGTTAATCTATTTGCCAACATTGGCTCTCCAAGTGATATTGGCGAGGTGATATTTAACGACGCCGAGGGGGTTGGTCTTTTCAGGAGCGAGTTTTTGTACCTTGAAAGGGGCGACTATCCAAGCGAGCAGGAGCAATACCTTGCTTATAAAAGAGTTGTTGAGGGAATGAATGGAAAAAGGGTTATCATTCGCACGCTTGACATTGGAGCTGACAAGCAGGCGTCATACTTTCATCTACCAAGCGAGGAAAATCCTGCCCTTGGGCTTCGTGCAATTAGAATTTGTCTTACTCGCCCCGAGGTCTTTAAGACACAGCTTCGTGCTCTATATCGTGCCTCGGCTCACGGCTTGCTTGGGATTATGTTTCCTATGATTATAAGCGTCGATGAGGTGCTGAAAATCAAGGATATTATAGCCGAGGTAAAAAGAGAGCTTGATAGCGAGGGGATAGCCTATTCAAGCGAGGTGGAGCTTGGAATTATGATTGAAACCCCTGCCTCTGCGATAATTGCAGACCTTCTTGCCCCTCATGTCGACTTTTTCAGCGTTGGAACTAACGACCTTACCCAATACACCTTAGCGTGTGACAGGCAAAGCACCTCGCTTGATGAATTTTGCGACACGCACCACGAGGCAGTAATCAGGCTGATTGATAGAGCAACAAGGTGCGCACACGAAAACGGAGCGTGGATTGGAATTTGTGGGGAGCTTGCCTCAGACCTTTCACTAACGGAGCTATTTTTACGAATAGGAATTGATGAGCTTTCCGTCTCGCCAAGCCAAATTTTACCTCTTAGAGAGGCAATTCGTGAGCTTGATTTAAGAAGATAATCTCTTCTCTTTAATTGTATTGTATTTTCATATGTTCATATATTTAATATAGCAAAAAGCCGTTTAACAAACGGCTTTTTTGATGTTTCCAAAATTACATATGATTTTTCACTCATATATTTTGTGCTCGTTTTGTAGATGCGAGTCGAGTCGTAAGTCAAGCCAAGTCCCCTCAACAGAAGAGGAGCTTGATTATAGCCCTCTAATAAGATAAGCAAAGGGCTCGGCAAATGCCGAGCCCCTTTTTTATATTGTTTCCATACGGATTGTGTTTGTGTTTCCGCTTGCTCCTGTTTGTGAGCCACCTGTAATAACTATATTGTCACCCTTGTTAAGTCCTAAGTGCTCCTTTGCAAATTTCTTTGCAGTATAGAATAGCACCTCGATTTGTGGGTATACCTCGCACATAACAGGCTTAACTCCCCAAGAGAGTGCAAGCTGATGCCATGTCTTTTCGCTTACTGTAAGACCGATAATGTCAACGGGTGAGCGGAAGCGTGACACCATTCGAGCAGTCTTGCCTGACATTGAGCAAACAACAATCGCCTTTGCTCCTATATCAATAGCCATTCCACACACGGAGTGAGATATTGCGTCCATTGCGTTTTTAATCTTAAACTCGGTTGTGTAGAATATCCTTTTGTAGTCGACGCTCTTTTCTGCCTGCTCGGCAATCTTTGACATTGTTTGAACTGTGAGAACAGGATATTTTCCCGCAGCGGTTTCGCCCGAGAGCATTATTGCACTTGTGCCGTCAAATACTGCGTTTGCGACATCGGAGATTTCTGCTCTTGTGGGGCGTGGGTTGGTTGTCATTGATTCAAGCATCTCGGTAGCGGTGATAACTCTCTTACCGAGCATACGGCACTTTGTGATAATTCGCTTTTGAATTGCAGGAAGCTCCTCAAAGGGAATTTCAACTCCCATATCGCCTCTGCCTATCATAATTCCGTCACACTCGGAGCAAATTTGCTCGATATTATCAACGCCAGATTGGTTTTCAATCTTTGCGATAATGCCCATATTAGTACAGCCGTGCTCTTCAAGGAAGCTCTTTACATCTAAAACATCTTGAACTCTTGAAACAAATGAGCACGCAACATAGTCAAGGTCGTTCTCAATTCCAAAGAGAAGGTCCTTTTTGTCCTGCTCGCTAAGGAACACCTGATTCATTACCTTGCCAGGGAACGCCATGCTCTTACGATTTGAGATAACACCACCTGCAAGAACTCTACAAGTAATCTCTGTGTCGTCAATGCCCTCTACCTCGAAGCGAAGCAAGCCATTATTTACGAGCACAATATCGCCTATATTAAGCTCGCTTGCAAGTCCCTTATAGCTTACGGAAACAATCTTGTCGTTTCCAACTATATCTCTTGTGGTAAAGGTGAAGGTTGCCCCGTCCTTTATCTCCTCCTTGCCATTTTCAAAGGTGCCAATACGATACTCTGGTCCCTTTGTATCAAGCATAATAGCAAGTGGCACGCCAAGAGTCTCTCTTACCTGCTTTATTCTATCAACATTTATTTTATGGTCCTCGTGTGTACCGTGCGAGAAGTTAAGTCTTGCGACATTCATTCCCGCCTTTGCCATTTCTGTAAGGGTTTCTACGGAGTTACACGCAGGGCCTATTGTGCATACAATCTTTGTTTTTCTCATATACTGCTCCAAAAAATTTTTACTACCTAAATTTTACCACAGAGTGCGTTCTATTTCAACAATATTTTATAATTAATTTTATTTATTTTTTCCTTGTAAGAGCGTAATTTATATGGTAAAATAAATATAGACTACTCAAAGGGGGATTTTTATGGACATACTTATTATTTTAAATCTAATATTTAGCGTTATTGCTCTTGTTGGCGTTGGATATCTTATTTTCAAGCCCAAGGCACAGGGTGGTAGCGATAACGAGTCGATAAAGAAGAGCGTGCGTGAGGCAATCGGTGAGCTTAGCACAATGCTCACCAACTCAATCTCATCGACCAACTCCTCCCTTACCACAAGCATTAAGGAGCAGGTTGAAAGGGTTGAAAAGGAAATTAACGCTATAAAGGAAGCCAACTCAGCAAGCCATCTAAAAATTCAAGGCACTATAAGTGACAATCACATTAAGCTCCTTGAAGCGAATACAAAGGGACTTGAGGGCATACGCACCCAAAACGCCGAAAAGCTTGAAGCAATTCAAAAGGCGGTTGGTGAAAAGCTCGAGGCTATTCAAAAGGCTGTCGACGAAAAGCTCGATAACACTCTTACAACTCGCTTGAAGGCATCCTTTGATAATGTTATTAACCAAATTGGTGCTGTAAATACTGCTGTTGGTGAGATAAAGGGACTTGCCAAGGATGTAAGCTCGCTTAACAGAGTTCTTACCAATGTAAAGACAAAGGGTATTGTTGGCGAGATTGCTCTTGCAAATATCATTGAGGAAACGCTAACTCCGTCACAGTACGAGGTTAACAAGGTCACAAAGCCTAATTCAAGTGACCCTGTTGAGTTTGCAATCAAGATGCCAAATGGCGATGATAGCTTTATCTATATGCCTATTGACGCAAAGTTCCCATTAAAGCCATATCAGGATATGAAGGACGCTCAGGACAAGCTCGACAAAGACGCATACGAGAGTGCGAAAAAGGAGCTTAGAAAGGAATTTAAGGCGTTTGCTAAGAAAATCCGTGATAAGTACATAGAGCCACCATACACAACCGATTTTGCTATTATGTTCTTGCCTATTGAGGGACTTTATGTTGAAGCTCTCGATATGGGGCTTTTTGAGGAATTACAGCGTGAGTACAAGATAAATATTGCAGGACCATCTACACTTACTGCACTTCTTAACGCTCTTCAGGTTGGCTTTAAGTCACTTGCAATTCAAAAGCGCTCCGCTCAGGTATTCGACCTTCTCTCTGCCGTCAAGACGGAATTTAAGACCTTTGGCGAGGTGCTTGCTAAGGCACAAAAGAAGTTTGGCGAGGCAAATGATGAGATTGAAAGGCTCGTTGGCGTACGCACAAGAAAGATAAATTCAAAGCTTAAAGAAATCACCGAGCTACCCGACCTTGAGGCAGCAAAAATAATCGACGGCGAGATCGATGAGGAATAACAAAAAAGAACAGACCTGTGTCTGTTCTTTTTATTTTCCTTTCAAAAGCTCATCACAGCTTACACCGAAAATTCTCGCAAGCTCAATTAGCTCAATATCCGTGACAAACCTTTCTCCGCTTTCAATCTTTTGTATGGCGTTTTTATCAACATCTATTCCAAAAAGCTGTAATCTTTCTGCCAACATTCTTTGCGACATTTTGGGTGATTGCATTTTCCTTAACCTATAAATGTTTTCTCCACAAATATTATTTTTACCATCAGGGGCTTTGTTTTTAAACATAATAATTTTCCTCTTAGCGGGTTATTCAAGATAGTTTTCTCTGAGCTGGGCAAGGTATGTCTTATCAATGCCCATTTTGTCCTTGAAAAAGTCCTCGGGGGTGGGATATGTGTCGATATACGAGAATACTGCGTCGGCATATTCACGAAGAACGCCATTGATTTTTGCAATATCATCTATTACGCACTGACTCACTCCTCTTTCTCTGCCAAGAGCCTCGGTTGCCCTTATATCTGCCTCTACGCTCTTGTTTGTTTCAAGGTAATCGCAAATTATCTGCTCTCTATCTATTCCAAGGGCAGTAAGGAACAAAATCGCTCCAACGCCTGTTCTATCCTTGCCTGCGGTACAATGGAAAATTACTGCACCCTGTGTGTTATTTTTCATATAATCAAAAAATATTTTATACTGCGATAGCGAATAGTCGCTTGAATAGAGGTTCTTGTAAAAATCTCTCATCCACAAAACGCCCTTGCCACAAAAATCCTGCGAGAAGGTCAAAAGAATATCCGCCATTGTACGGCTCTCATAGTCGCCCTTGCTCATAACACGAGAGTTTAAGTCCTTGACAATTGGAATATGCACATACTCCACGCCCTCTATTTTGACATTAGGTGTGGCGTTTATTACAGTTTGTGTGCGAAAATCAAGCACAAGCCTCAAATCATATGAGCGTAAAAGGTCTATATCGTGCTGATTTAGCATCGACATATTTGCAGTACGCAACACACGCCCCATTTTCAAGCGAGAGCCATCAGGAGTTGTAAGTCCGCCAAGGTCACGGGAGTTTTGCACCGTTTCAAGCTCTATTTTCACACATATCACCTCATTTTCATCTAATACTATTAGCTTCAAATCAAAGCCTTGAAGATTTTAAGACTAATATAATAAAATTATACTACAATTCCTTGATATTTTCAAGTTGTTGTGTTATTATTAAAGAAAAGAGTTTTTAAGGAGCTTAGTATGTTAGATATTACCAAGATAGCAAAGGATATGGCTGAGTCCTACAAGGGTAGCCCCCTTAAAATGATTGGCTCAGAGCTTGCCCTTCCTGATAGAGATGAAATAATTAGCGTTTTGAACGATGTAAAAAGACTTATGTTCCCTGCTTATTTTGCTCCAAACGAGGCAAAGGGGGACTCTGTGGCGTTTGCAGAGCCACTTCTATATTCAATATATGGCAGAATTAAAAAGCAAATCTCACTTGCTCTATCCTTCAAAAAGGACGGAGATGTTAGTGCAGAGGCAGAGAAAATTGCATCTCGCTTTGTTAGCGAGCTTCCCAATATTCACAAAATCCTTATAACAGATGCCGAGGCGGCATTTGAGGGTGACCCTGCTGCTCAAAGCAGGGAGGAAATCATCTTCTCTTACCCCGGATTTTTCGCAATTTTCGTATACAGAGTGGCTCATTTGCTCTACGAGGACGGCGTTGCTCTCGTTCCTCGTGTTATGACTGAGCACGCTCATAGCCTAACGGGTATTGATATTAACCCTGGTGCTACGATTGGCGAATACTTCTTTATCGACCACGGTACGGGTATTGTTATCGGTGAAACCACCGTTATCGGCAAGCGTGTGCGTCTGTATCAGGGTGTTACCCTCGGTGCTCTTTCTCCAAGAAAGGGACAAATTCTCTCGGGCGTTAAAAGACACCCAACCATTAAGGACAATGTTACCATATACTCAGGTGCGTCTATTCTCGGTGGCGATACTGTTATCGGCGAGGGTGCAGTTATTGGTGGTAACTCATTTATTACTGAAAGCGTTGCAGACAATGCAAGGGTAAGCATCAAGCTACCAGAGTTGATTATTAAGAAATGAAGTGTAAAATAGCAGTTACAACAAGGCAGAGTGAGAGTGCAGGCATCTCGCTATTTGACAGTGCCTTTTTTGGAAATGAGCCTGTTTTTCATACACACCCCTACGAGGGGCTTTGTGCTGATGAGATTGATGTTATAACAACCTACTTTGACGGTCTTATGACTATCTCGGGCGACAATGTTCGCATCACCTACTTCGAAAATGCCGATAGTGGTATGGAGGGGGTTAAGGTTGTTATTGTCTTTAACAAAAATGAGCCTAAGGAGGTTACAATAACTCGCTCAGGCTCGGTAAATACCGTTATGCTCTTTTCGCAGGGTGAGCGTACAATTTCAGTATACAACACCCCGTATATGCCATTTGAGCTTGGTATTTACGCAAAGAGGGTTGACAACCGAATTTTGACACAGGGCGTGCTCGAAATCTCGTATGTTTTGGAGATTAAGGGTGCGGTTGCCCAAAGAACAGATATGAAAATGGAAGTTGAATACGATGACTGAGGCAGAATTTAGGCAGGAGTTAAAGGCTCTTTCTGGTGGATACCTCTTTTATGGCGATGAGGATTATTTGAAGCTCTCGTACGCAAAGGAGGTCAAGAAAAGAGTTCTTGATGGCGTTTTTGATGAGTTCAATCATATAGTTATCTATGGCGAGGACTACACCCCCGCCTCTCTTTGCAACGCCATAGCCTCTCTTCCTATGATGTCGGAGAAAAAGCTTGTTGAGGTTCGCTCGCTTGACATTAAGGCTCTTAAAAAGGACGAGCTATCTCAGCTATGCGAGGCTATTGAGGCAATTAGCGATTGCGACCACACAGTCCTCGTTTTGCGTGCTGACTCTCACCTCTTTGACGCAGGCACTCCTAAGCGTCCTACTGAGGCATTTAAACAGCTTTCAAGAGTTCTTAAGCCTGTTGAATTTACCTTCCCTACGGGTACTCGACTTGCGTCGTGGGTGCTTAGACACTTCTCCGAGGGTGAGGTTGAGTTTGACGCCTCGCTCACGCAGTATCTTGTTGATGTGTGTGGTCACTCTATGTGGGCTCTTACAAACGAGATTGAAAAGCTTTGTGCGTACGCAAAGCAAAACAATCTACCTGCAATCGAAAAATCACATATTGACGAGGTATGCTGTAAGAGCATAGAATACGATGATTTTCAGCTGACAAATGTTCTTCTTGAAGGACAAACAAAGGCAGTTTTTGAGACGCTACGCCGTCAAAAGCTCAATCACGAGCCACCGAATATAATACTCTTTTCTATTGTAAAAATGTATACGGAGCTTTATGCCGTTTGCAGACTACAATCAATGGGACTTTCTAAGGCTCAAATCTCGCAAAGCCTTAAAATTCACGAGTTCAAGGTTGGAAAATATCTTACAAGGATTGCTCGCACCTCGCCTGCAAGGATTGAGCGTGCTCTTGAGCTTTGTAGAGATGCAGATATTCAATCTAAATCAGCTATGAACCTTGACGCCTATGGTGCGATAGAAAGGCTTTTAAGCCTACTCTGTGCACTTTAAGGGGGCTTATGAAAAGAATAAAATACCCTATCATTGTCGAGGGTAAATACGACAAGATAAAGATATGCTCGCTATTTGATGCAACCGTTATTACGACGGGGGGATTTAGCATATTTAATAACGAGGAGCTAACCTCCTTGCTTAAAAGACTTGCTCAGAGCGAGGGTAAAATCATTCTTCTAACTGATAGTGATGGTGGTGGGCATCTTATACGCTCGCACATTAAAACAAGGCTTGACCCTGAGCTTCTTATAAACCTCTATATCCCAAAGACAAGTGGCAAGGAAAAGAGAAAAAGAGCTCCTGGTAAGGAAGGCATTTTAGGTGTCGAGGGAATTGACAATGAGGTGCTTATTTCTCTGCTTTTTCCATTTACCACAGACGCTCCAAAAAAGCCACAGGGTACGCTAATTACTAAGGCTGACCTATATGCGTGGGGGCTATCGGGCAGGGCTGAGAGTAGCCAAAGGCGTGAGGAGCTTTTGACAAGGCTTTCCCTACCAAGGGATATGACGCCAAACGCTATGCTTAGTGCATTAAACATTCTTTATTCCAAGGAAGAATTAGAACAGCTTTTATAAAAAAGCACCGCTACGGGCTGGTTCTCATAAGGAAGTTTAATGAAATTGCGTGGTAGTAAACAAAGATTAACCCCGATAGATTGTAAATAATCTATCGGGGTTTTCTATTCAATAAATTGGAGTTTGTTAATCAATAATTATTAGTGAATTTGGGATATGCTTTTTTAAATTTGCTCAGTAATTCTTCATCATTAGAAATCAGAAACATAGATGAACTATCTTCTGCGTACAATTCAAACTCTGCTAACGGATGCTGTAAACGAGGTTCATCGATAAATGGATTGTATTCTCCCTCATATATTAATTGCAGTTGTGGCAAATCATAATTTAATATTTCCTCTTTAGTATGCTTTATAGGAATAACAGAAAAAACAGCCCATATCCATTGAAAATCGTCTTCTTCTAACATCTTTAGCAAATCCGAGGTTTTTATTAACACATAGTCTTCTTTGTATAAAAAGTCCTCAATTTCTTTCTTTGACGGGTGAGCTTCATAATCACATATTAACCACCAATACTCTTTGTTTGCTAAATCTAAATCAAAAAGTATTTTTTTGAGCATTGTGTAATATTGAAAATCTTTTTTCGAAATAACTCTTTCCATATTGGTGTCCTTTCGTCAAATTCTTATTTATCTTTCTATTTTTATCGCCAGTTTCGCCATTGCATTACAGCAGCATAGGGCAAAGCCCATACCCATATAACACTAAATATATTATATCATAGATTGGCAGAAAGAGCAATAGTTATATTCCGACTTTGTCGGAGTGATATTATCGCTTACGCAATAGTGATATTGAAGCCTTATGGCTTCAGTGATATTTTATTCGCCGCCAAAACTCGCACAGCGAATATCACTCGGCGTATACCGAATATCACTGCGAAGCAATACCACTCGCCACATGCGAATAAAACTGCCCAACTTCCTTATGAGAAGTTGGGCAAGGCTGTGTCTTTTTTTCATTTAAGCTAAGTATAAAAATCAAAGGACAAGCACAAGATGTGCTTGCCCTTTTTTTGAGAATTTAGAAATTGAGAGATTATCTTCCTCTCATTGAAGCGTATTGCTCCTCATCGGTCATAATCTTCTTCTTCTTTTCCTTCTTAGGTGCGAAGTTACGGAAGAATAGGTCGATTAAGAACAATATAAGAATTGCGAGAACGCATGGTGTTGAGATGTTGTGCTCGAATTCGTAGAATTCATCCTTGACAATATCAAAGAATCCTGCAACATCCTTCATTACCTCGCCATCACCTGCTGCGGAAAGGTCCTCCATTACGCTCTTACCGTCTATTGTAAAGAGGTCGTATTCATCGGCATAGAAGCCTACTACTGCGTAATTTGCCTTATCAAGCATTGAGTTGTCGTCGTTTACAAGTCTTATCTCGATAAGATATGTTCCGGACTCATCGCTTGTTTCGATTTCCTTTCTGTACTTGGTGTCAGCTACACGGGTAAAGTCAGTTACCTCGACGGTGTTCTCGTTTGCGTCTGTTACATATGCAACGAGTCTTTCGTCGTCTCTTATTCTTTTAAGTGTCTCAACGGTAAGTCTTGTTGTACCGTCAACACGCTCACTTGTTATAGTAAGACCACTTGCTCCAACATCTGCGTTGAGAGAGTTAACAAGAAGGTTCTTTACGATTATCTGGTTATCAATCTCATCGGCTGTGGTAAACAATGCAGTTGACCAAACACCACCAAGGTCACTCATATATACCGTGGTGTGTCCGTTTCCTACATCCCATTCAGCGATAATAGGACGAAGGTCATCAGCGGAGATAATCATATCTGCGCCGTTTTTAATTGTTGTACCATAGTAGCCACCGATTGTATCAAGGTCCTCACCCTTCAAGCCTACAAGCACCTTTCCGTCCTTTCTCTTTTCGAGCTTGGTTGGACGCTCGTTCTTGTAATCACCCTTGATTGTTTCTGCAACCTGAAGAAGTGATTGTGTAAGGTCGAGTGAGCTTTGAACCTTTGTAAACTTTCCGTGTCCTATTGTAGCAAGATTTGCAAGCTCCTCAACCTCAGCATCCTTAAGGTTACCTATACCGATGGTAGATGTGAGAATACCTGCGTTTGCCATTCTCTTGATGGTTGTGTCGTAGCCTGAGCCCTTATCCTGTGGTGCACCATCGGAGAGGAATACCATTTGTTTAAGGTCTGCCTCGCTCTCATCAAGAAGAATGTTTGCTCTGCTTATTGCTGTACCATAGTTAGTACCATAAGCCTTAATTACATAACCATTTGCATCCCTTGTTCCGCCGTCTGCACGCCTACGATTTGAATAGCTTGCTTTTGACTCGTCGGAATGCTCGTAGAAGTATTCCTCAAAGGATTGCTCAAGGGTTACCTTCATCGCTTCCTTTTCACTAAGCTGAGTGATAGGAAGAGCGATTGTTGCGTCAGTATCGAATACGATAACGCCTACATAGTCCTCGGGTGTAAACTCATCGGTATCGAGAAGCTTAATAACACTTTCAAGAACCATGTCATAACGAGTCATCTTCTCGCCATGCTTATTTGTCTGATTTGTAACCTCAGCACCCATTGATGATGAAAGGTCAACAGTGATAATAGTAGCGATGGTCTCACGACGCTCGTCAATTTTAAGGTCAACAGGGAGAATATCCACAAGTGGGTTATCTGCAAGAGCGTTGTTCTTGTAGGAATTATTACCACAGGTGTATACAAGTCCACGACCTACCTCCTCAACATATCTCTTGATAAGATCAGTTGAGCCTGCTGGCATTTCGGCAAAGTCAATGTTCATAAGAACAACCTCGTCGTATGCGAGAAGGTCCTCCATAGATGTTGGGAAGTCCTTTGTGTCTATTACCTCGTAATCGTAATCATCAAGAAGGCTGGTTATCTTATTACCTGTCTGCTTGCCGTCACCGTCAACAAGAAGGATTTGTGCCTTGCCGTCTACGGTAAACCAAGAGTAAAGGGTGTTGTTTTGCTCAACGGTATCATCCTCTACCTCGATGGTTGCGTATACAGAGTGAATACCTGCTCCGTCAGCCATATACTCGAAGGAGAAGGAGTTACCACCCTTTTTGAGCGATACGGTTTCATCATAAACCTTAATGTCCTCGCCTGATCCGCCCTGAGGTGTTTCATACAACACAACCTTACCGGTTGTTGCCTTGGTTGATCTTAGCGAAATGGTTACAGATACATTTGCGTTCTTTTCATTGATTTCAGACGCCTTGATTGAAAGGAGCTGAACCTCAGCACTACCCTCTTTTTTGGTTACATCAAAGTAAACTGCGTCAAGACGAATACTGTTCATTGAAAGCTTCTTAGCTGCACTCCATGCATTACCAACGGTTTGTCTACCGTCGGACATAAGAAGAACTCTCTTGTTTACAGGATTGATTTGATCAAAGAGTGCCTCGGCGTATTCAAGTGCTCCTTGAATATCCGTGTTGGTAGCCTTTACATCGTTCGAGGATACCTTTAAGTAGTCGTCCTTGGTTTCGCCGAACTTTGTAAGGTAGATTGATTCATCTGCGAATACTACTACTGCGACATCGGTTGCCTCGTCAGCAGAGTTAATAACGCCTGAAATGTATTCATTCATCTCCGCCTTCATCGCCGAGTTGGAGTCCGACATATCGGCAACAATTACTATCTCTGTTTCCTCAGGTGCAGTTGTTGTTTCAACAATGTGAACATCTGTGATAAGAGCTGATGCCAATGTAAGAATAATAAGATGAATGAACAATGGAACTATGTGTTTGAGTGAGTATCTACGACTCTTGTGGAGTCTGAAGAATGGAATGATCGCAAGGATTACCGCAGGGATCATTACAAGCATGAGGTATGGTCTGCCAACCTCGATGACTGTACCTACCTCGGTTGCGAGAAATGGGTGGATAAAATTAGAACTCATCACGATAGTATACCCCCCATTCAATTATTGCCAACGCCAAAAGTCCCATAACGATATATGGCCAAATTTCCATAGGATCTGCTTTGAGCTTTTGTGTGGTTGTAATTTCAAGAGTTACAATGCTCTCTCCGCTTGCGACAATGTCGCTCTCATCAGCGGGAACTGCGGTGGGAAGCATAAAGGTTTGCTTCTCGCCTGATGCGTATTCAACCTCGATTGCGTAATCGCCAATCTCTTCAAGGTCGAACTCTACATCGTCAGCCTCAAGCTGGTCAAGAATTGTTTCTCCGTATTTGAAGCTTAGCTGTGTGCTTCCAACAGGAGCGTTAAACTTAACTTTCTGTCCTACCTCATATGAGCGATCTGATACTACATTAGGTAGTGAGTAGTTAATAACATTTCTTACAAGCATTGGGAAGTCGATAAGCATTGTGAGGTTAGTCTTGTGAAGGTCAAGTGACAAGCAAACAACTCTTACATTGTTCTCCTTGCCCGCAAGCATAACGGTCTTGTTTTCGCCGTTGCCCTCACAGTTAAAGATTGCCTCATATTTGCCCTCGGTGTCCTTTATCTCGTGGAACTTACCAACAGCAATCTTTCTTGAACCGTCAACACCACCAATGTTCTTGGTAAGAGTTGCATAGGTGTCAGAGCTACTGTCTGCCTCAGGGATAAAGTAGTATGGCTTTCCTACATCTGCCTCAGTGTCCTCTGCTCCTACGAGCTCGATTGAGGTGTCAACAGGATCCTCTGGTGGATTGATGAACCAAACAGCTCCGTCATCAGGAAGCACGCTTGGCATTACGCCATCAAAGATATAAAGGTCATAGCCCTCTATTGCCTTACCATCATTTACAAGACTAAGATCATTTTTGATATCGGTCTTGTTGCTAAGTGTATATCCAAGAACACGAACCGCAGCAACAAGGAAGGTTGTTGCATTTGGATCAGCGACCTTGTTTCCCTCCTCGGTGGTCTGCATGATTACATCCTTACTTACCACGAGAATCTTAACTCTCTTTTCGCCTACTGCGTAAATTGTTCTTGCATTATCTGTTGTAAGACCATCATCGTCGCACTCAATCTCAATTCTTACGCACTCATAATCCGAAATCTTGTCGATTTGGAAGAACTCGTTGCCGTCTACGGCATTTTGCTCAGAGTTTGAGAAGGTTACTATCTTCTTTGAGTCAGGTCCTAAAACGATGTCGTTTCTTCTCTGCTCGGTGGGGTTGTGAACGCCATCAATTTCTGTGTCAAGCAGGAACTTAACCGTTACAGTTACTTCCTTTTGGCTGAAATTGTTTATAGTGGCGTTAAATATGTATTTGCCCGCCATAAGAGAGTCTGTTAGGGTTGTAAGTCCAACATTGACATCGGTGTCCTTTGAAAAGTCCTTAACCTCTATGCCATATTGGTCCATATAGCCCTTGTCCGTGTAGAAATAAACCTTTGCGTCTGGGTTTATGTTCTGCACATTATTTGCCAGCTGAAGTGCACCGTCGATATCAGGTAAGCTATCGCTACACTCAACTCCGTTTAGTGCGTTTGCGATATCTGCCTTACTTGAGCTTCTAACAGTCAAGGACTTTGCCTTTGCACCTGCTGTTATAAGTGTAATTTTATTATTTTCACCCGCTGAATTTGCTTCTTTATTAAGCTCATCAATTGCAAGCTCATATCTTGTTTTGCCCTCGTCGGTCATCGTTTTCATACTCGCTGATGCGTCAAGTATGATAATTGTGTCCTTCGTGGTGAATGGGATAATTGTAGGCCTGGAAAGTGCCAAGCTTGCAAGTATGACCATCAATAGTTGCAATATAAGCAAGAGTGAAACTGTAAAGTTTAGGGGCAATCTTGTCTTTATATATTTAAGACTTCGTTGCCATATAAAGGTACTTGACACCGGCTTTTGAGTATATTTCGATTTAAGCAAGTAAATCAAAATGATAATTGGAATAGCCAGCAAGCCAAGTAAGCCTAAGCCTTGCAATAATCTCATTTTATTATTTCCGCCTCATATCCCTTTCCAAAAATAACCTTTTCGATAGGATCGTCTGATGATACTGTGAAGAAGGTAGCCTCTCTTGCAGCGCAGAAGTCTATAAGCTCCTTTTCATAGTCGTCGAACGCCTTCTGGTAGGCCTCAACCATTTTTCTTGTGATACGAAGTCTCATATTCCTTGAGTCCTCAAGTCCTACGGACTCGGAGTCAATCATATGAACACGACCATCAAAGTTCGGATAAAGCTCATCAGGAGAGAGAATCTGAATACAAAGAATTTCTCTACGCTTGAAGGTGAGGAAGTCTATTGCCTTTTTCCAGTCGCTCTCTGTCAAGAAGTCCGAAATTATTATTGTTAAACCGTCATCATATCCCGGTGCTTCAAGGTTTACTATCGATTTTTCAAGGTCTGTTTCGCCCTCGAAGTCTGTAAGCTCAAGTGCCTGAGCTGCACGATAGAAGGAATCCTTATTATATACAGTGAAGCCGATGTCCTCTGCCTTGTTGCCCTTTAAGAGCTTGTAGGAGACACGGTCCATTGCTGATACCGAGAGATATCCAAATGCCGCCGCTATGCGAAGGGCTTGCTCTGCCTTTTCAGGCTCACCGCACGCCATCGACGCCGAGCAGTCAATCAAAATGTGATTGTGCATCTGTCTTTCATCCGTGAAAAGTCTTATAAAGTACTTTTCGAAACGAGCGTATACATTCCAGTCGATACGCCTGATATCGTCTCCGGGGAAATACTCACGGAAGTCGGCAAATTCTACCGTGCTTCCGTATGAGCGTGCCTTACGGCCACCACCGAAGTATCCCGTCATTGGATTTTTAAGCAGTAAAGAGGCAGCATCAAGACGGTCAAGAAATGCACCGTCTAATATTCTTCTTTTCATTTTTACCGCCTATTTAATTACTTTCTTTTCTTTGCGTTCTTTTCTACAGTAGATGCTGATACATTGTTGAGGTCAGCGATAAGGCTTCTTACAACATCATCAGGTGACATCTTTGAGGTAACTGCCTCGAAGCCGAGCTTCAATCTGTGACGAAGTACGGGAACTGCGAGTGAGTTGATATCCTCATAGGATACATTGTATCTACCGTTGATAAGTGCTCTTACCTGTCCTGCGGTAATAATAGCCTGAGCCGCACGAGGTGAAGCTCCTGCACGAATATATCTCTTTGTTGTTTCAGTTGCAACCTCACTATCTGGGTGAGTTGCTGCGATAAGAACCATCGCATAGTGGAGAACCTCGCTTGATACAGGGATTGTCTTAGCAACAGCTCTCATTCGGAGAAGCTCCTCGCCATTACAAGCTGCCTGCGCAGTTTCTTCCATTGTCTTATGTGTCATATTAACGATTTGTCCAAGCTCCTCAGCAGAGGGGTTAGGAACGAGAATCTTAAACATGAAACGGTCCATCTGAGCCTCAGGAAGTGGGTATGTACCATCCTGCTCAATTGGGTTCTGTGTAGCAAGAACGAAGAATGGCTCATCCATCTTTCTTGTAACACCCATTACTGTTACCTTGTGCTCCTGCATGGCCTCAAGCAAAGCTGCCTGTGTCTTAGGGGTAGCACGGTTAATTTCGTCCGCAAGAACGATATTTGAGAAGATAGGACCCTTTTGGAACTCGAACTTTGAGTTTCCGTCCTCATCCTTTGTAATAACATTGGTACCTGTTACATCGGCAGGCATCAAGTCAGGTGTAAACTGAATACGAGAGAATGGAAGGTCGAATACCTTACCAAGTGATCTTACAAGACGGGTTTTACCAAGTCCTGGAGCACCCTCGAGAAGTACATTACCGCCGGCGATAATAGCAGCGATTGTTGACTCAACAACCTCTCTTTGACCGATCATATCCTTACGAACCTCTTCGAAGATTCTCTTACACTTCTCAGCGAAGAGCTTAAGCTCTTGCTCAGCAAGCTTATCTGTCTTCATTTCCTCAGCTGTGCGAGCCGGTGCTGGTGCTGGTGCCTTTGCAGGCTCCTTTGCTGGTGCGGGAGCAGGTGCTGCATCCTTTGCAGGCTCCTTAGCTTCCTCCTTAGCAGGTGCTTCCTCCTTTGCAGGAGCTGGCTCCTTTGCGTCTTCCTTAGCCTTTGCAGCCTCTTCCTTAGCCTTTGCTGCGTCTTCCTTTGCCTTTGCAGCCTCTTCCTTTGCCTTAGCCTTTTCTGCCTCAGCTGCTGCCTTTGCGTCAGCCTTAGCCTTAGCTGCCTCTTCCTTAGCCTTTGCCTTTTCAGCCTCAGCTGCAAGCTTTGCCTTAGCAGCCTCTTCCTTTGCCTTAGCCTTTTCTGCCTCAGCCGCTGCCTTTGCGTCAGCCTTTGCCTTTGCTGCCTTTTCCTTCTCGCTCATTTCAGGAGCGGGTGCTGGTGCTGGCTCTGGCTTTTTCTTGTCTCTATCTACGGTTGAAATGCTGATGCCACCTGTTTTAGAAGCAGCAGAAGCACCTGCCGCATTTTCGGCAGATGCTCCGTTATTGATTGATTTGTTTTCCATGTTTTCCATAATCTCTAAATTCTCCCTAAATATTAATTATGCGTTATTTAATTGTTGTCTATTATTTTGAAGAAGGAGTTCCCCAACCCTGAACCTGTTGCATCCAGTTGTTGTTGATTTCCTGATCCTCTGCTGAAAGGCTTGAATCGCCTCTGTTAGCGTCAATCTGATCGCCTACATGTGATCCATCTGAGCCGTTAAGGTAATCCTCAACGCTTACATCGCCACGCTCTGGGTCCCAAACAGTTCCGTTAACAGCATTTGAGCCTGTACCATCGCTGATTTCTTCGCCCTTTTCCTTTTCCTCTTCAGGAATTTCAGGCTCCTTCTCAGAGTCGCCCTTGCTTTCAGATTCCTGCTCGGACTCTTGCTCGCTCTCGCTTTCAGACTCGGACTCCTGCTCTTGGTCGGACTGTTGCTGATCATTCTTGTTCATCTGGTCCTGAGCCTGTTGCATTTGATCCTTCATCTGCTCTGAGGTTTGGTTTTGCTCAATGTTTGTTTGGAAATCCTTGTTAAGCTCGTCGATAACTGAATCGGCAGCTTCCTTCTTTTCCTCATCGGTCATTTGGTTGTCGTTTGCGATTTGCTCCATCTTGTCAGCTGCGTTTTCAAGTGACTCCTTGAACTCATTGTCCTCAGGAAGCTTATCTGCTGCATCCTGCATATCCTTTGAGATTTCGCCAAGCTGCTTATCGAGTTCCTCGCCCTCGAGCTTCTCGTATGAATCCTTCATGTTCTCAAACGCATTGTCAAGGTCCTTTTGAGCCTCGTCATATTCAGCGTCTGTTTCAGCATCCTCTGCCTTTTCGAGCGCATCGGACACATCCTTCATGGTTTCGTTGTCCTTCATTGCGTCAGAGGTTTCGCTTTGGTTCTTATTGTTCTCTTGCTCAATTTGATCGAGCTGATCCTTAGCTTCAGACATAGATGAGTTTATCTTGTCTTCTCTTTCTTGATCGAGCTGCTCCTCGCTCTTTTCGTTGTTAGGATCGTTCTTTGCGTCGTTATATTCCTTGTTTGCTTGGTTGATATCCTGCTCGAGCTTATCTACAACCTCGTTCATCTCATCCTTTGACTCTTGGCTGAGGTTCTCGTTGTTGTTGATATTCTCTCTCATATCATCAAGCATATCATCAGTAACCTTTTGGTCACCTGCAAGGTCGGTCTCAACCTTTTCAAGCTTATCAGTGATTTCCTGACCAGCCTGCTCAAGGTTCTCGATGCTCTCCATAGAATCCTTTACATCTTCCTTAAAATCGTCGAATGCATCGGAGATTTCTTGGTCCATCTTCTCGCCCTGCTGCATATCCTGTTGAATGTTTTCAAGGTCCTGCTTGAGGTCCTCCATAGCATCATTCATCTCGGACTTATTTTCTTGTGAATCCTTATTTTCGGAATCCTTGTTAAGAATATCCTCAAGAGCGTTCTTGTAATCCTCAACCTTGTCTTGCTTCTCTTGCTCGGTCTCGGAATTGAGAATGTCGTTCTTCATATCCTCAACAATGTTATCGATTTCTTCCTTAGCCTCTTGCTTTTCCTGCTCGGTAGTAGCGTTTTCGAACTTATCCATAGCATCCTTAAGATCCTCGAACTTGTCTTGCTTATCAAGAACCTCGTTAAGATCCTCATTTGCTTGGTCTACGCTCTCCTGAGCATTCTCTTTAAGCTCAGCGTCGGTCTCGGAGTTTTCAAGGTCCTCTTTAAGATCCTCTTTAAGGTCCTCGAATACATCCTTCATTGAAGTATCAGGCATATTCTCAACAGCCTGCTCAAGGTCCTCTACGAGGTCCTCCATCTCTTCTCTGTCGAGCTCAGGAATCTGGTCAAGAGCCGCTTTAAGCTCCTCCTTAGCCTGTTCCTTTTCTTCCTCGGTCTCAGCATTCTCTACCTTTTCGATAGCGTCTGCGATATCCTCTAATACCTCGTTCTCGGTTTCTTCAAGAGCTTCCTTCTCGTCTTGGTTATCCTGCTCCATGTTCTCCTTGGTTTCCTCGAACATTGCGAGCTGCTCTTTTATAAGCTCCTCGATTTCCTTTCTTGTCTCACGAACATCCTCATATTTTTCAATATCGGACTCGGTTACATCAAGTCTGTCCTCAAGGTCGTGAACGATGCTATAAAGCATTTGCATAAACTCAAAGCTTGTTCCTGAGTTATCGATTATCTCGTAAATCTCATATACTTGGAGCTGAATATCAATTGATACTAATATTCTATCTCTCATTGATTGAGCAAGGAAAAGCTTTTGTGCGTTTGTGTAATCGGGGCTTGCCAAGAGCTGGTCGATTCTGTCATCAATTTGCTGATGTGCCTTCTCGACGAAATCAGGTGTTACCTTGTCTGCGTTCTCATCAACGAGTGTGTGGAGCTCATCTCTAATTCTTTCGATCTCCTCAGCAACCTCGATGCTCTCTCTTTCCTCTGCGGTAAGAGGTGTTGGAAGAACTGCGAACAAGAATACGATTACGAGGAACATTGCTACACAAGAGATTATTCTTGCGGTTGGGATTCTCAATCTAAGCTGCTTAATGTTGAGCTTGGAGAGACGATCCATTGTGTCCTCACGCTGTACCTTTGCTACGAAGGAACGGTCCTTCTTGAACTCTACCATTGTGGTTACACGCTCATCAAGTCCAAGTGCGTCAATTCTCTTTGCGAGCTTGTCGATACCTGACTTAAAGCGTTTTACATAGGTAATTATTCCTATTGTGATTGCCGCTACAATTCCTATACCGAAGGTTATAAGAGTTGGTATCTGGCTTACATCGAGAAGAATAAATCTACATACGAGAGCAGATACAAGTGAAAGTGCCAAGCCAAAGAATAGACCTGTCATTACTGCTTTAAGCAATGCTTCAAGCACAAGCTTCACTTTATACGGCTTCATTGCCTCATTAAAATCCATACTTTACTCCTTTTCCAGTTAAATAACTATTATTATATATTATATTATAGCACGAGGCGGTTGCTTTTTCAAGAATAAACAACTTTTTGCCACTTGCTATTTCGATTTTTGGCATTTTCCACAAAAAACGAATTTTTCTTTTTCGTTTATCGACTTATTTTTTGTGGAAATTGCCCAAAGCCAAGGTTTTGTCCCCAAGGCTTCTTGAGCTAACTTTTCGAGTTTTTCCTCCTTTTTGTCATAGCCCCGAAGCAGGGGGCCGAATTTAGAGATTAGGGAGATGCTTGCCTTTCGGCTGTGCCGAGGTTAGCAAGCCTGACGGGATGGGGCTCTATTTCCCCTCTCGCCATTGTCATTATATGGTATATTTGGTAGGATTTCAATAGAGTTCAATTCCTTTTCGGTGCGTCTTCACAAAACTTTCACTTTTCGTATGAGTTGTTCACAAAATCATCAATTTTTACCTATATAGTAATAAAAATACTCGCCCGTTGCATCGAGCGAGCGACAAATGTGATGCATTAATCGCACATAACGAAAAAATACCCGTGGGCATACGCTCACGGGTATTCTTTATTGAATGAATAATCTATCAATTATTTCTTAGTAATAACTACTGTACCAGCATCTGGAACTGCGTCGAAGTAAAGAACTCCGTTAATGATTGTGCAAGCCATAGACTTATCCATGTTAGGTGAATAGTCATCGCTGTCTACCACTGGGATTTCAACGCCGTTTTGTGTAACTGTTACATCGGTCCAGCCGGTAGGAAGTGTGAACTTGAAGGTAAGTGGCTGTACGAACATTATGTCGTCAAGACCATCTGTTACCTTAAAGCTGATTTCAGTAGCTCCAATAGACATATCTGTAATTTCAGCGGCATGAGCCTCTCTGAAATATTGAAGTGCCTGTGTATATGAGCCAACCCAAACGCCCTTTTCTTCAAGGTAGTCGAGCTTCTTAATCATTGTATCCTTCCTGATACTGAACTTGTCGTTTGTTGTTTGATTTGGTGATGTGTCAATTGTATGAACACAGTCAGCTGTCCAAAGTCTCTCTTCTACGAGGTGGTCGATACAAGCCTTAATGTCACCAGCACCGTCGTTATTAGACCAGTTGCTGCTTTCGCCGAAGGTCATTGATCTATATGTGATGAATGAAGGTAGGTTACCCCACTGCTCTCTTGATGAGAGTGTGTCAGGATCACAGTACATACCACCCTGACCACCACTACGGCCACCAATCATAAGGTCGTTAACCATATTCGCTGTTCCCGCACCTGTCTTACCGTTAGGTGTAGCGAAGCCAAGAACTCTTTGTCCTGGGAACCAGCTCATAAAGATAAAGTGAGCCTCGTCAATTTCCTTCATCATTCCAGACTCATCAAGCTTTTCGCCAGCGAAATCGCCTGCGTGGAGCTGTGAGTGCGAGCCGATGTCAAATACACCAGACGCAATATATCTCTCCCACTCATAGGTGTATGAGCCTGAGTATTGAACTGTAATAACGGCTGTCGCCTTAAAGTTACGCTTTTGAAGCTCTGGAATTACCCACTCGTAGGTATCAATATAGTTACCATCATCGAAGGTGAAGCTCCAAGCCGCAGGAGCGTTGTGATAATACTTTGTTACTGTTGGAACTGCAAGGTATCCATCGTCAGTTCTGTACTCGGTTATATCAACCTTAGTTGCGCCACAGTTTGCAGCGGTACATGAATAACGCATTACCTTGTTTCTATCCTCAGAGTCAACTGTTCCTTGTCCCCACTTGTGACCTGTCATATCGACATGGTCGGTCTTCCATGTTTGCTCACAGCTAAAGCACTTGAATACTGAGTAGCCAGCTGTTGTACAGGTTGGTGCAACAACATTAACTGGTTCTGGAGATGAGAACTTATGTGGACAACCACTAAGAGCTGGAAGCTCCTCGGCTACCTCGGATACTGTGTATGGAGAAATATCGTAAATATATGCTCCGTAGATAGCAGGCTCCTTTGTGATTTCAAGTCTAATCTTGGATACATGCTGTCCAACATCGACTGTAAAGGTAGCAATACCACCAACTGATGAGCTTTCAAGAACCTCAATTGTCTTGTATTCATCCCAATATCCGCCTCTTTCGAGAGATGGATCGTCAACCCAGAATTGGAGTGACATAACTCTTCCTACATCCTTAGCGCATACGATATCGATATAAGCGATAAATTCTGCTTGTGGGAAGGTGAGAGTTGCATAAACCTTCTTTCTTGGAGTCCATACAAACTCTGGTGTTGTGTTGTTATATGTTTTGTCGCCAGCTGATGTGGTGACTGTCATTGATGTTACGGTATGAAAGTCCTTGTTTTCATCAGAACCGAAATTGTCAACCTCAACACGAACCATTACAACATCGGTAAGGGTAATATCACTGCCCTCTTCATCCTTTGGTGTAAAGGTGTATGAGGAAACACCACTTTGAACCTCAACTACTCCGCAGGAGTACCACTTAACCTGATCAAGCCATACATCCTCCATTACGGGGCTACCATCTGGGTTGAGAACAGGATTTCCGTCCTTGTCAACCTTTGGCTTTTGCTCTTGAACCATTACGGTATTACCCTCAGGGTCCTTAACGGTTTCCATAATTGGGTCTCCGTTCTCATCAAAGAGTGGGTTACCGCTTGCGTCAGTTGATTGAACCTTCTTTTCAACCATCTTAGGCTCTGTCCAAGCACGGCAGATAAGGACATCAAGTGTCTCGCCTTCAAAATAGCCTGCGTTTACAACAACCTTACTTACGGTTTGCTTGTTGTTCATACCATAGTCAACTGCACCGTTTGTAATGTTGTTAGGGGATCTTGTGTAAATTAGGGTTTCCTGAGCTGTCCATACACGAGCGTCAGTACACCATGAGGTTAGGGTTGAGCCGTCGAGAAGGTTTGCTGCACTACTGTTAACCCATGAGTTATATGAGCCAGTAATTGAGCCTGTTGCAAGAGTTGCAATTGACTTTGGAACTCTTACAAATTCCTCAACATAGCCAAATATCTGCATTTCATAAATCATTGCAGGAGCAAAACGAGTTGCGTGTGTTACAGTTGCTCTAACCTTGTTTGTTACAGTAGGGGTTGCCAAGGTAAGTGCAACAACTGCATTCTTTGAGGTAGGATCGTGAGCGTCTGTATCGGAGATTGTACCAATCTTAACCCACGCATTGTCCACGAATATCTCTATATCGTAGGAAACTGTGCAATCCTCGCCAAGCTTCCAAGCCCAATAGTTAGGAATTGTGAACTCGATACGAGCAACCTCGTAAGAGATAGGCATTGTAACCTCGATTACATCACCTATGAAGGTTTCCTTTTCAACAAGAGCATCTGCACGCCAGAAGGATGCAGGAGCTCCGTCAATTGCGTTAGCTGCAAGTGTTGTTCTATAAAGTGAGCTTGCAACTGCGGTTGCAGTGCCTGCTACATTTACATATGTCTTTCCGCCGATTACTACATTCTTAATAGGAAGAGAATCGTATTGGTCGAGAAGATTTGGCTCAACGCTTCTATATTCAAGCTCACCACAAATCTTACAGCCTCTTCTCTGCTCACCGTAAGCGTAGTCTGTTGCAATCTTGATATCCTGCCATGACTCTGGGAAGGAGTGAATACCTGTTGGTGGATCGCCTGGGATTGTTTCAAAATATGGACATCCTGGGCGAATACATTCCTTCTTTGTGTAGCCTGCGTTGATACAGTTAGCAGGAACAGGCTCTCTTGTCTTCATATTGTGACCAAGAGCGTCTGCAAGCTTTGTTTCTCTAACAAAGCCACACTTAGGGTTACGGCATCTTTCAATAAGGATAGAGTCCTTATCACATGTTGGTTCATTAAGTGCCACTGCGGCAAAGCCTGTTTCGTGAGCACAGGGCGGCTCCTCGCTCCATTTTGCAACGAGAACGAGATCCTCTGTTACCTTCTTAGATGAGGTGTACTTTGTTTCAAAGTCGGTATCATCCTCTGCATACCAGCCCTCGAAAATCCAGCCCTCTCTCTCAGGTTCAGGAAGCTCGCCTATTTTCTTTCCCTCTTGAACATCTCTTGGCTCAATAGCGGGTGCTCCCTCGTAATTTGGGTTAAAGGTTACTGAGAAGTAAACCTTTTCCGAGGTTGAGCTTGATGAGGACTCACCGCCCTCGTCATCATCGCCACCACACGCTGTAAGTGAAACAGCGAGGATAAAGCAAAGAAGAAGTGCAAGAAGAACTAAAAGTTTTCTTTTCATAACTACTCCGTTTTGTTTGGGTTTTGTTTTTGCCAATATGGTAATTTAACCCCCTCTTGTTGTCGAGGGGGTTAATTTTCAACTAAAATTATTCCTCGTCAGGAATTCTTGCAATTGCGATCTCGTGGAAGAGCTCAGAGCCGTGAAGTGTCTTTGGGAATACTATCTTGATACCAAGAATAGGTCTTTCCTCAGCACTGAGGTCAATACAAGCTGCTGTTGCCTTTGTACCGTGTGTTGAGAGAAGCTCGCCTGGGTACTTAGCGTTTTCATCACCCTCTGGGAATGTAGCCTCATCAGCATACCAGATGAAGATCTTATACTTAGATGAATATCCGTCCTCACCAAGTCCCTTTGCACAAATAACAAGCTGGTCTACATCGAGAGCCTTGTTAAAGAGCATTGTGATTGTAAGAGGTCCGCCTCCCTTAGGAGCTGCGTCAGGCTGATTTGCTGCCTTACCATCCCACTTGTTATCAGTAAGGATAGCTGGCCACTCAGCTGTTCCTGGCCAAGCACCTGCATCGATTGATACTGTAAGGCTGTTGATATTCGATGTAAGGTTTTCAAGCTGGATTGTTTCAGCGTAATCACAGCCCTCTCTCTTACATGTTCTCTGTCTTGCAAGAGCAATGTATGACCATCCGCCGTCGTCAATAGCACCTGCCTCAACCCATTGGTGTCCAAGCTTTGGATTTTGTGATGAGTGGATAGCGTCTGACTCCTCGTCGTTACAAATCTGGCAAACCTTCAATTTCTTACCAGCGTCTGTACAGGTTGGAGGTGTTGTTGTAATCTTCCAGTTATGAACGCCCTTAGCACAGTTATATGTGGTTGAGCCGTTATCGTCATCGCCGCCGTCGTCTTCCTTAAACTTAGCGTAAAGGGTGATTTCTGTTTCTTCACCAGAATACTTTGTTGTTGTTCTAAGCTTTGTGTCGGGATCCTCAGTGTCCTCATACCAGCCGTCAAACTTGTAGCCATCAAGCTTTGGCTTTGGGAAGCTACCAACCTTCTTGTTAGCCTCAACTACCATTTCCTCGTCGAAGTCCTCATCCCACTCTACTCCCTCATACTCGCTGTAATCGAAAATAAGAGTGATCTCTACATCGCTTTCATCTTCATCATCATCGCCCTCATCCTTTTTACAAGAGATGATAAAGGTGAATGTGAAGCACAATGCGAGAATCAAGCAGAGAAGCTTTTTCATTGTGTTTTTCATTTCTATAAACTCCTTGTTCTACTGCCGAAGCAGATTTATTTTGCTCCTTTATTATATACCTTAAAAAGAAAAAAGTCAACAGAGTTCGGCTTCCCCTACCATTTTTTGTAGGGTTGCACAAAAAATTAGATAATTCAAGGGCTCGAAAAATCTGATTTTTGTGCATTTTGCCGAAAGTCTGTCAACTCTTTTTCGGGTGATATTTTTTGATTTTTAAGGCTTTTAGGCTTACTCTACTGTGTAGCCTGCCTCTTTTATTGCGTTCTTTATTGTGGAAATTTCAGCAGGGGCATCAAACTTAATCTTTACAATTCCCTTCTTGTGGCTTGGGCTTGCCTTCTCCACGCCCTCGATTGCTTCAAGCACGCTCTTTACTCTTGCCTCACAATGGGGACACATCATTCCACTAACCTTTATTACTGTTACCATATCATCATTTTCCTCTTCAACTTGTATTTCTTGTATTTCTTGTTTATTTATTGGTTTAAAGAAATTCAATCTTAATGCGTTTGTGACTACGCAAACGCTTGACAGGCTCATTGCGAGCGCACCTATCATTGGGCTAAGGGTTAGTCCTATTCCTGCAAGAGCTCCCGAGGCTATCGGTATCGCTATCACATTATAGAAAAATGCCCAAAACAGGTTTTGCTTTATGTTTCTTAGCGTCGCACGGCTTAGTCTTATTGCGTCGCAAAGGTCCAAAAGCTCGCTTTTCATTATAACGACCTGTGCTGTATCAATTGCGACATCCGTGCCTGCTCCGATTGCGACGCCTATATCTGCGGTTGCAAGGGCGGGAGCGTCGTTTACTCCGTCGCCAACCATCAAGACCTTGCCCTGCTCTTTAAGGGCTGATATATGCTCGCTCTTTTGGCTTGGCATCGCTCCTGCGACAACCTCGGCAATTCCTGCGTCCTTAGCGACGCACTCTGCCGTCCTTTGATTGTCGCCCGTTATCATTACTGCACGAATGCCGTGAGCTCTTAGCCATTCTATCGCCTCACGGCTTGTTTGCTTAACTGTATCGAAAAGTGCGATAATTCCTACAAAAGTGCCGTCAAGTGTGAAGAAAAGGGGTGTTTTTCCCTCGTTTGCAAGTGATATTGCACGCTCCCTTGCCTCGCTTGGGATTGATGCATACGAGGACACAAAGCCTTCCCTTCCACCTGCCATTTTTCTTCCGTTTATTGTTGCTCTTACGCCACTTCCTGCAACTGACTCAAAGTCGCCAACCTCACAAAGTGAGATTTCCTTTTGCTCGGCATAGGCTACTATTGCCCTTGCGAGGGGGTGCTCGCTCCTCTTTTCAAGTGAGGCACTAAGGGATAAAAGCTCGCCTGCACTAATGCCGTATGGTATTATCTCGGCAACGCTCATTTTACCGCTTGTTATAGTGCCTGTTTTATCGAGTGCGACAATTTCTGCCCCTCCAATGTGTTCAAGTGCCTCAGCGGTTTTAAAGAGTATTCCGTGCCTTGCTCCAACGCCACCGCCAACCATTATGGCAACCGGGGTTGCAAGTCCAAGAGCACATGGACAGCTTATTACAAGAACTGATATTGCACGCCCAAGGGCAAAGCCGATTTCCTTGCCGAGTGCGAGCCAAAGAACGCCTACAAAAAGGGCAATCAAAATAACCGTAGGAACGAAAATTCCCGACACCTTGTCGGCTATTTTTGCGATAGGAGCCTTTGTTGCGGTTGCATCGCTTACTGTTTTTAGAATTTGAGCAAAGGCGGTATCCTTGCCTGTTCGCTCTGCCCTGCATTTTATAAAGCCCGAGGAGCATATTGTAGATGCAAGCACGCTCTCGCTTGGCTTTTTATCGACGGGCACGCTCTCGCCTGTTAGTGAGGACTCATCAATGCTTGCCTCACCATCAAGCACGGTGGCATCGGCAGGCACGCTCTCGCCATTTTTTACGATAAAGATGTCGCCCTCTTTAAGCTCGCTTGCTCTTATGACTCTTTCCTTGCCGTCCTCTATAATTGTTGCATATTTAGGGCTCATATCCATAAGAGCACGGAGTGCCGAGGTTGTCTTGCCCTTAGCCATCGCTTCAAGAATTTTACCTACGGTAATTAGCGTTACTATCATTGCAGAGCTTTCAAAGTATAGCTCGTGAAGGTAGTGTGCCTTATCCTCGGCAAAAAGCATTTCTATAAATAGGTAGGTGCTGTATAAGAACGAAACGCCCGAGCCAAGTGCGACAAGCGTATCCATATTTGGCGAGCGATTTATAACCGCCTTAACGCCATTTATGAAGAATTTTTTATTTATTACCATTACCACAAGGGCAAGTGCCATTTCAAGACCTGCTACAACGACGGGATTTGAGATTGGCGAGGGCAAATACCAGCCCCACATAGCGTGTCCCATTGAGAGGTACATAAGAGCCAAAAGGAAGCCGAGCGAGGCAAGGAGCCTACGCTTCAATACGGGGGTATCCTTGTCCACAAGAGCCTGCGAGGCGTCCTCGACGCTATCGCTCGCCTCAATTGCTCCATAGCCTGCACCTGAAACCGCTTGGATTATAGCGTCAACGCTTGCCTCTCCATAGACAAGCATTGAGCCTGTAAGAAGGCTTACAGAGCACGAGTCCACTCCGCAAACGCCATTTACAGCCTTCTCCACTCGTGCTACGCACGCAGAGCAGCTCATACCCGTTACATCGAATTTTTTCATACTCCACCTCCTTGATTTTCATCTATCAGTTAGCGTTCGCTAACTAAAAATATAATATCACCTATTTTTAAAAAAGTCAAGGCTTTTAGCCTTAAAACTGCAAAAAAGGGGCAAAACCCCTTTTTTATCAGTTGAATTAGATTTGGCGCAACCAATCGCACTACATTATATAATTCCCGTTATGAATATCTCTATTCCTATAATGATAAGAATCGCACCGCCGATAATGCTCGATTTGCTCGAAAATCTACTGCCTACTCTTGAACCGATATTTATACCAATAAAGCAAAGCAAGAAGGTGATAACTGCGATAATAAGCACGCAAAGCAAAGCCTCAATAAACGAATAATCATCTATTGCAAAGCCGACGGACAATGCATCAATAGAGGTTGCTATTCCCTGCACAATAAGGGTTGCAAGGGTGAGCCTTTTACACTCACACTCATCGCATTTACAGCGTATTCCCTCGTAGAGCATCTTGCCACCGATAAAGCCGAGCAGGGCAAGGGCAATCCAAGGAATAAACTTCTCGCACGCTTGGAATTTTTGCACTACTGTTCTAACAAGCACCCAGCCTATCATAGGCATAAGAGCCTGAAAGAACGCAAAAACGCCACATATACCAATTGCCTTTCTTGTCCTCATTCTCGGCTCGTTCAAGCCGTTTGCAAGCGACACGGAAAAGGCGTCCATTGCAAGCCCCACTCCAAGAGCAAGGCTCTCAATAATGAATAAAAATACCATTATTTATTTCCCTTTGAATATAGATAATAAAGCTCGTGGGTGTATTCCTTTATAGTGTGAACCACGGTTGGGGGAGATACGACCTGCATTCTGTTTCCAAATGAACAGCACCACGCAATAAAGGTTGGAGATACCTGCACCTCGACCTCGAAGTAGAGTCTATCGTCCTTTTCGGTGAGCTTAATCTCGCCAAACTTATCAAAGATAACATCTGCAAGGCTTGGCTCTGCCTCGATAGCGACGGTTCTTTTTTCGCCCGTATACATTGAGAACACCTGTCTTTGGTGCTTTCTTATATCAAAGCTCTCAACTGTTTCGTGTGGGGTTATGTCTTGTGGCAAAACCTTTACAGACTCCATACGGTCAACACGATAGTGAGTCATTGTCTTGTGCTTATCATCATAGCAGACAAGGTAGTATTTATCATCAGAGAAAATGGTTGCGTATGGGTTTACGACATAACGCTTAACCTCGCTGTCCTTATCCCTTCTAAACACTCTTTCGTGAGAGGCGTCGTAGTTGAAGTAGGAAAACTCTATCTTTTTGTTCTCTATTATAGCGGTTGAAATTTCGTTTACTGTGTAATAGATATGCTCGTTTGTGCTCTTTGTATTATTAAAAGCAACAATATTTTGCTTTAAAATCATTGCCTTATGGCTTCCTGCAAGGTGTGCAATCTTATCAACGAGGCTTTTTGTCTTTTTCTCGGTTATAAAGTCGGCTGCCTGAACGGCGTCAACAAGGATACGAAGCTCGGTAAGGTCAAAGGCGGACACATCGACGCTATATTCGTTTGCAAGTCCACGAGATTGCTCAACCTCGTAGCCAAACGAATTGAGTGTTTTTATATCATCATAAAGAGTTCTTCTATCACAATCAATTCCCATATCCTTCAATTTTTCAAGAATCTCGGGAGTGCTCATTGGATGCTCCGGATCAGTTTCCTGACACAAAAGCTCCCATAGCTTTAAAAGCTTTATCTTGTTTGTCTTTGCGTTTTTCATCTTCTTCTCCTTTGGCTTTGATGCCATTATTTTATCACACTTATTTACTCTTGTAAATACCTTTACAGCAAAAAGAGATTCCGCTGTGCGAAATCTCCTTGCTTATATTTAATTATGCTTGCTCCTGCTCCTTTTTAAGAGCCTCAACAACCTCGGGAGCGATGCTCTGTACGGTTACTGAGTCGAGCTTTATTCCGTTCTTATCTGTGTAGGTGTCGCATACATTAGAGGTTTCATCCTGTCCATATTGCTTTTGGATAACCTCAACCTCGCCATCATCGCAAACCACCAATGCAAATGCAATTTCAAGGCTCTGCATATATTCAAGGGTAAAGCCGTCTACTCTGAAATCAAGGCTTGCGTAATTAAGCTCAGTAATTTCAAGCTGGATTGCTCCGCCTGTTGCGATAATTTGTCCCTCTGATGAGAAGAAGTCACTTTCCTCGTTAATGTATTTTGGGTTTACCATCAAAATACTAAGGGTAATTGTCTTGCCTGAGTTAGCTTCCTTGTACTCGTTGAAGGCATCAACATTTACGGTAAATCCTCCGCAAAGTCCTCTCTTTGAGCCTGACTCCTTGTAGGAGTAGCCCTTTGCTGAGAAGATTGCAAGAGCTGTCTCGCTCTTATCGCAGGCTGTACAGCCCTGTCTTGAACAAGCAGTAGTCTTTACACCATCACTTGTGAAGCCGTTTTCGTATGTGATTGTAATAACTATATCGTGACTATCAAACGCCTCGGTGATAGTTATTGTACAATCCTTACAAACGATATTCTCTGTGCAGTCAGCGGTTGCATCAGATGCATGGTGTCCGCCAAGGAATACTGTACACTTTGTTGAAAGTGGTGTGTTGTACTTAATTCTTGCATCGTTTTCTGCGCTAATTGCTGTGATAAATGGGTCTTTATTGTTAGTTGTGTTGCTAATTGTAATTGTGCTTGTTGCTGTTGTAAAGTAGAAGTTAACCGCTAAACTCGAGCCACATTGTCCAAAAACCTGTGCAGCAAAGGTAGAACCTGCGCCTGGCATCCAAACATCGGTAAGAGCTGTGCATTTTTCAAATGCATATGTGCCAACTGAAACAGCACCTGATGGGAACACTATCTTTTTAAGTGATGTGCAGGACGCAAACACAGTGTCGGTTGTTCCTATTGTGGTTACAGTGTCGGGAATGATTATTTCGGTAATGGTAGCACAATTTTGAAATGCTCTGCTTCCAATGGTTGTGATTCCGCTCCAAAGCTTAATCTCTGGGAGCTTAGCACAATCCATAAAGCACTTCTCGGAAATTGCGGTTGAGCCTCTAAAGAAATTTTCATAGTTTTCAATTGAAGTAAGCACCTTACAGCCGTTAAAAGTGTAATTTGTTGCGTAATTTACAGGCGCTCCGTCCTTCATATATGCATCGGGAAGAACGATTTTTTCAAGCTTTTCGCAATACTCAAACAATGAATATGTGTTGTTCGCATAATTGAAGTTTACTGTTGACAAATCAATCTCAACAAGATTTTTACAGTTTGCGAACGCCTTGTAAGTAACATTTCCGGCAAAGGAAAGATTTGGGCTTAACTTTATTTCTATTGCATTAGAAAATCCGTTAAAGTTTTGGTTGTCACCGCCAAGATACACAATATCAGCAGGAAGCTCGCATCTTATAACGCTTGTCTTGCTAAAGCTCTTTGAAAGCTTTGAGTTGATAGCTGAAAAGCTGAATTGGAGCAAAATATCGCCCTCGTATGGATTTTTCGAGGTGAGATAAATGGTTGGAACAGTGTAATAATTTGTTCCGTCAAACAAAACTGTACGGGCAACTGTGCCATCCTGCTTGTTAGGGCTAATGTCTGTTCTTCCGATAGCCTCATCAAAGGTAGTGAGTGTTCCGTACTCATTACTTGTTGAGGGGTTGATTGAATCAGCACTTACAGAAAGTGCGAAAAGACACATAACCATAGCTAATACTGTCAAAAGTAAAAGTTTCTTTTTCATAAAAATTGCTCTCTAAATATTCTTAGGGTTTTTATGTACACATTATATCATATACGATAAGCACTTGTCAATATGCACAATAAACGAATTCCCCCCCCCGTTTTTTGTGCAATTTGCACAATTTTGCACAAAGCCTCTTACCTCTTCACTGTTCACTCTTCACTCTTACCTTAGCAAAAACAAAAACCGCAGATTGCTCTGCGGTCTTTATTTTGTTTTGAATTAATAGTTTTCAGCGTGGATTTCAAAATATGCCTTTGGATGGTTACAGGTTGGGCAAACCTCGGGAGCCTTTGTTCCAACAACAATGTGTCCACAATTGCGACACTCCCAAACCTTAACCTCGCTCTTTTCAAATACCTGTGCAGTCTCAACATTGCTAAGAAGTGCACGATATCTCTCCTCGTGGTGCTTTTCAATTGCCGCAACCATACGGAACTTTCTTGCGAGGTCAGTAAAGCCCTCCTCATCTGCTACCTTAGCAAATTCAGCGTACATATCTGTCCACTCGTAGTTCTCGCCGTCAGCTGCACTTTCAAGGTTTTCTGCGGTGTCACCCAAGCCGTTAAGCTCCTTGAACCACAATTTTGCGTGCTCCTTTTCGTTCTCCGCTGTCTTCAAGAAGAGTGCACTGATTTGCTCATAGCCCTCTTTTTTAGCCACAGATGCGAAGTAGGTGTATTTGTTTCTTGCCTCGCTCTCGCCCGAGAAGGCTGCTCTTAGGTTTTGCTCTGTTCTTGTACCTGCGTACTTGTTTTCCTTTGTCATTTCTGCTTTCTCCTGTTTATTTATATTTGCCTCTTCGGCATTTTTAACAAATTCAAAGACCTCTCTGCCGTGCTTGCAGATTGGACAAATAAAGTCATCAGGGATACTCTCCCCCTCGTGGAAATATCCACAAATTTTGCACACATACCCTGCCTTTTTTGGCTTTTGCTTGGGCTTTATACGCTCGTGATATTCGGCGTAGGTAACGCTTCTTCCCTCGCCTCTTATCTGCATATCATCAACCGAGCAAACAAACATTGTATGTGAGCCTAAATCCTGCTCGCTATCCACTGAAAGTGAAATGTACGAGTTTGTAACTCCACCTATTATGGCAAGACCGTTTTCGCTCCTGTCTATACCATTTTCAATTTTAAGCACATTCCTTCCACTTTGGAAGCCGAAATGCTCGAAAATCTCAAAGGGAGTGTCGCTTGTAAGCACATTTACATTCATTTTCTTAGTAGCCTGTATAATCTCGTGAGTGTAATTTTGCTTACTTATTGAAACGGCAATTTTAAGTGGCTCTGATGCCACCTGCATAACGGAATTACATATCATTCCATTATCCCTGCCGTTATATCTTGTGGTAATAACATAAAGTCCGTAGCCTATGTTGTTTAAAGCCTTCTTGTTCATATTTTACCCTCCTTTTCTACATTCTAACACTATTTTTACTAAATATCAAGAGATTTTCAGCGAACTTAAAAAGAAATATTGAAAATTGAAGTCTTTTTTGATATACTTAACCATAAGAGGTGATTATATGTACTTTTTTACAAGCGATATTCATTTTAACGATCCTCAGGCGCTAAGAATGGAAAACAGACCATTTAAGAGCTGTGAGGCTTTTAATAGCTTTATTTTTGAGGAATGGAATAAGCAGGCGACGGTAGGGGATACGATTTTCGCCATTGGCGATTGGCTCGATTGCGACAATGGTGGCTCGGAGCTTTGGAAAACCTCGATTGACTATCCCAAGCGTCTTAATGCTGATGTTGTGCTTATAATGGGCAACAACGAGTGGCGTGTTGTTAACTACTTTTTCGACGGGAATTTTGAAAAATTTAGGCAGGAGTGTCTAAAAAACGGCTTTAAAGAGGTTTATTTGGACCTTGACATTTCCTTTGCAGGCTATGATTTTCACCTTACCCACAAGCCCAAGGATTACAAGGAAAATGTTCTAAACCTTTTTGGTCACACGCATCGTTCAAGTGGTATTTATTACCCCTTCGGCTTTAATGTGAGCTGTGATTTGAACCATTTTAGACTCCTTGATGAAAATGATATTCTCTTTTATATCGAAACAAAAAACGATTATTGGGACCACGAGGAAAACCTCGTTATGCGATTTGAGGATAAATATTTTTGCAAGGGTGAGGATATGAATAAAAGAGCCCTATTTGAGGATTTAAAGCATTTCTATCACGAGGATATGGGTGATTATATTCAGGTAAGAGTGCCTGTCGCTATTAATCTCTTTAATGCGTGCCTAATTCTGCGTGTTTATCCAAATAGCGACCACTACACAATAACCGATGAGGGTGATAGCTTTGATAGGCTTAGCTGTGAGCCAAGGCATTATCTAAGCCTATTTTTGGAAAATGGTGGCAAGAGCTATGGCATTGGGCTTAATGGTGAGCTTTTGTTTAAGGACTTTCCTAACAACTACAACATAAATGTTGCTATTAGTAGCTTTGTTAAATTCTTTGTCCTCTTCGACAATTTTATAACCGAAAATGACCTTACCTAACATAAAAAGAGCTGTCGTTAATTTGACAGCTCTTTGTTTTTTGCTCCTGTGCAGTGTCCTTATGAAAGCTTAGCTTCAAGTCGCTCACGAATTGCCTTGATAAATTCAAGGGTGTTTACTGAGGTAACGCTAACGCCCTCGCTAACAAGACCAACAAGGTCCTTTGTCATTATTCCGTCGTTGAGAGTGTCGATACAAGCCTCCTCGAGCTTATTTGCGAAATCTACGAGGTCATCAAGCTTATCAAGCTCGCCACGCTTGCGAAGTGCTCCACTCCAAGCATAGATTGTAGCCATTGGGTTGGTTGAGGTTTGCTCGCCCTTCAAGTAGCGATAGTAGTGTCTTGTAACTGTTCCGTGTGCTGCCTCATACTCGTATTGACCATTAGGTGATACAAGAACAGAGGTCATCATAGCAAGTGAGCCGAATGCAGTTGATACCATATCCGACATTACATCTCCGTCGTAGTTCTTACACGCCCAAATGTATCCACCCTCTGAGCGAATTACACGAGCAACTGCGTCATCGATAAGTGTGTAGAAGTATTCAATTCCAAGCTCCTCGAATTTTGCCTTGTAGTCGCTCTCGTAAATCTCTTGGAAAATGAGCTTGAAGGTTTGGTCGTATTGCTTTGAAATTGTATCCTTTGTAGCGAACCAAAGGTCCTGCTTTGTTTGAATTGCGTAGTTAAAGCATGAGTGAGCGAATGAGCGAATTGATGAGTCCTTGTTATACTGACCTTGGAGCACGCCTGGGCACTCAAAGTCGTAAATTGTCTTTCTAAGGCTCTCGTTTCCGTCCTTGTCGGTGAACACAAGCTCAGCCTTACCCTCGGTGGGCACTCTGTACTCGGTTGACTTATAAACATCGCCGTATGCGTGACGGGCAATTGTGATTGGCTTTTTCCAATTGCGAACCGCAGGCTTTATTGAGTCGATAAGAATAGGAGCACGGAAAACTGTTCCGTCAAGAATTGCACGGATTGTTCCGTTAGGGCTCTTCCACATCTCGCTGAGGTTGTACTCCTCTACTCTTTGCTTGTTAGGTGTGATTGTAGCACACTTTACGGCAACGCCATATTTTTGATTTGCGTATGCAGAATCATATGTAACCTTGTCCTTTGTACGCTCTCTTTCAGGCAAGCCAAGGTCGTAATATTCAGTTTTGAGGTCGACGAAGGGCAAAAGAAGCTCATCCTTTATCATCTTCCAAATAATTCTTGTCATTTCATCTCCGTCCATCTCAACGAGCGGAGTTGTCATTTTGATTTTTTCCATTGATATATACCTCTTTTTTTATTTTCCTATACATTTTACTATAAAAGACGCTTTTTTTCAAGTAGCTATTGCTAAAATCTTAAATTTATTTGGCTCGGGAAGCTATATGGGGGACAAGTCGGCGATTGACGCTTCGCTTAAATCGAACCAGAGTCTTGCAAGCAAGACCAGGTACGAAGATGCTTCCCTATCATAACAAAAAGCGAGTACGCTTGGTGCTCGCTCGTGAAAAATGCTGGATTCTCGCTTTGCGAGGCATTTACCTTCGCCTCCACTTGCAAGCAGACTTCGGCTTACCGGTAAATGAGCGAACCAGAGTCTTGCAAGCAAGACCAGGTACGAAGACGCTTCCCTATCATAACAAAAAGCGAGTACGCTTGGTACTCGCTTTTTGTTATGGTGGGGGAAGCTGGATTCGGTCCAGCGAAGTCAGTGACAACAGATTTACAGTCTGCCCCCTTTGGCCGCTCGGGAATTCCCCCATATGGGGCTGGCGAACGGAGTCGAACCATCAACCTGCTGATTACAAATCAGCTGCTCTGCCATTGAGCCACGCCAGCATATGTTGTCTTGCGACGGTGTTTATTTTATCATATATTTTTTTGCTTGTCAATATGTTTTTTTATTTTTTTAAAAGAATTTTTATATTTTGTCTTTTCAATTGACACACGCTCTTTAAAAAGCTATAATATAAGTGTACTGATTGCAAGAGAGGCTTCTTAAGCTAAGAGAGCTTGCTAAAAGAATGCAAAAATGCATGGAAGAGGACGGGTACGGCGGTTGGCTTGCGTACAGACACGCCCTTAAAAGCATGGGGGTAAAAATTGACTGACTTACTTACATTACAAAAAAGCTTTATTCTCTCACACCTTAAAGAGGGTGATGTGTGTGCTGATTTCACTATGGGAAACGGTCACGACACGCTATTTCTCTCAAAAACGGTTGGTGAGCGTGGCAGGGTTTACGCCTTTGATATTCAGCAGGGTGCAATAGATAGCACTCGCTCACGACTTGAGGGCGAGGGTGCGCCAAGGAATTATACGCTAATTAAGGATTCGCACTCAAATCTTGCTCTTTACATAAAGGAAAAAATCAAGGCAGGAATGTTCAATCTCGGTTATTTGCCTGGTAGTGGTAATAAGCAAATTACCACAATGAGAGAAACCACCATTCCCGCTGTGCTGGGCGCTATTGAGCGTCTTGATGCACACTCCATTCTACTTATTGCAGTCTATCCCGGTCACGCAGAGGGTGATGCAGAGGGGCGTGAGCTTGAAGCTCTGCTTGATAAAATTGACCGTCACGCTATAAGCGTTATGAAGGTTAAAATTATCAACTCCCCAACCTCGCCATTCTTCTTTGTGCTTGAAACGGGAAAGCAGGCAATCGAGGACTATATCGCCACATATGGCACTATTTTTGAAAAATAAGAGGTATTTATGAAAAGGCTTTTATCTGTGCTTCTTTGTGCTCTTTTCGTTCTATGCTTAGTAGGGTGTAGCGACGATGAGGGTGGAAGGCTTGACACTCCAAGCGTAACTATAAGTGACAAAAATATCGCCTCTTGGCAGGCAATATCGGGTGCACTCGGCTATGAATACAAGATAAACGACGGTGAGGCTATCTCGCTTGACAAGGATATTACTAAAATTCAGCTTGTCGAGAGCGAGTCGATAAGCGTGCGTGCTATTGGTGATGGTGAAAAATATACCGATAGTGATTGGAGCAAGACTGTGCATGCAGGCTCTGTTCCCAAGCTACCTGCCCCTGTAATTGAAAAAACGATTGTTGGCGAGCAGGTGCTACTTACCTGGAAGGCAGATGAGCGTGCAGCGGGCTATGTGTATCGCATAAATGACGGCGCAGAAGCCACTCTTGATAGCGATGCTCTTGGGTATATGGTTAGCATAAGCGACACCTTTTATCTTCGTGCCAAGGGTGATGGCGTGTCATATGCTGATAGCGATTGGGCAACAATAAAGCCCGAAGTATAACTAAATAAAAAAGGCTGTCGTTAATTCGACAGCCCTTTATTTTATATTTTGAGTGCCTCTGCGATAGCGAGCATTCGCTCGGGGGTTACCTTGGTAGCTCTTCGGTCATAGGTGACAAGTCCGTTTGTTTCGTCCTCGACATCGCTGAGCTGTGTGTATATTGCTCCACAAAGTCCGTTTTTGATAAGTGGTGCGATTTCATCAAGGTAGAGGCGTTCGAGTGCGTTTTCGAAGTCCTCTTGCCTTTCAAAGAAGCGATAGCCATAGGTCTTGTCAAGATTGAACGAATGGTTCTCTATCTTGCAGGAGTATCCACCAAATTCACTTAGAACGATTGGTCTTTCGCTCGGCTTTAATTTTACTCGCTTAAAGTAGATATGCTCGCTCTCTACATCGCTATCTGCCCCCTTGAACCAGCCCGAGGCTGTGTCGATAAAGCGTGAGGTGTCAAGCGTTTTTAAAAGCTCGTACATTTTTTGCGAGTGGCTTTGTCCCCAGCCCTCATTAAAGATTGTCCAATAGCAGATGCAGGGGTGATTGTAAAGCGTGTCAACCACGCCTCTCATATGTCTTTCAAACACCTCTTTGTGCTGAGCATTTCCCCTTGTATCGTTTCTCTTCCTCATACCAATCGTCGGCAGAGCTGTGTCACGAATAAAGCTATACTCCGAGTTGTTTACCATATCCTGAAAAACAACCATTCCGTGAAGGTCACAGTAGTAATAGAACAGCTCGTGCTCTATTTTTATGTGCTTTCTTAGGGTGTTAAAGCCAAGTGCCTTCATTTGCAAAACATCATTTTCAAGGCAAGTGGGCGAGGCGGGTGTGTATATTCCGTCACTAAAATAGCCTTGGTCGAGCAGACCGTGGAAGAAATATGGCTTACCATTTAGGCAAAGACGGGCAACGCCATCAACCTCTCTTATATCAAGCGTACGAAGTGCGAAGTAGGATTTTACCTCGTCCTCTCCTGCTTTAAGGGTGAAGTAGTAAAGGTGTGGGCTTTCGGGCGACCATTTTATGGGGCTTTCAATGGTAAATTCGCACACTCCGTCACACATTTCGTACTCTTTTCCGTTATCGAGCGTGATTTTACCATCACTAATGCCCTCGGCACAAATTTTTACGCTATTTTGTGTCGTGTCAATTTTAAGTGACTTAACATACTGCTCTGGCACGACCTCGAGCCATACGCTCTGCCATATTCCACTAATTGGCGTATACCACATTCCACCACGCTTGATTTTCTGCTTTCCGTAGGGGTAGGTGGTGCTTGTGCTATCGTGCACTACCACTCTTAGAGTGTCCTCTTTACCTGTTAGGTGGTCGGTTATATCTACTGTTATTGGCAGATATGTGTCGTTATTTTCACACACAAGCGTATCGTTTATATATATCTTAGCCTCTTGGTCTATTGCTCCAAAATGAAGCAATGCTCGCTTGCCCTGCTCTGTGGCAAGAGATAGAGCTCTTTTATACTCAAAATCCTCGCCGACGCTATGTCCTATGCCTGATAGCACGCTCTCGGGTGGGAACGGCACGAGGATTTTTTCACTCTTATCGCCATACAAGAGCGTCCACTCGCCATTTAGACACACATAGCTCTCTCTTTTGAGCTGTGGGCGAGGGTATTCATCCCAAGCGTGGGAGTCAAGGCTCTGTCCCTGCTCGGTGTAAAGGGTGCGAAGGGTTGGTTTTTTTAGCCTTGAAAAAAGCATAAGTGAAATAACAAGGAACACCGCAAGCACAAAAAGAACGACAAGTGCGCCTACAAATATTCCCTCGTTTGGTAAAAATGAGGTTGTACCATCGCTATTTTCGACAAGCACAGCGTCTTTTGCAAGAATTGCCTCGCCTATCATAGGTCCAACAACGCCAGGGATTAGAACCTGTGCGACTATTCGAAGTCCTTGGAACATTCCCGAGCGGTTTTTAGGTGTGTTGTCACGAATTGACGCTCCAAAAACTGCCATTCCCGAAAGGTATCCACACATCATAAGAAGTGAGCCTATAAACACGAGTGCCTTTTCTCTTGACAAAACAAGCACAAGGTAGCCCACGCCAAGCAGAGCGAGGGAAACGGTAGCTGAGCGATTAAAGCCGAATTTATCGTATGCCTTGCCCCAAAGTGCGGTAAATACTGACGCAAGGATAATGGCAGGTGCCATTATAAACACATAGTCGCTCATTTGAAGAGTTTTTTCGTAATATATTATAAGATATGGCATAAAGATTTGGATTGATATTCCAAAGATTGCAAACGCTACAAGAAGCAAATAAAGCCTTGGGCTTTGCTTTATAACGCTTGGGCGGAAGCCATATAAAATATTTTTAAAGTAGGCTTGATTTTCGCTTGTTTCGATTTTCGGCTCGTTAATTAAGAATATACCGAGCACGCCTATTATAGTAACAAATACGCCGATTACTACAAAAATTATAGTCCAGCTTTGGCTTTTTGATTGGTCAAGGCTCATAAAGCCACCAAACACGCAAAGGATTGCGACAAGTGGCATCATTGAGTTAATTCCCTCTGCCCTGCCTCTATCCTTTTCGGTTGTTACATCGGTGAGCCACGCATTAAAGCAGGCATCGTTTGCACTTGAACCAAAGAAGGTCATAACGCAATCCATAACTATTACAAGTGTTATGCATATAGCAGACGCTGACACGGCTGGGAATATTTTTCCAATTATGTCCTCTCGAATGAATGCAAAGGACAAAATTGATAGTCCCCAAAGAATATAGCCACCACAAATAAATACCTTTCTTTTGCCGAGCTTATCGCTGAGCGCTCCTATCAAAATTGTGGTAAGCGTGGCACTAATTGCACTCGCAGACACCATAAGGGCAATATCCGAGGGCATAGCGCCAAACATCTTGTAGATGAATACATTAAAGTACATATTCTCTACAACCCATGCAATTTGACCTATAAGGCTAAATATAACAAGGGCAAGGTAAAATTTTCCTCTTTTATTACTTGACATCTGCCTCTACCTCGTTTTCGGTTTCCTCTTTTGGCTTAGCCTTACGCCTTTTTGTGTCAACCCTTTTAAATGGCATAAGCGAGTTTGTTTCTGCCTCGTATTGCTCATAGCCCTCCTTCTTTGATTGTCTGCCATCTGCAAGAGGTATGCTGACAAGCAAGAAAAGAATAGTATTTGCAATCGCACCTATGTAAAGATACCAAAGGCTTGGAATAACGGAAATGCAATAAAGAGCAACTCCCCACCACATAAGTATCTCGCCAAGGTAGTTTGGATGGCGTGAGTGCTTCCATATACCAAATCTTATAAATGGCTCTGTTCTGTTTTTTCTATATATGTGCATTTGAATATCTGCAACAAATTCAAGCACTATTCCAAGCACGCTCAAAAGAAGCGGTGCTATTGATACAAGCCTAATTGGTGCTCCTGATTGAACAAGCAAAACGGCAGGCATTATGCAAAGATACACAACAAGCGTTGGTACAAGATGAATACCTATTAAGTTTACAATTGGATAAAAATAGCGTGTTTTCTCACACAGCATAGTGTATCGCCAATCCTGATGCTCCATTCCGTGGAAGGTGTATGCCCAATTTGCAGTAAGCCTCAGCGACCATATTGCAATAACCACCAAAAGAAGCGTCGAGGCAAGATTTAGCCCGTGCACTATGGCAAAGCCAAGCACTATAACAAGTGGAGCAACGCTCCAATACGGATCGTAAACTGATGCGTTTTTGAAAATAACGCTGAATACAAAGGTGACAAGGGTTGCAACCACATCAGCAATAAGCAGGGCAAGCCACACTCCAAGGTGGTCAAGTGCTATGTAGGTGAGCACGCCCGCTACTCCTGCGAGCAAATAAACACCACCCAAAATCACATAGCTTATGCTTCTTTTGATTTTCATGTTGCACACTCCTCAACAATAAGTCTTTTTAAAAGCTCCATACAGCCCTCTCGTATCTCACGAAACGCCTTTTCAAAGTCGCCTGTATACCAAGGGTCTGCCACATCCTGCTCATTCAGCTTTATTACCTTGTTTTCTGGATCTCCATCAAAAAGCAAGCTCATATTTCTTATATTTGCCGTATCCATTCCTACAAAGTAGTCGTAATCGTTATAATCGTCTTTTCTTAGTCGAACGGCACGCTTTTGTGAGCAATCAATTCCGTGCTCCTCCAAAACTTTTTTAGCAGGTGGATACACGGGATTTCCTACTCCGTCGTAGCCAATCTCCTCATCGCTTGTAGCACTCGACGCTACATAGTAGCCAAGCTCTGCCTTTTCAAGCATTCTTTTAAAAATAAACTCTGCCATTGGGCTTCTACATATATTCCCGTGGCAAACAAACATTATTCTCATAATAGCTCCTTAATGTCCTTTATAAGAACATTTTATCACTATATATCATAAAAGTCAACAAAAACAGGCTATCTATGATAGCCTGCCTTATAACTATTCAATTTTTACTCGGGGTTACCTTTTAGTACATTGGTCCATACCCTCTTAGATTTACCTAACTAATTTGCTTATGAATTTTGCTTTTTGCTTTATGAAATTTGTATGCTTTGTAAATTAGTACATTGGTTTATCCTCTTTTGTGGGTTGATTGCCTATGAGCTAATCAGTACATTGGTCTATCCTCCAATTTTTCCTATCCCCTCGTTTCCTTTCGTCTTCGGGATTATACCGTTTCGTCTATTATCTCAGCGTTTGGTGCATTTACGCTAACGCTTTTGATTCCATTTAAACAACCGCTCTTAGATTTATATCCGTCTTCGCTCATTGCTATGCTTTCCCCGTTTGTAGCTATTAATCTATAACGGTAAAGACCTGCCTTATCAAAATATATTTCGAACTTTGGACATTTCTGCTCGGTTGGTGTTTTGAGGGTTTGATCCTCTATTCTACCCTCATCAATGCATTTCTTGGCGTTTCTTGCAATGCTATCCATTCCCTGCTTGCATGACGCCTTGCTTGAATAAATTTGTGATGAAACTGCTATTTTCTCTTTATTAGCAGCGAGCAAGGAAAAATTATATTTTCCACTCGGTGTTTTCTTAATAATAAATGTACCCATTGGTCCGTACCTCGTTTTCTGCCACCTCATCTATTAGTCCACCAGCGCCACTTGACCTTGTTAGGTCTTGCTTCTACTTGACTCAATTTGGTTGGCTCTTCTTTCTGTCTTTATTATAGCAGAATTTTGTCGATTTGTAAAGAGGTTTTTGTTAATTTTTTATAAAAAGTCATTTTTTCACGAAACCTTTTTGTGCATATACGACAAAAAACTATATTATATATATACTTATATAATATGGAAGCTTTTTCGAAAAAATTCTCAAAATTCTCAAAAAAAAGAGGTCCTGCATAGCAAGACCTCTTAGTCTTATGATAGATTGAGCTTTCTTTCGAGTATTCTCCTTGTGAGGAAGAAGAATAGCACGCCAAAGCCGATTGATGCGGCTGTCATAATCGCAAGGGTTGTGTTAATAACGACAAATGGATTATCAACCTCTATTCCTGCGACCACGCCGATTATAACCGCTACGATAATGATTATATAGTTGACCACTCCATAAATGGTGTTTGCGATAAACGCAAAGCCGATGGCTGCAAGCCCCTTGTTCTTTCTTGTTATAGATGATGAGAAGCTAATTGCCATAAAGTACATAAGAATTTGAACAACCACAGTAACCGCTGCGTATGCAATAAGTAGGACAATCATAGCACCTGCACCTGAATATCCTATTCCTTCTACGCTCTCCTCATAGCCGTCGCTTGGATAGAAAGCTTCCTCTGCAAGCGTTGTAAAGAAGCTGATAAGAATACCTGCTATAACGCTCGCTACTGTCATTATCGCACTCCAAAGAACTGCGTTAAGAAGCTTTGATACAAGAATTTGCGTTGGTGTTACGGGTAGGGTAAAGGTGAGATACGCCTCATCTGATACTGTTGACTTATAGTAGTCTATTAGCACTATTACTAATATAATTGTAGGAATTGCAGTAAGTGCTATTACAACTAGCATTTCAAGGAAGAACGACAAAAGCGAAAGAATAACTATTCCCGTACTCGTCTCAGTCTGCGACATGAGGCTTATCATAAAGGGTGCGTTTGCAGAGCCTGCAACACAAACCGCTGCAATAGCTATTAGCATTGGTATTCCAAAGCGCATTGTGCTCTTAAAATCGTGCTTAAAGAGCTTACCAAGCATATCTAAACACCTCCCTAAAATGAGCATCAAGGGTTTTACCCTTGTCTTGAAGGATTGTCTTAGCGTTGCCTGCCTCAAAGATTTGTCCGTTATAGATAAACAAATAATCGTCAAGAGCCTTTTCGACATCCATAATAAGGTGGGTTGAGATAATAACCGTAGCCCCCTCGTTATGGTGCTTTATGATTGTTTCGATTATATACTCTCGTGCAGCGGGATCTACTCCTGCGATTGGCTCGTCAAGCAGATATAGCTGTGCTCTTCTCGCCATTACGAGTATGAGCTGAACCTTTTCCTTTGTTCCCTTTGAAAGCGTTCTCATCTTAGCGTTTATATCTATGCTAAGGTCAGTAAGCATCTTTTCTGCCTTTTCTCTGTCGAAATCAGCGTAGAAGTCTTGGAAATAATCAAGACATTCACGAACGCTCTTCCACGAGCTAAGATAGGTTCTTTCTGGCAGGTATGAAACAAGCGACTTTGTTTGAATTCCTGGCTCATAGCCACAAATTGTAACTGCTCCTGCATCTCTTGTAAGAAGTCCTGCAAGTATTTTTATAAAGGTTGTTTTTCCACTTCCATTAGGGCCAAGAAGTCCTATTATTCTGCCCCTTGGAATTGTTATGTTAAGTCCGTTAAGTGCAACAAAGCCACCATATAGCTTTGTAAGTCCCGAGGCCATTACCACATAGTCACAGCTTGATGCCATCTCTGGCTTTGGTGTGCTTGGAGCTTCATCTGTTACAGGTGCGTCCTGTGGAATTGGCTCTGAGCCTGACTCCGGGGCTGTATATTCTTGATTTTCGTCCATAAGCATTCTCCTTTCACAAATATACAATTTAATTGTAGCACACATTGTTTAATATGTCAACATTTCTTATGTTGTCAAAAATGTTTACAAATGCTAAAAAAGGTGATAAAATATATATAGAGGAAATTGTAAGGGGGTATTTTTATGAGGCTTACCTTTTTAGGTGCGTCACACGAGGTAACAGGCTCGTGCACGCTACTTAACATTAACGGCAAAAACATTCTTATAGATTGTGGTATGGAGCAGGGCGTTGACACCTATGAAAACGCTGATTTGCCCATTTTGCCAATTGATGTTGATGCAGTTTTGCTAACTCACGCACATATCGACCACTCGGGAAAAATCCCTGCTCTTGTCGCAGGTGGCTATGGCGGTCCTATTTACTCTACTGTTGCAACTCATCGCCTATGCGAGATTATGCTAAGAGATAGTGCACACATTCAAGAGTTTGAGGCTAAATGGCAAACAAGGCGTGCCAATCGTGCAGGCAAGGAGGGCTTTCTTCCTATGTATACGATGGCTGACGCTGAAAAATCGCTTAGCCTATTTCAGTCATATCCCTATGATACCGAGATTGAGATTTTTGATGGAGTTTCAATTTCGTTTCTCGATGCAGGACATTTGCTCGGCTCATCGAGTATTTATGTTCACATAACAGAGGGTGACAAGAAAACAACTCTGCTATTCTCGGGTGATGTTGGAAATGTAGAGCGTCCTCTCATTAGAAATCCTGCCCTTCCTACACACGCTGACTATGTGGTTATAGAGTCAACCTATGGAGATAGGCTACACGGGGAGCGTCCTGATTATTTATCGCAGTTCACAAGCGTAATTCAGCGTACGCTTGACAGAGGTGGAAATGTTATAATCCCGTCGTTTGCAATAGGCAGAACACAAGAAATTTTATATCTCATAAGAAAAATCAAGCAGGACGGCTTGGTAAAAAATCACGGGGATTTTCCTGTCTATGTTGATAGCCCTCTTGCTATTGAGGCAACAGGAATTTATTCAAGTGGTCTTACTGACTACTACGACAAGGAAACGCTTGACCTACTTAGCACGGGTATTGATCCTATTAAATTTAAGGGGCTTAGCCTTGCTGTGACAAGTGATGATTCTCGTGCGATAAACGAAAATGTTACCCCTAAGGTTATAATCTCGGCGTCGGGAATGTGCGAGGCTGGCAGAATACGCCACCACTTGAAGCACAACCTATGGCGAAGGGAGTGCACGGTGCTCTTTGTTGGCTATCAATCAGTCGGCACGCTCGGCAGAAAAATTGTCGACGGGGACAGGTATGTGTCGCTATTTGGCGAGGATATTGCTGTTCGTGCAGAGATTGCTACCATTGAGGGAATTAGTGGTCACGCTGACAAGGGTATGCTACTTGATTGGCTAAAAGCACTTGACACCTCTCCAAAAAGGGTGTTTGTAAATCACGGTGACGATGCCGTTTGCGATGCCTTCGCAGAGGATATTAAAGCCACACTTGGCTATGACGCTATTGCTCCGTTTAGTGGAGATTCCTTTGATTTACGCACGGGAGAGTGTGTGGAAAAGGGGCTTGTTAAGCGTATAACGCCTAAGATGGCAAGCACCAAAAAGCGTTCAAGCGTTGTGTTCGAAAGACTCCTTACCGCAGGGCGTCATCTAATGAGCGTTATCGAGCAAAATCGTGGCGGGGCAAACAAGGACCTTGCTCGCTTCACGAGTCAAATTGAGGCTCTTTGCGAAAAGTGGAGGCGAGAATAAATACAAAAAGGGCTGTCGCTCATGCGATAGCCCTTTTTTATGCGGTATGTGTCTAATTTTGCTATGTGTCATCAAATCTCGATAGAGTATTTAATGGTTATGTACGAGGTGTCGTTAAAGTTTAGTGCTCTGTCCGACTCTGCACGCTCCACATATGAGCACTTGATTTTTTCATCAATGTCATAAATGGTTATGAGCCTTTTTATAGTGATTATCGGCACAGTGATTGACAAAATTCTTATTTTATCCTCTCTTGCCATTGTGCGAAGTCCGTCGAAAAAGTCGTAGGAATCGCCCTCTAAAAACGCCTCTCCCTCGTATTTAATTCGCAAGCCAAAGTAAATCGGCTTTTCCCGGGTCAGGTTAAAGGTTGGCTCTATACGCACTCGTGAGCTTATAACCCCCTTGTGCTTTAACGCCTTCTCTACATCCTGCTCACTTATCCCATCGGGATACGGTTGCTCAAAATCAAAGTCCATCTGCGCAAACGCATGGAATTTGTAGCTACCTCTTATTATTTTTTTGCCATCTTTTTGCTCAAACTGCTCTGCCAAAAAGGCATCCTTAATTTGTTGCTTCAAGCCCTCATAGACATTATCCAAGTGCTTTTTTAATAATGATTTTTTGTGTCTGTTAACAAGGGTTTTAAGAACGGAAAGCTCAATTTGCTCCTCGTCGGTCGTGGCTTTGAGTTCTTTAAGTTCATCAAAAAAAGCCATGATCTTCTCCTTATTTTTTATTTCGCCCTGTGTTTATTTTCTACTTAAAAATTCATCTCTTAAAATGCTATACCATCTTATGTCCATTAGCTCCCCTGAGATTTTGACATGCTTTCTAAACACGCCCTCCTCAACAAAGCCGAATTTTTGATAAAATTTGTTTGCACCGATATTTTCAACCGATACATATAGATATACTCTTTCAAGCCCGAGCTTTTCAAATGCCACTCTCAATATTTCCTCTGATATAACTATTTCAATATTGCGTAGTCCTGCACAAAAACACTATCAAGGGTTTCATAAATGCCCTCAATGTTTCTGTATGACAAAATCATCATTGATAGTTGCTTGCTCATTTTATTTCCTCGTTTAAGATATTGTAGGTACGCACACGCAATACGCATACACACACCAATTCATTTTATTTTAACATATATTATATACTCTTGTCAACAAAAAAATAACTTCTGTGGCGTTCGGTATGAGGATTTTAGATGCTTTTTTAGGCAAATTCGGGCGTTTTTTGTATAAAAAAGCACACAGGGTGGCACATTTGCCACCCCGAGGTTAGTAATTATATTTTTTGCGTTTTAGATAGATAAAGATGATAGATATGGTAAACGCCATAAGCTCTGCCACAATGATTGAAGCCCATATTCCGTCAGTTCCCCAAATTAGTGGCATAATTATTACCGCAAGAATTTGGAACACAAGGGTTCTAAGGAACGAGATTATTGCCGAGGTGAGTCCGTCATTTAGGGCTGTAAAAAACGACGAGCCAAATATTGCCATTCCCGCAAAGAGGAACGAAAAGCAAAAAATCCCGACAAGCGTCGGGATTTTACTTTTCTTTTCGCATTGTGTTGTCAGCAGAGGCTTCTCGACCAACGCCGTATTGCGACGCATAACGACGCTATCAATACAATCTTAAAGAAGCAAGCAAGACAAGACGCAACGGCAAGTAGACGGACGACGGTGTACATAGCGTACTCCGAGGTCGGCTACGAGTAGCACCGCCGTATTGCGACGCTTATTTGAGATTCATCTACAATTGAGCATTTAGAGCGAGTTAGGCTAGGCTCTATCGAGTTTGCGGGTGATAGCGTACTTGGCGTACGCTGAAGTCGCAGACTAGATTAGTAACGACGCATAACGACGCTATAAATGTTCAATATAGTCGCAGGCAGCGAGCGCCGCAATAGCTCCATCAGCACATGCTGTCGCAACCTGTCTTATTCTCTTTTTACGGCAGTCGCCTGCTACAAATACGCCTGGGGTTTTGGTTTTGCAGTCCTCGGTTGAATCTGCATAGCCATAGGTATCAAGGGTGATTAGCTCCTCGAAGGGCTTATTTTGTGGAACGAGTCCTATTGCAACGAAAAGTCCGTCTATTTCAAGGGTAAATGTCTCACCCTGTGTGCGTTCTACCTTAACGGCAGTAAGCTCGCTATCGCCTATAAGCTCGGTAATTTTTACGCCTGTTATAATCTCAACATTATCCTTGCTTGCGAGCTGCTCTTGTAGCTTTGCCTCGCCTGTTAGGAAATCAAGGTTTTGGAGCACATATACCTTTTTGCAAAGGTCACTAAGCAATACTGCCTCTTGAAGAGCAGAGTTTCCTCCACCCAAAACTGCGACAACCTTGCCCTCGTGGAAGGCTCCGTCACAAACGGCACAGAAGGAAATTCCGTTACCTATAAAATCAAGCTCTCTATCAAGACCAGGTAGGCGATGAGTTGCACCTGTGGCTATAATTACAGCCTTGCCCTCATACTCGCCAGAGTCGGTAACTACTGTTTTAGTCTTGCCACCATCCTTAATGCCGAGCACCTCGCATGGCTCAACCTCTACTCCCTGATAGAGCACCTGCTCAACGAGCTTGTCTGCGAACTCACTACCTGTAAGGCTTGTAAAGCCAGGGATATTTTCAACCTTTGGGGAAAAGGTGATTTGTCCACCAAATGCACCCTTTTCAAGCACAAGCACGCTCTTGTTTGCTCTGCACGCATAAAGTCCTGCGGTAAGACCTGCTGGACCTGCGCCCACAACGATTATATCATAGCACATAATGGCTCTCCTATCTTATTTTTATATTATCAAGTTTTTCGGCGACCGATTAACAGTCGCCGAAAGTGTTTATTTTGTCTTATGCACCGAGGTATTTCTTAATGTCAGAAACGCCTGTGAACTTTTGAACCTCGCCGTCCTTAACAACTACGAGAGTTGGTGCTTGCTTAATGCCGAACTTGTCAACAAGTGCCTTGTTTTCTGCGCTTGCGAGAACCTGCTCGTACTTTACGCCTGCCTTGTCGAGAAGGGAGATAGCTATCTTACAGTTAGGGCAGGTTGCTGTCTTGAAGAGGTAGATTGCGTTTGACTCTGCTGAGCAATCGCTCTCATCTGCCTTGTCCTCTACTGCTACGCCATTTCTAACGAGCTTTGAGGTTTCAATGTTGTAAACTGCTCTATCTCTGTACTCCTGACTCTTACCGTCGTTCCAGTTTTGAACAGGACGGTAGTAGCCTGTGATACGGCTATAAACCTCTGTCGCCTCGCCACACTCTGGGCAAACCTTTTGCTCACCTACGAGGTAGCCGTGGTTCTTACATACAGAGTATGTTGGTGACATTGTGTAGTAAGGAAGCTTGTAGTTTTCTGCAATCTTTCTAACGAGATTTGCAGCACTCTTCCAGCTTGGAAGCTTTTCACCGAGGAATGCATGGAATACAGTACCTGAGGTGTAGAGGGTTTGAAGCTCATCTTGAATATCAAGAGCTGTAAAGATATCCTCTGTAAAGCCAACAGGAAGGTGTGATGAGTTTGTATAGTATGGGGTATCTCCGTTTACGCAAGGAGCTGTGATGATTTCAGGGTAGTGCTTCTTATCGTGCTTTGCAAGACGGTAAGAGGTGCTCTCCGCAGGTGTTGCTTCAAGGTTGTAAAGGTCGCCATACTTCTCTTGGTAGTCAGAAAGACGCTCTCTCATATGGTTGAGTACATCCTTGGTGAATGCTTGTGCCTGCTCGTTTGTGAGGTCCTTGCCAATCCACTTAGCGTTAAGGCAAGCCTCGTTCATACCAACAAGACCGATTGTGCTAAAATGGTTAGCAAATGTTCCAAGATATCTCTTGGTGTATGGATAAAGTCCATTTTCAAGAAGCTTTGTAATAACTGTTCTCTTTACCTTGAGTGAGCGAGCCGAGATGTCCATAAGCTTGTCAAGACGAGCGTAGAAGTCCTCCTCGTTCTCTGCAAGGTATGCAATTCTTGGCATATTGATTGTTACAACACCAACTGAGCCTGTGCTCTCTCCACTACCGAAGAAGCCACCTGACTTCTTACGAAGCTCACGAAGGTCAAGACGAAGACGACAGCACATTGAACGAACATCGCTTGGCTCCATATCACTATTGATATAGTTTGAGAAGTAAGGTGTTCCGTACTTAGCGGTCATTTCAAAGAGGAGCTTGTTGTTTTCTGTTTCGCTCCAATCGAAGTTGCTTGTAATTGAGTAGGTTGGGATAGGATATTGGAAGCCTCTGCCATTAGCGTCACCCTCGATCATAATCTCGATAAACGCCTTGTTGACCATTGCCATTTCCTTTTCGCAATCCTTGTACTTGAAGTCAACCTCCTTACCACCAATGATACAGTTGAGCTCTGCAAGGTCTGATGGAACTACCCAGTCAAGGGTAATGTTGCTAAATGGTGCTTGTGTTCCCCAACGAGATGGTGTGTTTACGCCATATACGAAGGATTGAATGCACTGCTTAACCTCTTTATATGAAAGGTTATCAATCTTTACGAATGGTGCAAGATAGGTATCAAAGGATGAAAATGCCTGAGCGCCTGCCCACTCGTTTTGCATAATGCCGAGGAAGTTAACCATTTGGTTACAAAGGGTTGAAAGGTGTGATGCAGGAGCAGATGTAATCTTACCTGTTACGCCACCAAGTCCCTCTTGGATAAGCTGTTTAAGTGACCAGCCTGCGCAGTAGCCTGTGAGCATTGAAAGGTCGTGAATGTGGATATCAGCGTTACGGTGAGCGTTTGCGATTTCCTCATCGTAAACCTCGCTGAGCCAGTAGTTAGCGGTAATAGCACCAGAGTTTGAAAGGATAAGTCCACCTACGGAATAGGTAACGGTTGAGTTCTCCTTAACTCTCCAGTCATTTATTTTAAGATAGTTATCTACAATTTCCTTATAGTCAAGAACGGTAGAGCCGATGTTACGAATCTTCTCTCTTTGCTTACGATAAAGAATGTAAGCCTTTGCAACATCATCGTAGCCAGCCTTGATAAGAACGCTCTCTACGCTGTCCTGAATTTTTTCAACTGAAATTCTGTCGTTTTCAACCTTGCTCTCGAAATCAGCAGTTACTTTAAGTGCCAAGAAATCGATGATATCCTGATTGTACTGCTTCTCGCAAGCGTCGAATGCCATTTTGATAGCATTTGCTATTTTAGCAATGTTAAAATTAGCAATTTTGCCATCACGCTTGATTACATCATACATGATCCTTTTCTCCTTTTTTGTTTTATCTTCTATCATTTAATAATATTTGTGTTACTGAGAGCTAAAATTCAAGCAATTTTTTGAAAAAATCGGCGGGTTTTTCCGATTTTTAGCGTAAAAATAGATACTCCGATGTGGGGTATCAAAATACTCGAAAATTGTTGTTTTTTGGGGTTTTCCTCAGTAGTGATTACATTGTATCACAACTTTTTGTCTTTGTCAATAGAAAAAACACAATATCTTGTGCTTTTTCAAAAAATTTTTCACAAGATATTGTGTTAAACACCTCTTAGCTGAACACTCGAAATATAGGCTGAGGCCGTTTGTTTAAAGGCTTCAAGGGTGCTTTTTTCGTGTGCTGAGCACCCGTCTGATATTAGTGCTCCACTATCAACAAAGCTCTGCAAAAAGTATCTTTTTGCGCCTCTTATCCATTCGCCAATTTTTCTTATGTCCTCAATGGTATGATATTCCTTAATTATGGTGGTTCTAAGCTCGTAATCTATGTCACTATTTTTAAGTATCTCCACGCTTTTTTCAAAGGGGGATATATCAAGCGTGTCAAGCCCTGTGGTGAGGGCGTATTTTTCCTTGCTATTCTTTATATCCATAGCAACATAATCAACAAGCCCCTGCTTGATTACATATTCAAGCCTATCGGGATACGCTCCGTTTGTGTCAAGCTTGACAAGAAGCCCGAGCGACCTTATTTCTCTTATAAGCTCGTAAAGGCTCTCGCCGTGCATAAGTGGCTCTCCACCCGTGATGCATACGCCATCAAGCACACGGCATCTTTTTTTTAGATATGAAAGAATTTCATCCTTACTAATCTCCTCGGGCTTGTCTGTAACGAGCGAGGCGTTATGGCAAAACGGACAGCGAAGATTACAGCCATAGGTGAATATTGTGCACGCTATTTTGCCCGGAAAGTCGAGCATTGTCATTTTTTGAAATCCGCCTATTATCATTTTATCTCCTTAGGTCGATTTTTGTTTAATTTAGGGCACACAAAGCGTGTGCCCTAAAAATTACGATTTTACTGTTACAAGGGAGTCGATATACTCCTGATATTTCTTAAAGCCAACCTCTCCAACTGTAACTCTTACTTCCTTTGCGTTCTTGTCAAGGTAGTTATAAAGAGCCTCGGTTGCGAATTGAGTTTGCTCGGAAAGAGTTATAACCGCTGCACGAAGAATTTGCTCTGATGGTGGGAGAACAACTGGCTCAGCCTCCTCCTCGCCCTCGGTGCCCTCACCGTCGGTATTTTCACCCTCGGTATCCTCATCCTCGGTATTCTCTTCCTCTTCATCATCTGTTGTGGTGCTTGCCATTAGAAGGATTTTTCCTATTGAAAGCTCCTCGGCAACCTCACCCTCATCTGTGTCGGTCTCTACTCCGTCATCGGCAAATAGCTCATTGTATGCGGTATTGAATTCATCAATTACCTTGTCTACCTCAGCGATAAGCTTTTCGTCGGTGTCGATTTCCTCGTTTTCAAGGACAAGCTCAAGCTTTTCCATAGCGTCAAGAAGAAGTGGTGTGATTTGGCTATTCTTATCAAGCTCATAGCACGCACCGTTCATTGATGAAATGATGTCCTCAACCTTCATTTCAAGGCGAACGCCTATTAGCTCTGCGTAGCTTTCCTTAATGCTTGTAAATGGGTTTACCCACTCGCTATCGGCAAGCTTGTTAGGAACGAGAGTTCCCTCCTTGTAGGTAAATTCAGCAGGGTTCAAAACTCCGTCGTATTCACGATGGAAGTCGTAGCTTTGGTAGTAGTCCTTGGAGTCGTAGCTTAGGCTTGCTGTCCAAGGAGCAGAGGTAGGACTGTTTTCATCAATACGAATATCTATTCTAATATGAAAGACTCCCGAAACAACAGGGCCGTCCTTTGAGTCCTTGTACTCGTTTGTTATAACATCTCTGCAAAGATAGAATACATTGCTATCGGTGTCGTAGCAGTAGAGCCATGTTCCGTCATTGAGCTTGAGAAGGTGGATTGGTGCCGTTTCAGGATCAAGCTCCTCGCCCTCACCCTCGCCCTCGGTGCTCTCGGCTTCGTCCTCGGCGGAGCTTTCAGCAGAGGTCTTCTTTACGCTTGATGAGTTCTCTTCGTCCTCATTTTCTTCCTCGCTCTCTTCGCTCTCTTCCTCGCCGTCCTCAATCTTGCCCGCCTTCATATCAGCAAGCGTTGTCGATATTCCGTTATCCTTGATATAGTTTACAAGGCGAACATATCTGCTCTCGTTCATATCCTCACGAACACGATTTACAATAATAATTGTAGCAGTTGCCAAGAGTGCAACAACCACAAAAATAATAAGAAGCTTTATGAAAAGCTTTGTATTAAAGGGCTTTTTCTTTTTTGCGACAACCTGATAGGTTTCTCCACAATGTAGACAAAAGTCCTTGCCCTCATCAAGAGGCTTACCGCAGTTGTGACATTTTCTCACAACCGGCTTTGGTGTTTTTTCCTTTGCCATAATTATCTCCGTAAAATATAATTGTTAAATACCAATTTTTATTTTATCATATTTAGTCGTAATTGTCAACAAAAAACATTTATAAACAGAAAGGCTACCGAATTAACGATAGCCTCTTTTATTCTCTATACTATTGGTTCTTAAATTGAGAGCTATATAGCTCGGCATACTCGCCACCGAGAGCTAAAAGCTCATCGTGTGTGCCCTGCTCAATTATCTCGCCACCTGCCACAACTGCGATTTGATTTGCGTTTTTAACAGTTGACAAGCGATGTGCAACTACTATTGTGGTTCTGCCACGGCATAGCTCATCGAGGGATTTTTGAATTAGCACCTCGGTTGCATTATCAAGAGCACTTGTAGCCTCATCAAGGATAAGTATAGGTGGATTTTTTAGGAACACTCTCGCTATTGAAAGGCGTTGCTTTTGTCCTCCCGAGAGCTTAACTCCACGCTCACCTATCACAGTATCATAGCCCTTTTCGAGCGTCATTATATAATCGTGAATATTTGCACGCTTTGCCGCCTCGACAACCTCCTCATCAGTAGCCTCTGGGCGTCCGTAGAGAATGTTATCTCTCATGCTTGCATTAAACAGGTAAACATCCTGCTGAACTATTCCAATGCTTTTTCTTAGGCTTTCCTTTGTTATTTGGCGAGTGTCCCTGCCGTCGAGCAGTATTTTTCCGCTCTCCACCTCGTAAAAGCTTGGCAAAAGGTGACAAATTGTCGTTTTTCCACCACCACTTGGACCTACAAGTGCAAAGATTTCGCCCGCCTTGATTTCAAGAGAGAGCGATTTTAAAACATCTCTTCCCTCATCATAGCCATAGGAAACATTATCAAAGACAATATCTCCACGCACGCCACTTATAGGCGTTGCACCCTCGTTGTCCTTCTCTGGCTCGGTATCCATTATTTCAAGAAAGCGTTTAAAGCCCGTTACGCCATTTTGGTATTGCTCCATAAAGCCGATAAGGGTATTAACAGGTCCTATAAATAGGTTTACCGACACTACAAAGGCAGTATAGTCACCAAGTGATATTTGTCCGTTGAAGTGGAATATACCACCTGCAATAAGCACAATTACATTGAATACATCTGTTACAAAGGTTGTCGAGGAATGGAAAAGTCCCATAGCCTTGTACGCAACCTTTCTGCATTTTACAAATCTTTGGTTGCCTACCTCGAACTTTGCCTCCTCCTCTTCGGCATTGGTGTACGCCTTAGTTACACGAATACCCGTTATGGAGCTTTCAATTGAGGCGTTTATCTCGCCCGTCGCCTTACGAGTTTCCGTAAATGCCTCCTTCATTTTCTTACGAAGGGCACGAGAAATTATCATAAGGAAAGGCACGCACGCAAAAATTATGAGCGTGAGCCATACATTTATTGTCATAAGGTAGGAAAATGACAAAATTATCGAAATTGACGAAATGAGCACATTTTCAGGGCCGTGGTGAGCAAGCTCGCTTATCTCCCAAAGGTCATTTGTCATTCTTGTCATTATCTTACCGGTTTCGTTGTCGTCGTAAAACTTATATGGCAATTTTTGCAGATGATTAAACATATCGCTCCTCATCTGCGCCTGCATTCTAACTCCTATTGTGTGTCCTTGATATTGAATGAAATAGTTAAGTAGCATTCTTATAAGGTACAAAAGAAGCAGAAGAAAGCCAAATATGATTATTTTATCGAACTTGCCAAGTGGGATAAAATCGTTTAGCATATAGCGAGTGATTATTGGATAGAATATCGCTATTACTGCAACTAAAAGTGATGCAAGCATATCAAAAATGAACATCACCTTGTGTGGCTTATAGTAAGCCAAAAATCTTTTTAACATCTTTTCGCCTTCTTATTTTTTACTTTCATAGCACATAAGCACATTCTTGTTTTCAAGCTCCTTTATTCCTGCAAGCCTAAAATAGCGAAGTGCCATTGTTGTATCAAGACCGTGGAAAAGGGTATCGCCCTCTCCGTCAGCATTACACGCAGGGGTAACAACAAGATTTATCTTATCAATAACGCCTGCCATTAAAAATTCCGTATCTGTTATTGGTCCACCCTCTAAGAGAACCTTTTCAATTCCAAAAAGAGCTTTCAGCTTTTCAAGAAGCACGCATACATCTACCCTTTCCTCTCCGCAAATAAGATAGGAAATCCCCTTTTCTCTTAGGTACGCAAGGTATTTCTTGCTTGCCCTCTCGCTTACTGCCTCGATTATGTGCGCTCCGTTGTAGCCCTCATCCTCATCGACAATATCAGCCCACTGCCAGCCGAGTATTCCTCTTGGATCTATGCTTATAGCATAGAAATCTGCTTTTTTAGCGACAAAATCGCCATCTGGCACATCGACGCCCTCGTATTTATCAAGGTCTAACTCTGCTCCCTTAGTAAAGCTCTGCTCCATTGTGACTCTGCCACAAATAAAGCCCTGTGCCTTATACTCTCTATGTAGAGCGTAATACTCCTCGCACGCTTTAAGTCCTACCTCGGTGGAAAGAAAGCTACCTGTAACCCTCTCGTCAAGTGACATAAGCATATGCACAATAACTCTTGGTCTGTCTATTGTTGCTCTTTTAATTTTTATTTTCATTTCTTTATCCTCTTGCCATCGCTAAATGCCTTGCCGACAGCCTCGCCAAGTGCAATATAGGTGTGATTTTCTGTATCGTAGGTGATGGGGCTAAGTCTGCTTACATCTATTTTACCGTCTACTAAAATGCTCTGCTCAGCACTAACTCCCTTGATAACGCCTATCAAAATCTCGCTCTCGGTGTCGTAGCATTCAAGCTCACATTCAAGAGCTAAGGGAAGCTCGTTTATTATTGGTGCGTTTACCTTGTCGCTTTTTGTAACGGTAAAGCCACATTTTTCAAGCTTGTCAGGCTCACTATTGCCCGACACAATTCCCAAGTAGTCGCACTCAGCTATATGCTCTGTATCCGCTATGCTAACTGTAAAATCGCCCGTTTTAAGAATGTTTTTTACTGTCTTATGCTCAGCACTTAGAGTTATTGCGACCTTGTTCATATCGCACGCCATTCCCCACGCTGCATTCATAGCGTTTGCCCTGCCGTTTTCATCATATGTGCCAATAATAAGCACAGGCATAGGGAATATGTATGGCTTTGCTCCTAAATCAACTCTCATTTTTCTCTCCTTATGTAGCCCCGATTGGGGTGATTTTATAAATCAAGCGTGTCAAATATCTTCTTTAACTGCTCAGCACTCGCCCTTAGGCTTGCTACCTCGTCATCATCAAGCGAAATTGGTACATCTGCCTGTATTCCGTCGCTACCGATTATTGCAGGCATACCAAGAACCACTCCGTCAATGCCGTGCTGTCCGTGCATCATATGTGACACGGGAAGGATTGAACGCTCATCTCTTGCAATAGCCTCGCAAATACGCTTAACAGAGGTTGCAATTCCATAGTAGGTTGCACGCTTTTTGTTTATAATCTCGTAGGCACTATTCTTTACCTTGGCTGCAATCTCCTCGTTTGCCCTTTCGTGGCAGAAGTGACCACGCATCTCGCAAAAGCTTTCAAGAGCTATTCCCGACACATTGGCACTGCTCCACGCAACAACCTCGCTATCTCCGTGCTCACCAATAATGAAGGCGTGCACGCTTCGGCTGTCGACCATAAGATGCTCGCTTAGCTGATATTTAAGCCTTGCAGTATCAAGCACCGTGCCCGAGCCTATTACTCTATGCTCGGGAAAGCCCGAGAGCGAAAGAGCGACCTGTGTTAGAATATCGACGGGATTTGAAACGATAAGGAGCACTCCCTCGCAACGCCTTTTTGCAATCTCGGGAATGATTTTTTTGAAGATTGCGACATTTTTATTAACGAGGTCGAGCCTTGTTTCGCCAGGCTTTTGTCCTGCTCCTGCTGAAATTATTATAATGTGGGCATCTACTATATCATCGTAGTCGCCTGCATAGATTTTCATATGCCTTGTAAAGGGGATACCGTGGCTAATGTCCATAGCCTCGCCCTCTGCCTTTTCCTTGTCGGCATCTATTAAAACTATCTCGCTAAAAAGTCCACTTTGCATAAGTGCAAAAACACTTGCTGAGCCTACAAAGCCACAGCCTATCATAGCGACCTTTCGAGGATTTATAAATTCGTTCATTTTCTCACTCTCCTTTGTTTTAATATCTGCAAAAAATGAGCTTTTATCACCTCTTATCACAATTATATTAACATATACATTTTTTATTTTCAATAAAAAGCCCAAGATTTTCAAAAAAATTCACAAAAGAACGAACGAAAAAAGGGCAAGGAATTTTTTAAATCCCTCGCCCCTTTTATTGTGGCTAACAATTTTTTATTGTTATTTAAATATCGTAATTTCGGTAGCCCCTTGCGTGGCTCAATGCCTCGCACTCGCCAAGCTCTTTATCTCTGCTTTACCAACGGTCGTAGCCGAAGCTGGAGTAGCCTGCAAGATATATTTCAAGCTCCTCTCTCGTGATTGGAGCAAGCCCTCTTTTTTTAAGCTCTGCTTCAAGCCACGAAAGCTTATAGCGAAATTCCTTTGACATATTTAGGGGGTTTTCCTTGCCTATTTGCTCGCTTAGCTGTGCTAAAATCTTGTCATAGTAATTATCTCTCGCCTTTTTGAACATATTGTATCCAGCGATTGAAAGTGCGATTATTCCTACGCCTATTAAGAATGAGAAGGAGCAAGCAACCACGCCAGCAAGACCAGCGATAAGAGCAATAGTGCTTGCAAGGGTTGTTTTCTTTTTCTTCTTGTTTGTATAGATACGGTGCTTTGCCTCGCTCTCGGTTTCGCCTACTATGGGGCAATTCTCGTATTCCTCTGCCCTTTTGCCCTTTATTCCAAGCTCTTCAAGGCGATAAATACCAACTCTGTTGCTTAAAAGCGAGAAATCCTTGTAGTGGTAGAAGCGACGCTCCTCTTCCGCCCCTGCGGGGGCTACTATCTCGAATTTTTTGCCCTTATACTCACCAGGGAGAATATATTGCTTTTCAGCCACTCTAAGAAGCGAAGCTATCTTGTGCGATGCCATTATGCTAACTATTTTTTGGTTATCGCCTGGCAGGTCAATATTATATTGAAGCTCATCCTTGTTATCACGGAGTGCCTTTTCTATTATGTCATCGGTAAGCTCCACGGGTGTGACGCCAAGCTCCTGCATGCTACAAATATACTCACTTGAATCAAGCTTCTTTTTCATACACGAGATAAGAGTTTTATCTGCTGACAAGAGTGGATGTCTAAGCTCGCCCTTGCCCTCTCCCTCATCTAATGTAAAGGTCGATTTTACATCTGTTCTAAATCGTGTCTTAAAGGGCGACCAGCTATAATCGCTATCATCATAGCTATATCCGCTGGCAAACGGGCTTATATAGCCTATATCTGCGACACACTCACCCTCGTAAAAGGTGGTCATCATTAGTGTTTGGGTGATATTCTCAAATGGCTCTCCAAGGGTTGCCACACCAATATCAAGAGGTGTGTTGCTATCAAGAAAAAGGTCAATTATCGCCTTTCTTTTGAACCATTCCATATCCCTATTGGGCTTTATTGCAAAGCAACCCTGAATTGGCTCAAAATCCTCTGCGTCGTCCTCTGAGTCCTCATCTTTTTTAGGTATGATAAGAAATTTTGTTCCACAGTGATTACATTTTCCAATGTTGTCATCTACCATTTCGACATCGACAGAGCCACATTGGTCACAGCTTAGCGATAGCTTTTCCATATTCTCACCCCTTTCAAATCCTCGTACAATGATATATTATCATAAAGTGATAAAAATGTCAACGCTGTATCATTGACAACTCACCGTCTTTGTGATAAAATAAATATATAGACAAATTTTAAAGGAGATTTATACGATGATTGATTTTAACAACTCGGCTCTTGTAAAGCTAAGAGCTGTTGATTTAAAGGAATTTCAGCCACTTGTCGCACCATTCTTGGTTGATGGCGAGCAAATACTCGGCTCATTCAAGGGGCTTCGTGATGGCGTTGTAATGACAAATCGCAGAATTATCTGCATAAACATTCAAGGACTTACAGGAAAGAAAAAGGACTTTACCTCTATCCCCTATTCAAAAATACAAGCCTTCTCCATTGAGACCTCAGGCGTGCTTGACCTCGATAGCGAGCTTGAATTTTACATCTCGGGCGTTGGCAAGGTTACTCTTGAATTTACCTCGGGCACTAACACAAACGAGATTTGCAGACTTCTCTCTGCACTTGTTCTATAAGGCGTTAATAACACAAAAGAGCAGACAAGCGTCTGCTCTTTTTTAGTCCTCTATTACGATACAGTTGACCTTCTTGGTAAACGCAACTCGCCCGTCGAGTGCAATTAGTCCGTCCTTTATAAAGGGTTCGAGCACGCTATCGTTACCCCACTCCGAGCCAATTCCGTCAATTACGCTATGTCCCCACGAGGTGTGATAGTGTCCACAAACGATTGTCTTTCCCTCTTCTCTGACGCCACATTTCCACGCTGCCATTCCGTTTATCCATCTTGCCTTTTCCCAAGCCTGCCACGATGCCTCACGCCAATTTTCAAGCCCAAAGAACCTTTCTCTGTCCTGCCCAACAAGAACGCTTTGGCAGGGAATGTAGCCGTGAACGAACACATAGTGCTCCGTTTCGTAGTAGTCAAGCATGCTTGGAATTATGTCCTTTAAGTATGGTGTTGCGTACATTCTCTTTCTAAATATCTCGGGGTTGTACTCAACATCGTGCTTATTCATTCTTGTAAGAGCAAGGGCTGTATCATAGGTGCCGTTTTGGTAGTGATGAGTGTAAACCATAGAGGGTAGATAATCATAGAAATTTTCAAGCATCTCCACCATTAAATCCTCGTGGTTGCCCTTTATTAGAATAACCTCATCCCTCGCCATTAGCTCCTCAATAAAGGCTTGTAGCCTGCGAGCCTCTGCTCCTCGGTCAAATAAATCTCCACAAATTATAAGCTTGTGTGGCTCTGTGTCGTTAAAAAAGCCCTTTTCATCAAGTGCACGCCTTGTCGCCTCGTAAAAGCCGTGTATGTCTGCTATTACATAATATTTCATAATTTCACTCCCCTCGGTTTTACTTTAATTATATTCCGTTTTGTGTCCTGTTGGTCTTTGCTTTGGGGACAATAAAGCCTCGCACAGAGCGAGGCATTATTGCTTTTATGCGATATAAGCGACAATTAGCTTACTATTATCTTGCGATTTCCTCCATAGTAAACGCTTCAAGGATATCGCCCTCCTTAATGTCGTTGAACTTTTCAAGTCCAATACCACATTCGTAGCCAGCGGCAACCTCCTTAACATCGTCCTTAAAGCGACGAAGTGATGAGATTTTATCCTCAAATATAACTACGCCGTCACGAAGCACACGAATTTGTGATTGACGGGTGATTTTTCCGTCCTGAACATAGCTTCCTGCGATTGTTCCAACATTCGGTACACGAATTGTTTGTCTTACCTCGGCGTGGCCGTTTATTACTTCCTTGTAGGTTGGGGAGAGCATACCCTTCATGGCAGCCTCCATCTCCTCAATGATTTCATAGATAATTCTATGTGTTCTTATATCAACATTTTGTCTTGCAGCAGAGTCAATAGCGCTCTTATCTGGGCGTACATTAAAGCCTACGATAATTGCGTTAGATGCAGCAGCGAGCATAACATCGCTCTCTGTAATTCCACCGACTCCTGTGTGAATAACGCTCACCTTTACCTCTGCGTTTGAGAGCTTAACAAGTGAAGCCTTTACAGCCTCTGCGCTACCACCCACATCTGCCTTTACAATTACATTGATTTCCTTAGCTCCGTCGCTGATTTGAGCAAACAAATCATCAAGGTTGAGCTTAGCGTTAGCCTTGAAGATTTCCTCCTTAGCCTTAGCCTTTCTCTGCTCGGCAAGCTCTCTTGCCATTCTTTCATCCTCAACTGCGTTGAACTCATCTCCTGCAACAGGAACCTCAGCAAGACCGATAATCTCAACTGCACGGCTTGGACCTGCCTCCTTAACAATTGCGCCTGTGTGGTCAGTCATTGCTCTTACATGTCCTACCGCAGTTCCTGCGATAACAACCTCGCCACTTCTAAGTGTACCATTTTGAACAAGAACTGTTGCAACAGGGCCTCTTCCCTTGTCAAGCTTAGCCTCAATAACAATACCCTTTGCACGGCGGTTGGGGTTAGCCTTAAGCTCCTTAACCTCTGCTACAAGAAGGATTGTTTCAAGAAGGTCATCAAGTCCCATTCCTGTCTTTGCAGATACAGGAACGCAGATAACATCTCCACCCCATTCCTCAGGAACAAGGTCGTATTGGGTAAGCTCCTGCTTAATTCCGTCAGGGTTAGCGGTTGGCTTATCCATTTTATTAATTGCTACTATAATATCAATTCCCGCAGCCTTTGCGTGGTTGATTGCCTCTACTGTTTGAGGCATAATTCCATCATCAGCGGCAACAACTATGATTGCAATATCAGTTGCCATAGCACCACGAAGACGCATTGCTGTAAATGCCTCGTGTCCTGGGGTGTCAAGGAAGGTGATTGGCTTATCGTTAATCTTAACGCTATATGCGCCAATGTGCTGTGTAATTCCACCTGCCTCGCCTGCTGTTACGCTGGTGTGTCTTATTGCATCAAGAACTGATGTCTTACCGTGGTCAACATGTCCCATTACGCAGACAACAGGAGCACGCTCAACAAGGCTTGCTACATCGTCCTCGCTCTCATCAAAGAGCTTCTCCTCGATTGTAACAACAACCTCCTTGGTTACCTTTGCACCAAGCTCGTCAGCGATAAGGTATGCTGTGTCGTAGTCTACAATTTGGTTTACATTTGCCATAACGCCCATCATCATAAGGCGCTTGATAACCTCACTTGATGTTACCTTCAAGCGTGTTGCAAGCTCGCCAACGGTGATTTCGTCGGGAACTGTGATTGAAAGCTGTGTGTTCTTAGCCTTTTCAAACGCTGCACGCTTAATCTTCTCCTGAGCCTGACGCTCTCTTTCCTTCTTAGAGGATTGGTGTGCGCCCTCTTGACGGCTCTGCTTTTTAAGCTTTTGCTTTCCTGAGCCGTAGGAATCGTATGAGCCGTAGGAGTCAAGTCTTTCATCGTACTTTGAAAGGTCGATGCTTGCTCCACCTCTTGTGTCAACCACACGAGTAGCTCCTGTCTTTTTCTTTACAACTGTTTCGCTTGGCTGTTGTGGCTTTTGAGCGAACTGTGGACGGCCACCCTGTGGAGCGTCCTTTCTTTGCTGAGGCTGATCCTTCCAGCCCTTTGCACCCTTGTCGCCTCTGTTATCTCTATCGCCTCTGAAATCCTTGTCGCCTCTGAAATCCTTGTCGCCACGGAAATCTCTTTGCTCACGCTGAGGTGGTCTTGTATCTGCCTTTGGAGCAAAGTCCTTTCTTGGGGTAGCATCACGCTTAGCCTGCTCGGCTCTTGCACGAATTTCCTCGGCACTCTTTGCTCTTGGTCCCTCGGGCTTCTTTTCCTCAACCTTAGCCTCAACCTTAGCCTCGGGCTTCTTCTCCTCAATTTTAGCCTCAACCTTAGCCTCGGGCTTAACCTCGGGCTTCTTTTCTACCTTCACCTCAGGCTTTGGCTCGGTCTTCTTTGGCTCGGGCTTTTTCTCCTCTGCCTTTACAGCAGGCTTCTTTTCCTCTGCCTTAGCCTCGGGCTTTGGCTCTGCCTTCTGCTTTTTTACCTTACCTGCGGGTATGCTTGTTTTTCTTTCGAGATAATCGCTCATCTTAACGCTCTCACACATAAGAGTAAGACGGCTTGCAATTACATTTGCAAGGGACATTTCGATTGCATCACCAACTGACGCCTTGTCGTAAACACCCGATTTTTCAATCAGCTCAATAACATCCTTAGGATCTAAGCCAAAATCCTTTGCGAAATCCTTAATCTTAACATTAGCTGCCATCTATGCTTTACCTCGTTTCCTTATCGATTAGATCGACAAGAGCCCTCTCGAAGCTCTCATCGGTTATGCCGAGCGCACATACTGCACCGCTCTTGCCTACTGCCGAGGAAAGCTCCTCTGATGAGTAGGATAGCTTGATGCAATTCACTCCGTAAAATTTACATTTATCAGTAATTCTCTTTTCGGTGTTTGCCGATGCATCGCAAGCGTAAAAAACGACCTTTATTTTACCCTTCGGGAGTGAATCTGTCACCGAAGGAGTGCCGATTACCGCCTTGCCTGCCCTTCGACAAAGGCCCAGCATTAACAGAAATTTTTTCACTTATTTATCTCCTCTGAAAGCCCTGAAAGCAATTCATCCGTTATCTCAACCTCTAAGTTGTTTTGGAGTCGCTTTGCCTTTACCGCCTTTTTAAGGCAGGCTTCCTTTTTACAGATATATGCGCCTCTGCCCGACTTTTTGCCCGTTGTATCTATACAAACCTCACCCTCGGGGGTGCGTACGACACGGATTAGCTCCTTCTTTGGAAAGGATTGCATACAGCCAAGACATTTACGCTGTGGAATTTTCTTAACCTTTTCCATAAAATTACTCACTCTTAATATCTATCTTACAGCCAGTGAGTCTTGCAGCAAGGCGTGCGTTTTGTCCTTGTCTGCCGATTGCGAGTGAAAGCTGGTCAGGAGCTACAACTACTCTTGCGCTACGCTCGTTTTCAATATCTACTCTCTTAACGCTTGCAGGGAGAAGTGCTGCCTTGATGTACTCACAAGGATCATCGCTATATGGGATAATGTCAATCTTTTCGCCCTTCAATTCCTCAACAACTGCGTTTATTCTTGCACCACGATTTCCTATGCAAGCACCAACTGCGTCAACGCTCTCATCTCTTGAATATACGGAAATCTTTGTTCTTGAGCCTGCCTCACGACAGATGCTCTTAATGATAACCACGCCCTCCTTAATTTCAGGAACCTCAGCCTCAAAAAGACGCTTTACAAGGTCTGGGTGTGATCTTGTAAGAGAAACAAGTGGTCCACGCTCGCCAGATGCGTTTACCTGGAATGCATAAACCTTTATTCTATCATTCTCACGAAGAACCTCGCCAGGGATTTGCTCGCTCTTTGGAAGAACTGCCTGTGAAATGCCTGTGTCGACAACAACATTTCCTGTGCTATCCTCAACCTTAGTTACGATAGCGGACATTATCTCGCCCTTACGCTCCTCGTACTCTCTTGCCTGTCTTGACTTTTCAGCCTCACGAATAGCCTGCACGATTACCTGCTTTGCGTTTTGTGCGCTAAGACGGCGGAACTCCTTTGTATGAAGCTCGTACTCGTAATCAGCACCTACGCTACGCTTTCTTGATCTTGTCTTGTGCTTAATGCCAGCAGCCTTTCTTTCAGCCTCAAGAGCCTCAATCTGCTCCTTTGTGATTTCAACGGTTGGATCCTCTACCTCAGCAACAATCTTGTACTTACGGTAAACCTTCATATCTCTCTTTTCAGGGTCGATAACTACTGTGATTTCAGCAATACCATACTCCTTCTTGCACGCAGCAGCGAGAGCAGCCTCAACCTTCTCAATCATATACTCCTTTGGAATGTGTCTTTCTCTTTCGAGAATTTCAAGAGCCTCAAAAAATTCGTTGTTCATCTTTATTTTCTCCTTTTAAAATTCAAAATAAATATTCATCTTTGCGATTGCTTTTCTTGGAATCGCAATAAGCTTATCGGTTTTAATGCTCACGCTCTCGCTATCGTACGAGTCAAGCGTGCCAACTATTGCCTTTTGTCCCTCGATTGGGGCAAAGAGCCTTGCTATTACTGTCTGTCCCTTGCATTTTTCTAAATGCTCATCGGTTTTTATCACCCTCTCGACACCTGGCGAGGATATATCAAGGTGATATTCGTCCTTTATGATGTCGTGCTCGTCAAGCACGGGGTCAATGGCACGGGACATTTTCTCACAATCCTCAATTGTAATTCCGTCGTCCTTATCAATGGTAATCTCCAAATGATATTCAGCGCCAAGCTTTTCGTACTCGATGTCCCAAATGCTATACCCAAGCTCTCTTGCAATAGGCTCAGCAATTGCGAGCACCTCTGGAACTATGCCCTTTGTTTGCTTCATTAATTTTCTCCTTTTTTGTAAAAGAAAATCTGCGAAGGGGCCTTCGCAGATAGTAAAAATACTATTATCGTGCTTATTATAGCACACATATTTTGAAATTGCAACACTTTTTTTATTTTTTATAAAATATATTAATTATCTTACTTTACAAACTCGAATATTTGTGCTACAATATTGAAAAGTTGCCCAAAGGAAGTGATTTTATGGACAAAAGAGAACGGCTTGGTGCTGTTGTGCTTTGCATTGTCAAGGCAGGGCTATTCTTTCTTGCCTACTTCGTGTCACAATTAATTGTCGGCGGAGTGCTTGGAGTTATATTTGCCGTTTCCTCACCAGACAAGGACCTTGTGCAAATCTTGAACGAGCGTACGCTTGAGCTTTCGCTCTTTTCGAATTTGATTTCTATTGTCTGCTGTATTTTAATTATGAGATTTATGGAAAAGAAGGACACGCAAAGCGGGCTTTCGATGAATGTCGATTTTCCTCGCCCCGTTACCACGCTCGGCTTTTGCCTTGCTCTTGGTGTTTTCGGTCAGCTCTTTTCAACATATGTTTTAAATGTACTAATTGAGTTTCCCGAGGAATGGGTTGAGCAGGTTGAGCAAAGCTCTGCTATGATGACCTCTGGCTCGCTCGCTCTTCAAATAGTCACTCTTGCAATTGTTGCACCTCTTGCAGAGGAGATTATCTTCCGTGCTTGTATTCAAGGCTCGCTATCTAAGGGTTTGCCAAGCGTTATCGCTATCGCTCTTACCTCGGTGATTTTCGGAGTTATGCACGGCGATTTCATTAGAATTATTTATGCAACAATTTTAGGTGCTCTTATGTGCTGGCTTTACTCGGCATTTAAGTCGATTTTCCCATCACTTGTATTCCACCTTGCGTACAATATGACCTCTCTGTTTATTACGGGAATGTCGCTTTTAACCTTTATAATTTCAACGATTTTCTTCGCTATTAGCTTAGCGTTTATAATTTATCTGTATTGCAAATCTCGCAAGCAAATCAACATTGAAGGAGATAACAACAATGAAGCTTTATAATACACTTTCAAGAGCAGTTGAGGAATTTGTTCCTAACGAGGCGGGCAAGGTTCAAATGTATACCTGTGGTCCTACCGTTTACCACTTTGCTCATATTGGAAATCTTCGTACCTATATGATGGAGGATGTGCTCGAAAAGGCACTTCGCTACGAGGGCTACGATGTAAAAAGAGTTATGAATATCACCGATGTCGGTCACCTTACAAGCGATGGCGACACGGGTGAGGATAAAATGCTTAAGGGAGCTAAGCGTGAGAAGAAAACTGTGCTTGAAATCGCAGAGTTTTACAAGGACGCCTTCTTTAAGGATTGCGAGGAGCTTAACATAAAAACTCCCGATGTTATTGAGCCTGCAACAGGCTGTATTGCAGAGTTTATAAGGACAATTGAGGGACTTATCGAAAAGGGCTTTGCATATATCGCTGACGGAAATGTTTACTTCGACACCTCTAAGGTTAAGGACTATAACGCCCTTACAGGTCATTCAAGCGATGAGCTTATGGTTGGCGTGCGTGAGGATGTTGAGGAGGATACAAGCAAGCGTAACAAGAGCGACTTTGTTCTTTGGTTTACCAAGTCAAAGTTTGATGATCAGGAGCTTAAATGGGAGAGCCCTTGGGGAATTGGATATCCTGGCTGGCATATTGAGTGCTCCTGTATCAGTATGAAGCATTGTGGAGAGTATCTCGATATTCACTGTGGCGGAGTTGACAACATCTTCCCACACCATACAAACGAAATTGCACAGAGCGAGGCGTATCTCGGTCACAAGTGGTGCAACTATTGGTTCCATGTTCATCACCTAAACGATGAGACAGGTAAAATGTCCAAGTCAAAGGGAGAGTTCCTTACTGTTTCTCTACTTAAAAGCAAGGGCTACAACCCAATTGCATATCGCTTCTTCTGTCTACAATCGCACTATCGCAAGCCTCTTGTATTCTCGTACGAGGCTCTCGACCAAGCGAGTGCAACCTATAACAAGCTCCTTCGCAAGATTTCAAATCTTAGCCGTGAGGGAGAGATTGACCAAGCGTATATCAGCGAAAACAAGGCACGCTTTATCAAGGCTATCGGCAACGATATGAACACAGCCCTTGGTATTACCTGCATTTATGATATTTTGAAGGCTAATGTGAGCGACGCTACAAAGATAGAGGCTCTTAAAGATATTGACAGAGTGCTCTCTCTTGACCTTGTAACCGAGGTTGTGGCAGAGGCTGAGGTTGAAAAATCTCCTCTCGACCTTGAAATTGAGGCTCTTATAGCTGAGCGTGCAGAGGCTAAAAAAGCAAAGAACTATGCTCGTGCAGATGAGATAAGAAATAGTCTTAAAGAAAGAGGAATTACTCTTATCGACACTCCACAGGGTACAACCTACACAATCGACTAAATAAAGCTTTGGCTTGCCTTTTTTGGCAAGCCAAAGTCTATGAGAGGGTAAAAATGGCAAACAACTGCGAAAGCTGTGAATATTTTGATTATGATGAGGAAATTGGCGACTATGTGTGCACAATTGACCTCGATGAGGACGAGTATCTCGATTACCTAACTAAGAAAAATAGCTCCTGCCCCTACTACAAATTCTACGACGAATACAAATCGGTGCAAAAGCAGAATTAGAGCGTGAAGGGATAAACGAAGGTCTTGCTTTTCCATAGCGAGGCTTCTCAACCATTCCGCATTTATATCGCCCGTCGAAGTCGGAGGCCAAGCGGTCTTAGGAAGACAAGAGAGACTAACAACTCCTTGGCTCACAGAACGACATGGCTACGATCCGACTTCAAATCGGTGCAAAAGCAGAATTAGAGCGTGAAGGGATAAACGAAGGTCTTGCTTTTCCATAGCGAGGCTTCTCAACCATTCCGCATTTATATCGCCCGTCG
>JAZNYH010000091.1:0-21326 GCA_045594305.1 Eubacteriales bacterium | reverse complement strand
GTAGCGTTTGGCACATTAACACCAACCTCAATAACGGTAGTAGATACCAAAATATCAATTTGCCCATTTGCAAACGCCATCATAACCTCATCCTTTTCCTTAGACTTCATCCTTCCATGTAGAAATTCAACACTAAGGTCGGGAAAGGTCTCTTTAAGCTCGTTTGCATAGGTAACAGCCGATTTGAGCGGGGGAGTGTCCTTAAAATCAATAATAAATGGGTTAAAGTCTGCCGTGTCAAGAATGTCATCCTTCTTTTCCTCGACGCTTGGGCAAACTATATATACTTGGTTTTTATTTTCGACCTGCTTTCTAATAAAGCCATTTAGACGGGCACGATAGCTTTCATCAACAACAAAGGTGTTAACACGCTTTCTTCCAATAGGCATCTCATCAATTAGTGAAATGTCAAGGTCACCATAAATCATAAGCGATAGCGTACGAGGAATAGGCGTAGCACTCATTACGAGCACATGCGCACTCTTGCTCTTTTCGGCAAGCCTTGCCCTCTGCATAACACCAAATCGGTGTTGCTCATCAGTTATAACAAGTCCAAGGTTGTAAAATTCAACGCCACTCTGTATAAGGGCGTGTGTTCCTATAATGAACTGCACCTGACCACTTTTTAGCCTGCTTAGAATATTTCTTTTTGCCCTTGCAGGGGTAGAGCCAGTAAGAAGCTCACAGCTTATGCCTGCATTTTCAAAAAGAGGCTTTAAATCCTCGTAGTGCTGAAACGCAAGAATCTCCGTCGGCACCATAAGAGCACATTGGAAGCCACTCTTACACGCAGTAAAAGCACCCGCCGCTGCACAAATTGTTTTTCCTGAGCCAACATCGCCCACAACAATTCGATTCATAGGCTTAATGGTATAGCTAATCGCCTCATATCTGCCACTATCAATAGTAGGCGTTTTCGCACACATATCCCCTTGAATTTCATCAATTGTACGCTTTTGTGCGTTAGTCAGCTCATATGGCATTTGAGAAAGCAGAGGAGTAAGATCGCACCTGTTCATTATAGGAGCAAGCTTTGTCGCAGATGAGGTCTTCATTTGCGAAATAGATAGAGCAAAGATAAATAGCTCATCAAAGGTTAATCGTTTAATCGCACTATCAAGAGCCTCAGAGCTTTCGGGGAAGTGAATATTTTCAAGGGCATACCCCAGCGTGCAAAGACCATTTTTCAGCCTAACGCTCTCTGGCAGGTGGTCCTTGATAAGTGTTGGAATATTAGCTCTTATTTGCGAAAGTAGCTTTGCAAGATATTTTTGATTTATACCCGAAAAAAGTGGATATACAGACACATATGGAGCCAAAGGACGCTCCTCTAAAAATGGCTCATACGAGGGAGAGGACATAAATAGCGAACGCTTTTCCTGTGTAACCTTACCCCAAAAGCGGAAGGTTGCCCCCGTCTTAAAAATGTCCTTCAAGTAGTTTTGATTAAAGAAGGTTATATTAACCGTGCCACTTTCATCAAACGCCTTGAACTTTAAAATATTCATACCCCTGCGTATCATTGCAACCTTAGCGTCGGAGGCAACGGTCAAAATATAAGAGTGAGGGGTGTCGTACATAGAGCCATCACTTAGCCTGCAAACATCAGCACGATTTTGATAGGCACGAGGGAAATAGTACAAAAGATCCCTTACTGTGTATAGAGAGTTGCTCGAAAAATACTTTTCATATTTTGGACCAACACCATATAAATCACCAATCGGTGTATCAAGCGTCACTTGTATTTCCCCCTTTCTTAGTCATATCTTTTCAAAAAGCGTGGTCTTAGCCACGCCTTTGATTTTTATGTAATTAGAAGCCGAGAGTAGCAGCGCCGACAATACCAGCGTCGTTACCCATTTCAGCAATCTTGATTGTTGTTTGTTTAGCTGGATCCTTTGAATAGGTTTGAGCAAATACCTTTTCTTTAAGAGGAATGAGAAGGTAATCCTTTTCATTGCAAACTCCACCACCAATTGAAAGAACATTTGGCTGGAAGATATTGATTATATTTGCAATACCGCTTGCAAGATAGCTAATATACTCATCAACAATCTTAGCACCAAGCTCATCACCCTGCTTCATAGCAGCGAATGCAACACGAGCATTAACTCTGTTAATGTCACCCTCAATCATATCATCGATAAGTGACTTAACTCCGCTTGCTCTTGCTTCAAGAAGTCTTTCCTTAGTCATATTAACAAGACCTGTTGCAGAGCTATATGTTTCCCAACAGCCCCTTCTGCCACAGGTGCATTGCTTGCCGTCCTGCTCAATAACAACATGTCCAAGCTCAGCTCCTGCATGGTTAAAGCCTGAGTAAACCTTACCGTCAAGCACGATACCACCACCAAGACCTGTGCCGAGAGTAATCATAACAGAATACTTAGCACCCTTAGCGGCACCAGCAACAGCCTCTGCCTTAGCAGCAGCATTAGCGTCATTTTCAATAAGAACCCTCTTAACACCGAGATATTCCTTCAAAAGGTCGGCGATAGGGAAGTTTACAAAGGGAAGGTTGTTAGCATACTCAACAATGCCTGTGTCGGAGTTAGCAGTACCAGGAGTAGCGATGCCTGCATACTCAATGTCATCAATGCTAAGCCCCATATCACTAACGAGCTTTTTGCAAAGATTAGCCATGTCCTGAATTATAAGCTTGCCATCTCTGTTAGCCATAGTAGGAACAGAGCCCTTTGCAAGAATTTTACAATTTTCATCAACAATACCTGCGGCAATATTAGTTCCGCCGAGGTCAATACCAAGATAGTACATATTTTCTCCTTAAAATGCAAGTTTGTAATTTCATTATAAAATAAAGGGAGATTAAAGTCAAGTGGTACGGGTAAAAAATATTCTAAAAAATACCATATATTTTTCGCAAAACAAAAGCAATGCTGGTGAGCGAGCCAAGACTAAGAGAGAATAGGACAAGCCCACTTAAATCAATGGTAAAAAGGGGAAAATCGACCAGCTTTTGTAAAAATCGCTAAAACTGCTCAAAAAAGTTTGGTTGTTTGTCTAAAATGTCAAAAACAGCCCCTCTAATTTGTGCATAATGTACAAATCCAAAAAACGCATTTTGTTCACATTTAATTCATAAAGAGGTCGAACTATCATTAGGCTAAGTCGCCAAGGGCTTGGCTTTATGCCCATTTTCTTACTGAAAAGGAAAGCAAGCAAAAAATTTACAATTAATTAATAATAAGGTTTTTTAAAAAATTGCGAAAAAATAAAAAATCTCGCCCAAAAAGAATGCGAAAAATATAATACTTGACTTTTATTATATAGGTGTGCTAAAATTAAACTTGCATAAGATGCTCGTGCGTGTGCGTGGGCGTCACCGCCTTCGCTCGGCGGTAAAACAAATTGCAAAAAACATGGAGGTTTCTTATGAAAAGGAAAGCGAAAAGACTACTGGCATTGTTAATATGCACCTTTATGCTCATAGGTGCTATAGCTGTGCCCGTATCTGCCGCCACCGAGGAGGGCTCTGGTCAGCTTGATAGCAACAATAAGGTTTCTATCTCTGATGTTGGAGAAATCCTAAACGCCATCTCGTATGAGGAATATCTCGAAAAGTATCAAAAGCTTTCGGGTGACACAACGGGAATGTCGGAAATAGTTGTTGACATTATCGACAGCATTGATCCGACAAACACAAGCGAGGGTGCGTTTACTCTTGTGACGACAGATGAAGCAGGTAATGTAAAGGAGCATGTTGGAAGAACCAATGTTCTTGAAGTTGCCGAAACAGGAAAGGTTACATGGAAGTTTAATGTCCCCGTTAGCGGATTTTACACCATCAACCTTAATTACTGCCAAACAATTGGCGGAAAAACCACATCAATCGAGCGTGTATTCTCATTGAATGGCGAAACTCCATTCTCAGAGGCTCGTTCCGTTGTTCTCCAAAAGGTATGGAAGTACGACTATACCATGATAGACGGTAAGGAAAGCTTCAAGCAGGATGGAAACGGAAACGACATTCGTCCCGTGCTCTCACAGGATCCAAAGTGGATGACCTACACACTTCAAGACAATAACGGCTACAATGTAAGTGCGTTCCAGTTCTATCTCCCCGCAGGAGAGAACACAATAACTCTTGAAAGCACAAGAGAGCCGGTTGTTCTTGATGATATAGTTCTCACCCCAGTAGCAAGCTTGCCTACTATCACATATGCGGACTATATTGCTAAGCACGGACCAATTGATCAAAATCTTCCAAGCGCAGCACCTCAAATCATTGAGGCAGAGAATGTAAGGAATACATCAAGCGTTACAATCTACCCCTTGCAGGATAGAACCTCATCTATCACAAGCGGTCTTACAGGTCCTCAATCTGCAAAGGTACAAAAGTACAATATTGCAGGTGGAACACAGTGGAGTAAGGTTGGCGAGTGGATTACATATGAGGTTAAAATTACTGAAAGTGGCTACTATGGAATAGGTGCACGCTTTAAGCAGGACCTTCTTAGTGGTATGTATGTTTCTCGTAAGGTATATATCGATGGTGAGCTTCCATATGCAGAGGCTGCAAACTGTCGCTTTGGCTATACTGACGAATGGGAAACACAGTATATGAATGATGGCAATCAGGATATGTACTTCTACCTTGAAGCAAGAGAAGAGCCATATACAATTAAATTTGAGGTAACTCTTGCGGATATGGGAGCACAGCTCAGCCAAATTTCAAAGACACTTTCAAATCTTAACGCAGCATACCTTGAAATAATCAAGCTTACAGGTAGTAACCCTGATAAGGACCGTACATATAACTTCTCAAGAGTAATGCCACATGTTCTCGAAACATTGATGAGAGAATCCATTAACTTGAAGAAGGTTTATATCTACCTTTCTGATACAACAGGCTTGAAGGGTGAAAATACAGCAACCCTTGAACAGCTTTATATCCTTCTTAATAAAATGGGAAGCGATGAAAGCGAGATAGCAGGAAATCTCGAAACCTTTAAGACACAGCTCGGTTCACTTGGTACATGGATTACCAATGTATCAGCACAGCCATTAAAGGTAGACTATTTTGTAATTCAACCTGCAAAGGCAGAATTGCCCAAGAGCGAGGGTAACTTCTTCCAATCCTTGTGGTACGAGCTTTCAATGTTCTTCTATAGCTTTATCACAGACTATAACTCACTCGGCACCGAGACAACTACAACAGGTGATACAAAGCCAGTTGAGGTATGGCTCGCATCAGGCCGTGACCAAGCACAAGTAATAAGAAGCCTTATAGATAACGATTTTACGCCAAAGACAGGCGTATCAGCAAACCTTAAGCTTATCTCTGCAGGAACACTGCTTCCATCAGTTTTGGCGGGTGCAGGACCTGATGTATCGTTAATGGAGGCGAGCGCTACGATAATTGACTATGCTTTGCGTAGTGCAGTGCTACCACTTAACCAATACATAGAGAACGATACTGAGAATGTTCTCTCGTGGTTCCCAGAGATGGCAGTAGTTCCACTCATGCTTCACGACTCCTCAGTAGGAGCAGAGGTAGAGTATTCCTACTACGCATTGCCAGATAAGCTTAACTTCTCAATGCTATTCTACCGTAAGGATATCCTTTCACAGCTCGGACTTGAAATTCCAAAGACATGGGATGATGTTCTTGCAATGGTTCCAGTGCTTCAGCACCACCATATGGAGGTAGGTATCCAAAACGATATTTACACATTCATTTACCAAAGTGGAAATGAGGTATACAAGGAAGGCGGAATGCAGATTAACTTCGACAACAAGGGAGTTTTGAACGCATTTACCTCACTCTGTAATATGTATACACAGTATTCACTCCCAACCGTATATGATTTTGCAAACCGTTTTAGAACAGGTGAGCTTCCAATAGGAATTTCGGACTACACCTCATGTAACCAGCTCGCACTCTTTGCATCAGAGCTTTCAGGACTTTGGGGCTTTACAACCCTTCCTGGCTATGAGCATGTAAGAGAGGACGGCACAACCTACATAAATAACGCAGCAATAGCAACCGTAACAGGCTGTATAATGCTCGCAGGCTGTGACAACGGAGCAAACGCATGGCAGTTTATGAAATGGTATGTAGGCAAGGATTGTCAGGTATCCTACACCAATGAAATGGTATCAATTCAGGGTATCGCAGGACGCCATCCAACACCTAATATAGAGGCAATCAAGGAGATTCCTTGGACAAACGATGAAAGAGATGCTATTCTTTCACAGTTTACAAACCTCGTAGGCGTTCCTAACTATCCAGGAAGCTACTATCTTGCAAGATACATAAACTTCGCATTCCTCGCAGCATATAACGAGGCAAAGGACCCAGCAGACTCACTCCTCTCGTACACCAACACTATTAATAAGGAAATAACGAGAAGAAGAGTTGAGTTCGGTATGGACTACATTGACATAACCACAGGCGATAGAGTAATCGTCGGTAAATAAACCTAAGACTTGTAAAGGAGACAAATAATGGAAGTAAAAGAAAAATCGCCATTACGCAGATTGCCGGCTTCTGAATTTAATAAAATTTACGCCGAGTACTGCGACGAAAGTGCAAGTCCAAGTGGGTTTAACCATGATGGAACACCAAGAAAGGCCGTTGCCAGAAAAGATATGACAATGGCACAATGGACCATCAAGGAAATGAAGAGAAATAAGGTGGCATACTTTATGATAGCGCCATTTATGTTCGTATTCATTTTGTTTACTCTCTTCCCCGTGCTTCTTTCGTTCCTTCTCAGCTTTACATCCTTCAATATGCTTGAAATAAGCTGGGATATGATCATTGGCATTGACAACTACACAAGATTGTTCTTCGAGGACGATATATTCCTTCAAGCTTGTAAGAACACACTTGTATTCGCAGTAGTAATAGGACCAGTATCCTATATACTCTCATTCCTCGTTGCATGGTTCATTAACGAGCTTGCACCGAAGCTTAGAGCAGTAATTACCCTTATATTCTATGCACCATCAATTTCAGGAGGAGCATACACCATTTGGTCAGCTCTTTTCTCAGATGACGCATACGGCTTTGTAAACGGTATTTTGCTCGATATGGGAACAATTGATACCCCAGTGCTCTGGTTCCACGATGAAAAGTACGCTATGACGCTTTGTATAGTAGTAGCATTGTGGCAGTCACTTGGTACAGCGTTCCTTTCCTTCATTGGAGGACTTCAAACACTTGATAAGAACCAATTTGAGGCAGCAGCCATCGACGGCGTTAAGAACAGATGGCAGGAGCTTTGGTATGTAACGCTTCCTCAAATGAAGAACCACCTTATGTTCGGTGCGGTAATGTCAATTACAGGTGCATTCGGCTTCGGTGGAGTAGTAACACAGCTTTGTGGCTTCCCATCAGTTAACTATTCATGTCATACAATTATGCACTGTATAGACGACTATGGGAACCAGCGCTGGGAGGTTGGATACGCTTCCTCCATTGCGTTCATTTTGTTCCTTATTATGATAGGAGCAAATATGCTGGTTAGAAAATTATTGTCAAAGGTGGGTAAATGATATGCAAAAAATGAGAGTCAGAAACCACCAAGTCGTTCTCAACCGTTCGGTAGGAGGCGACACAGGAATATTCGTATTCCTCGCTATAATGGGAGTATTTATGTTCCTCCCAATGTATTATGTTGTAATTCAGGCATTTAAGCCTCTCGATGAGCTTTGGGTGTTCCCACCAAGATTTTATGTAGTAAAGCCAACCACAGGAAACTTTGGCGACCTTTTCTACCTACTTAGTGATTCTTGGGTTCCATTCTCGAGATACATATTCAACACAATCCTTATTACTGCCGCAGGTACCTTTGGAAACATTTTCTTCTCGTCACTTGCAGCATACGCTCTTTCAAAGATTCCATTCCCAGGAAGAAAGGGCACATTCAAAATCATTCAAAACTCACTTATGTTTACCTCAACGGTAACAGGTATTGCAAACTTCCTTACACTTTCAGCCCTCGGACTTCTTGACAACCCACTTTCAGTAATTATCCCTGCATGGGGTGGAGCAACAGGTCTTTACCTTATGAAGCAGTTTATGGACTCCTCAATTCAGGATTCTACACTCGAAAGTGCTCGTCTTGACGGATGTAGCGAGCTTAAAACCTTCTGGACAATTGCGATGCCAATGGTTAAGCCAGGTTGGATTACCCTTATCATTTACTCCTTCCAAGGACTATGGCAAATGGGTGCGTCAATCTACATTTACAGTGAGCAATGGAAGACGCTTAACTATGCAATTTCACAAATCACCGCAGGTGGTATCGCTCGTATGGGTGCATCCGCAGCGGCAGCAGTTCTTATGATGCTTGTACCAATCGTAGTATTCGTTATTTCGCAAAGTAATGTAATTCAAACAATGGGTACAAGTGGAATGAAGGATTAAGGAGGTAGTTATGAAGAGGTTAATTAGAATAACTGTATTTGTAATGATGCTCCTTATGCTCCTTCCCGTGGTTGCTATGGCAGCTCCATATTCAACCTATACCTATTCAATCGACGGTGAGCTTTTGGCATCTCCTGATGCTTATGTTCCCGATAAAATGGTTGATTTGGTTTCGCTTGGAATTGACACACAGGGTGCGAGCCTTGTTGATATCGAATCCGATGCGAACGGAAATATGTACATCACTGACAAAGACAGAAATAGAATTATTGTAACAGACAAGTATTATAGCTTTAAGTATGTTATCGAAAAGTTTGTAAACAGCAACGGAGTAGATGACGGCTTTAAGTCCCCATCAAGCACCTTCGTAGTAGATGAGGGTGAAATGAAGGGCTTGTATGTCTGCGATACCTCAAACCAGAGAATAGTAATATTCGATCTTGAGGACGGCTCATATGTTCGTGAAATAATCGAGCCAGAAACTGAGCTTATGACAGACAACTCATTCACACCAACAAGCTGTGTTATTGATAAGCACGGAAGAATTTTCGTGGTTTCACCAAGAGCAACTGAGGGTATTATCGTTATGACCTCTGATGGAGAGTTTATTAACTTCATCGGTGCGCCAAAGGTAACAGTTAGTGCATTTGATGCACTCGTACAAAAGATAAGCCCATCAGCAAGCGAGCTCCTCAGCTTCGTTCCACCACCATATCAAAGCATTGATATCGATGAGGGAACAAAGGAATTCGTTTATGCGACTATCGTATTTAGTGAGGACGACCACCAAAGTCAGCTTGAGGCTCTTACAACAAAGCTCGGTGATTATTCACCAGTAAGGCTCTTGAACGCAACGGGTGTAGATATTATGCACCGTAACGGCTTCTTCGCTCCCGCAGGAGAGGTAAATGTAGAGCTTAATACAGTACAAACAAGCTCAAACCGTGATGCTCCTAAGGGCGTTTCAAATATCGTAGATATTTCAAGTGGACCTAACGGAGTATGGTCAATTATTGACTCAAAGCGTTCAAAGGTTTATACCTATGATAAGGACGGAAACCTTCTCCACATATTTGGAGATATGGGCTCACAGCTCGGTAACATTACCTCAGCTGCCGCAATCACCTATCAGGGTACAAACATTGTAGTTCTTGACAAAACAAAGGGTGCCTTTACAGTATTCCGTAGAACAGAGTACGCAGAAATACTTGATGAGGCAATCTACTATCAAAATCAGGGCGACTATACCGCAGCCGTAGGCAAGTGGGAAGAGGTGCTCGCAAGAAACAACAACTTCGATACAGCCTATGTTGCTATCGGTAAATCCCTTTACAGAGATGGAAAATACGACGAGGCTATAAAGTATTATCAAAACGCATACGATACAGAGAACTATGCAACAGCATTTAAAGATCTTCGTAAGGAAAAGATGGAAACACTCTTTATCCCTATGGTAATTCTTATAATTGTAGCAGTTGTTCTTTTGGGTAAGCTTTTTGGATACGCAGCAAAGATAAACAAGGATGCACAGCTTGTGGTTGGTAGAAAGAGCTTCAAGCAGGAGTTCTTCTATGGCTTCCACCTAATATTCCATCCATTCGATGGCTATTGGGACCTTAAACACGAGAAGCGTGGATCAGTTCGTGCAGGCTTGCTCATTGTAGGCTTAACAGTTGTAGCCTTCTATTATCAATCAATAGGTACAGGCTATTACTACAACCCACAGGGCTCATATATGTCTGCGTTTATGCAGATTGCCTCAGTAGTAATTCCACTTATGCTCTTCGTTATTGCAAACTGGTGCTTTACCACCTTGTTCGACGGAGAAGGAAGCTTCAAGGACATCTTCATTGCATCTTCATATGCACTATTCCCAGTACCAGCATTCGTAGTTATTTCAACAATCCTTACCAATGTATTGGTAGGTGACGAGGGACAAATTACCTCAATGCTTGTAACCCTTGCATTTATTTGGATGGGCTTCTTGCTTGTTCTTGGAATGCAGGTAACACACGACTACTCAATGGGCAAGAATATCCTTACAGTTATTATGACAATTGTAGGTATGGTATTCATTATGTTTATCGCACTCTTGTTCATCTCACTCGTTTCAAAGATGATCGCACTTGTTTCAACCATAGTCAGCGAGATAAGCTATAGATAAGGAGGATTATAGAATATGAAAAATAGAATACTTTCAATAATCCTCGTGATTATGATGCTTATCCCATGTGCAACTATGATGGTAAGCGCAGCAACCCCTGAGGATTACTACAAAACAGAGGTTCTCTCTGAAAATGAGAAGTATGAGCAAATGACGACATATCTCTCAAACGATTATATGGAGTTTCGTATTCACCCAATTTCAGGTGAAATAGGAATTTACAATAAGAAAACAAACGAGATAATGCTCTCAAACCCCGTTGATGTTTCAGGAGTCGGCTCTGATAATGGTAAAAAGCAGTATTTGTCTACTATTATATTGAAATATAAAGCAATTTCAGCAACAGTAGAAACAATTTACTACTCATACACAGACGCTTGTATTTATGGTCAAATGGCAATCAAGGATGAGGACCCTAACGATAACAAGGTAAGCGTAATTTACGACCTTGGTAAGAAGGAAATGGTTCTCCCCTTGGTAATTCTCGATTCCGACTTCCAAATTCTCTTCGATAGAATTAGACAGACACTCGGTGATGAGAAGAAGGCAGAGAGCAGAATTAACACCATCAAGCTCCGTTATAGTTACTCGGAGAAGGATGGAATTTGGATCTTTAACACCTTCGTAAGTGACAAGAACAAGGAAACCCTTCAAAAGTTCTTTATTCAAGAGGCATTGCTTACATCTGATGAGATGCACTCCTTCTATGATAATGCAGGCTTCAATTACCTAACAGGTGTTCTTAATTATGGCTCATATAACGACTACAATGTAGACGTAACCTATCAGCCACCATTCCAGGTTCCAGTTGAGTATACCTTGACAAACGACGGCTTTACAGCCACAGTTGATATGTCAAAGATTGTATACGATGAGGAAACCTACAATGTAATGTCCGTTTCAATCCTCCCTTACTTCAACGCAGCTAAGAGAGATGAAAAGGGCTACGCATTCTTGCCTGACGGCGGTGGAGTTCTTATAAGATATGAGGACCTCTACGCAGCAGGCTCAATAGACAATATTGCAACTCCTCTTTATGGTATGGATTACTCAATCTATACAACAACAATAAAGAATCAGGAGCAAGCAATATTCCCCGTATTTGGTAATGTTATTACAAGCAGAGAGCAGAAAAACGGCTTCTTTGCAATTATCGAAAGCGGAGATGCACACGCAACAATAACCTCAGCAAATAACGAGTTCAACTCAATCTATCCTACATTCAATATTAGCTCAAGCGATAAATACGACCTTGCAGACTCCTTCTCAGGTGGCTCAGCAAGCAGTAAAGAAATCAATGTAAACGGCGTTCAGCGTTATGTAGGAAAGGCAACTGTAAAGTATGCTATGCTTACCCCATCTAACCTTTCAGAGTCGGGTAGCGCAAGTGCAAAATACGACACATCCTATATTGGAATGGCAAATTATTATAGAGATTATCTCCAAGCAAGAGGCGATCTTACAAAGATTGATCCATCAAAGCTTGATAGATATTCAAGAATTTTCCTTGAAGTATTTGGCTCACTCCAAATTGAGGAAAAGATAATGACCTTCCCAGTAAAGGTAAACAAGGCACTTACAACATTTACTGATGTTATCTCAATGCACAAGACACTTGCAAACTATGGTGTTAATAATATGACCTTTATTCTCACAGGCTTTGCAAACGGTGGTCTTGAAAACCAATATCCAACCTACCTAAAATGGCAAAAGGTATTGGGTGGAGCAGATGGATATAACGAGCTTATCGACTATGCCGAGAAGAACGATGTGGAAATCGCTCCAAATGTTGACTTCTCATACTCTAAGGACCTCAAAAGCTTCAGTGGCTTTAAGTACAAGAAGACAGCATCAAAGACACTTGACGGAAGATATGCATCAAGAAGAGAATATGATGCATCAATCCAAATGTTCCAGCGTAAGGGCGGAATAGTTATTTCAACCGATTCATATGACCTTGCATATAGCAAGTTTATAAACAGCGCATCTGAATTTAAGATTACAAGCCTTGCTACAAGAGCATTCGGCTCAGATCTAAGCTCTGACTTTGATGAGAAGACAGGCTACATATTCAGAGAGCAGTCTAAGGTAAACACACAAAATATGCTCTCCAAGCTTTCAGGTAAGGATACCACATCAAGCACAAGCTTCAAGCTTATTCTTGACAAGGGTAACGCATATTCACTTAGATATGCATCAGGTCTTTTGAAGACACCTATTGACAGTAGCCGCCGCTTGAACACAAGTGAGGCAGTTCCATTCGTAGGAATGGTTCTTCACGGCTCTATTGAATTTGCAGGCGATGCTATTAATATGGAGGGTGATGAGCGCTATATGTTCCTCAAGGCTCTTGAAAACGGCGCAAATCTCTACTTCACAATCGCAATGCAAAATACAGAGCTCCTTAAAGGAACACTTGATTACAACCATTACTATTCAGTACAATTCAAGGTATGGGAGGATTCCATAGTAAGAATGTACAAGGAATATAATGATGTTATGTCATCAAAGCAGAGCTCATACATTACAGAGCACGAGTTCCTTAACGCAGATGAGGGCTACAACCCAATTCGTACACAGGACCTTATCGACAATCCTGATAAGACTCCAACATCTCTTAACGATTCAAGAGTAGTAAGAGTTGAGTACGAAAATGGCGAGGGCTTTATCCTCAACTACAATTCATACGAAATCCAGGTTGAATACGACGGTGTGGTTTATACAATAGGCGCACTTGGCTATGCAACCTATGGTGCGTAAGAAAGGAGGACGAAATGACATCTACACAAAATGTAACTAAAAAGAAAAAGCTAAGACTTTCTCTTACAACAAAAAAAGCTCTTTCAGGATGGATTTTTGTACTCCCCTTCGTGCTTGGAATCGTATTATTCTACGCTCCCATCATGGTCCATTCACTCCGTCTTATGTTTAGCGAATTTAAGCCAAGCGCAGAGGGCTTTCAATGGACATGGGTAGGCTTTGAGAATTTCCACTCAATCTTTAACCCGACAAGAGCAGATAAGTCCTTCCCAATCACACTTGTTGATGGTATTCAGGACCTTATCCTTCAAATTCCAGCAATCGTAATATTCGCTTTGTTTATGGCTATCATTCTTAACCAGAAGATGCCAGGCAGAACAGTATTCCGTGCAATATTCTTCTTGCCGGTTATTCTTAGCACAGGACTTATAGACTACTTCGATTCTCAATCCGTGATGCTTGAGAATATGGAGAATATGACAGGTGGTATCGACACAGGTGAGGGCGAATCAGCAGGAATTATGTCTGCTATGGACCTTCAAAGCATGCTTGGTAACATCAAGGTAGGAGCACAGCTTGTTGAATATGTTGTAGGACTTGTAAACGACATTTTCGACATTGTTAGCCGTTCGGGCGTACAAATGCTTATATTCCTTTCAGGTCTTCAATCAATCTCCCCATCAATCTATGAGTCATGTCAAATGGAGGGTGCCTCAGCGTGGGAAACCTTCTGGAAGATTACCCTTCCAATGGTTAGCCCAATGATTCTTGTAAACTTCATCTACACAGTTATCGACGCATTTACATCTGCTGACAACCGTGTAATGACCTTTATCGCAGGCAACACCGACCTTTCAGTAAAGGGTGGCTTCTTCAACCAAGGAGAAACCGCAGTAATGTATTGGACATACATACTTATAGTACTTGCAATGATTATAGTAGTAGCGCTTCTTATGAAGACATTTGTTTACTACCAAAGAAGGGATTAAGGAGGTAGAGCATGGATACAACACCAAGAGTAAAAAGAGAATCCAAGAACAAAATCCGTGTCGAGTTCGAAAGAGCACCTCTTTGGGAGAGAATAAAAGCAAAATTCTTCTCCGTCCAATTCCTTAAAAAGACAGTCTATGTAGTATTTAGATTTGTACTTTTGTTGGGTATTTCTTATGTAATACTTTTCCCGTATATCACAAAGATATTCAACTCATTTATGACACAATCGGACTTCAAGGATGTAACCGTAATGCTTATATCCAAGAATCCAACAATTGACCAATACAAATACATCATTCTACAAAATGAGTATTTCTCATCACTTTTGAACACATTCCTATTGTCCTTCTCAACAGCGCTTATCCAAACACTTATTTGTGCGCTTATCGCATACGGCTTGGCTAAGTTCAAGTTCAAGGGCAACTCAATCGTGTTCGCATTGGTAATAGTAACGCTTATGGTTCCACTTGAAACCATCACCTATTCCTTTAAGATTCACTTCAACTTCTTTGAGCAGTCGAATATTATAGGAAAGGTTTTAGCTCCAATAATGAGAGCCTTGGGAGATAATGAAAAGTGGCGTGGCTTTAATAACTCCTATGTACCAATGTATATCTTCTCATTCCTCGGACTCGGCTTTAAGAACGGATTGTTTATCTTTATGCTAAGACAGTTCTTCCGTGGAGTTCCTGATGAGCTTGAGGAGAGTGCGTATGTTGACGGCTCGTCTACCTTCAAAACCTTCTTTAAGATTATTATTCCTATCTCAATCCCAATGCTTGTAACAGTATTTATATTCTCGTTTGCATGGCAATGGACAGATGATTACTATGTATCAACACTATTCGATAGCCTTTACATTGATGAGCACGGCTACCCGAATATGCGACAAATCATCGTAACACCGGAATACTTTGAGAACGCAGTTAAAGATCTTAAACCGTTCCAATCTGCAATTCAAGGAACAGCGACAATCCTTGTTGCTCTCCCACTTATAATTGCGTATGTATTCTTACAGGATAAAATCGTACAAGGCGTTGAGCGTAGCGGTATCGTTGGCTAATCGCAAGCAAAAAAACAAAAGCACCGACTTTGGTCGGTGCTTTTTTCATTAAACCCTTTAAATTTTGATTTTGCCTTATAGCATTTTTATTTCAACCTCAAATACAATTTCTTGTATTCCTCACGAAGGGAAGTTTATTTTTCACTCTCCCTATATTCCTTTAAAAAGGCTTCGCTTTTAAATTTATCAAGTATTATTTTGATACCTCAACTCTAAATTCAAAGCGATTAGATGGAAGCTTAACATTAAGATTTATACAATAAACATCTTGACCTGTGGCTATATTTCCCTCTGTGTCAAGGGTAATTGCCCTTACCTCGACCTCGTAGTCAGCGTAGGCTGAGGCGGAGTCAAAGAGAATGCGCACATCATCAATTATAATTTCGCCCTCTTTAATAATGGGCTTTTTGTAGGTTACAAGACGCTCGACAAAGCTATTGACAGGTGAAAACTCATCAACAATGCTAACACCATTTTCATCAGGCGTATACGACCTTACAAGGCTAAGACCTTCAATGTCGTAAAGCTCATTAAAGGCAATCCTTATAGTGCCATTTTCAAAGGTGGTGTATGAGCGTGTATCTCTTATGTTGCATTGGTATTTTCCATTAATAATAGGCACATTGTGGCTTCTTGATGAGGTTTCAAAGAAGTTGTATCTGTGCTCGTTCTCAAAATACTGTCTTGTGTATGGACGGCCACCAATATCACGGAGTATTTGCTCATCGCCTCGACAGAATATAAACGAGCCACAGTCATTATGGTTATGGCTCTCGCCATTTGTTCCGCCACGACAAGAGAAGCTATAATTTGGAGTTCTCTTGACATACCAGCCCTGATCTGCCATGAAGTATTCGCAATCCTTAGAAAGAGCAGATGATGAATAGCTCTCATCATAGCAAATAAAGGTGTCAAGGAAGAACGGGAAGTAATGGGCATCATAGAAGAACATACCCTGAGGTGGGATTTCGTAAGCGTCACCAAAAATTGATTTTAGCTTGTAAACAAGACCTGCGCTAATTGTCATCTTAGCACCAAGACCACAATCTCCATAGGTTACAACTACATTCTCATCAAGTATCATCTTTTGGAAGAAGGTTGCAATGCTTTTTATCTTTTCGCCCGCTAAAAGGTCGATTTTTCCACCCGAATACGAGCGTAGCATATCGGCATAAGCAACATAGTAGCCAAAGCCATAACCCCAATATCCAGCACCCTCTGTGCATACTCCGTCATCGCAATACGCATCAATATATGAGAGCATATCCTTGTTTATTCTGTCCATAACAGTATCAAATACCTCGGGACGGTTGAGCATAAGTGTACAGCCAATTCCACCTGCACAAACAGTAGTCCAGTTGTTAGCTCTGTATTCCCAATGCCAATCCTTTTCAAGAAATGGCTTTACAATTCGCCTATCAATCTCCGCATCAATTCTCGATTTGATAAGAGGGTGTAGGCGGTCATTAAGGAGCACCTTAATTATAGCAAGAGCCATAGCGATAGAGCACGCATCAAGGTCAAGCTCTGTGTTGTTATTTTCAGTAATGCTTGGCATATGAGCAGGAAGAGCCCATACATAAAGGTCGCATATCTCAAAGATAGTGTCCTCTAAGAGCTTAAAATATTCCTCATTCTCGGGATAAATAAGCGAAAGGACCGCACAGGTGAATAATCTGTGCTGACGCTGAAAGAAGGTCTTTTGATAAATGGTTCTATCACCAATATCGGCAAAGAGCCTAAACTCGCTAAACTTAGGTGCAGGAATTTCACCAATGCAGTATTCCTCGTAGCATTCTTCAAGTTTTTTTATAGCAGGCAAAAGAGCAGGAATGTCCTTTGCTCTTGCCCATATTTCGGGACTGTATTGCTTGTCAAGAATATTCATTTCTCTACCTCACTTATAAGCTCTTTTAAAATGCTTGCCTCAGTTGAAAGAGAGGAAAGCTCACCATCAGGCATAAATTCAAGGAAGCAAATACGCTCACTTGCATTATCATCATTTAGTATTCTTAGATACTCGCTCCATTCACGGCGACCACGCTCATCTCCAAGAGAGGACTTTTCACCCTTTTCATTCCAGTTGAATACATGCACATTTGAGATATATGGCAAAAGTGCCCTCAATGCCTCAACATTGTACTCAAAGCCCCTTGCGTGATTAGGTTGCCAATAAAGCCTTAGATTATCCTCACCAACAGCCTCTAAGAAGCGAAGTGTGTCGTGATAATCATCGGAGAGTGTTTTAAAGTGGCACTCAATTGAAAGAGTAAGACCATATTTTTTTGCTTCCCTGCAAAGACTTTTTGTTATGGTAACATTTTTCTTAAAGCCCTTGTCGCAAAGAAAGACATCACAGCCCTTTTTACAGCCACAATATGGCCAACCAAGCCAAACACGCACGGTTTTAGCCGAGAGGGCACGAGCAGTCTTTAAAACTTTTTTAAATGGCATAGGGAAGTGCTCGTCACAATGGTAGACAAGCCCAAAGTAAGAGCCATAGGACGCACTTTTAAGTCCGCTTCCGTGCATAAGAGCACGAGTAGAGCGAGCGAGCTTAACATTACCCATAGGGATATGAACATCGCCACCCCACTCAATATATTCAAGACCACTTTCCTTAGTTGCCTTAATAAGCTCCTTTTTTGAAATTTTTCTAAAAGATATAGATACCAAGCCAGTTTTCATAAGAACCTCTTTTAGACACACCTTGTGCCAAAGTAAAACGCAAATTAATAAATGTTTTTGTTTTCTCTATACTCACGCCATACATTTTCGAAGAAGCCACCACCCTCGGGTAATGGTCTTACAGGGCGTGCACAACCGCCAAAGCTACAAGGAGCCTCAAAGGTGATTTCGAAAATTCTATCATTAAATTCACCAGCATCAAGCTCAAAGCGGAATAGCTCCTCCATCTTAGCGGGAAGCTTACCTGTGCTTGATGAGTAAATAGCAGAGCCTCTTGATTTTCCACCCGCCATTACATATGTTTTCATAGCGAGAGTGTATGCCATTTCACCAAGCAAGGCATCTCTTAGGCGATATGCGTGCCAAAGTCTGTTTGGCTTGCTAACCTTAACTATGCTATCAAATTTGCTAAACGCCTCGGTAAATTCCTTAATTGCCTCATCAAATCTTGAAGCGTTACGAATAGGTCCTGCAACCTCATCCATAAGCCTTTGATATTTGTCAGTCAATTCGATGGCATTGTCCTCGCTTCCAAGAATAGCCCTTGTAAGATTTAGATGCTTAATAACCACACCCTTGGCTATTTTGCCGAAGGTTTCCTCGCCTGCAAGAGAATTATCCATATGCTTAGATATGTATTGAGCACATCTCATAGAGCCAACCTGACCAGCATTGAGAGCACTTCCGCCAGGACGGTAAACACCGTGGCTGCCTGCAACCTCGCCACACGCAAAGAGGTGAGGAATATTTGTCTGCCACCACATATCAATATCAACGCCACCGTTATTGTGCTGAGCACAAAGAGCAATTTCAAGCATTTCCTTTTCAAGGTCAACGCCCTTGGATAGATAGAGGTCGTATGCAGGCATATTCATAAATTGAAGTCTTTCAAGGGGGTTGCCAAAGCAAGCGTGAGCGTTTTCAAGATACTCTCTTGCCTCGACATCAAGCTTGTCATATGGAAGATTATCAAGACCATATGGATTTTTTCTAAAATCAAGATATACTCGTCTGCCTCTAAGCACACACTCACGGAATACTAAAAGGTCAATAATTGATGAGCCATCAAGCACCTTCTTGCAGTCAAATGGCCACTCATAGCCCTTTCTAAATATCTTAGAGAGGCATGTGCCAATATCATCAAAGTATTCGTTCAAAAACTCGTATTCATTACCATCAGCATCAACGGAAACAAAGCGAGGAAGAACCTGCATATATGTACCCGAAACATTCCAACGAGGAGCGATTGATGCAAGACCATATTGCCACTCGGTAAGATTTCTGCCCTTAACGCCTGCCTCGAAGGCAACGCCGCTTGCTCCGTGATGACCGATAGGATAAACAGTATTTGAATAAATTCCAGCAGGGCCACCGGTTGCCATAACAGTATTTTCTGCGTTAAAGAGAACAAAACGCTCGTTTTCCTCAACAGCCTCCTTGTCAAGGCACAAAACGCCGATACAGGTGTCGCCATTTTTGATATATTCAATAATTTGAAGCTTGTTAAAAATCTTAATTTCACGCTTCATAGCTTCCTTTTCAAGGCACTCAGTCATCATCTTTGAGGTAAGAGGGCCAACGCTTGTCGCTCTTGCACGAGGGTCGTGGTCGGTCTTGTAGCCAACATACTCGCCAAAGCGATTTACGGGGAACTCGACACCAAGCTCGCAAAGGTGCAAAAAGCAAGGAACAGATAGAGCAGCCTCAGCATACGCAATATCTCCGTCAACGCACTTGCCGTTAAAGAAATCCTGAGCCATAGCCTTAGGGCTATCAGGATAATCAGCACAAAGGTTCATTTTATAATAGGTTTGCTTGTCAGAGCCGGTGTTACGAGATGTACCCATCTTAACGCCCTCTGTAACGATAGCAATATCAGAAACGCCATAATCACTAAGGCGAAGAGCACAGTTATAGCCTGCCGCACCTGTGCCTATAATAAGAGTGTTAAGAGAAACCCTTCTTACCTTAACACCATTTATTTCAATAATGTTTTCTTTCATAATAACCTCGTTATAGAATATGCTCCCACAGGGTATTCCCAAGCGGGAGCATCGCTTTATTTAAATTAAAGTCTTTGAATGTGCATACCACCGTCAACGATGATGGATTGACCAGTTGTGTAGCCAAGCATACCTGAGCAAAGCACAAAGATTGCATTAGCGCAATCCTCTGGCATACCCCAACGCTTGAGTGGAACAAGACCACCTGCGATTAGGTTGTCGTACTTTTCCTTAACCTTCTCGGTCATGCCTGTTGCGATAATACCTGGGCAAATCTCGTTTACGAGAATACCGTACTCTGCAAGTCTGTCAGCAAAAAGCTTAGTCATCATAGTAGCACCAGCCTTTGACATACAATACTCACCACGATTTGTTGATGAGGTGTAGGCAGAGCAGGAGGAAACATTAGCAATGTATCCCTTTGAGCCCTCATTTTTGCTTTGCAAAATCATTTGATTAGCAACCAATTGAGTAAGGAAGAATGTACCTTTAAGGTTGATATCCATTACAAAATCGTAGCTTTCCTCGCCCATTTCAAGAATATCAGCTCTTACCTTAGGTGCAACTCCTGCAACATTTACAAGAACATCTATTTTTCCGTACTTGTTTACTGCTACCTTAACAGCATTTTCTCTATCCTCTGCCTTAGCAAGATTTCCTGCAACATAAATAGCATTTTCGAACCCGTCGAACTTGTCACCAACCTTGTCAGAGGGAACAATATCCATAGCTACAATAGCGTAGCCCTCGCTTGCGAATTTCTCAACGCACGCGTAGCCAATACCGCCAGCAGCACCTGTAATCAAAGCAACCTTCATTTTATTACTCCTTACCTAAAACAAATTTCTTATAAAGTGGTGCATAAACCTCTTGGTCACGAATTACGCAACCAGGAGTTCCACCCTTACATCTCATAATCTCTGTGCACTTGCCACAGCAAATACAAAGCTTCTTTGGATCGAGATTAGCACCTGAGGTGATTGCATTTGCAACATCGGGATAAGCAAGAGTTTCTCTGCCGTAGCCTGCAAAATCAAATCTGCCGTCCTTAACATAGCCTGCTGTAACATTAGCAGAAACAGCGCCAAGGAAGGAAATACCCGAGCATATAACAGGAGTGCCCTTAATCTCAGAGGCAACCTCTGCAATTCCATTGAGCATACGCTCAACACCAACCATAGGATGCTCTGGTGGCTCGTATGTACCCTTAGCAAATGGGCGATTTACATGAGGATTGAAATATGGATTACCCATAGTAAA